>JBMNOI010000108.1:0-12760 GCA_050942995.1 Anaerolineae bacterium
ATTTTTTAGATATCAAACACACCGTCTCAACATGGCCGGTCTGCGGGAACATGTCCACCGGCCGGACGGCCCGAAGCGCATAGCCCAGATCCGAAAGAATCCGCACATCTCGTGCCAGGGTCGTCAGGTCACAGGAAACATAGACGATTCGGGACGCGCCGGTGTGGGCCAGTGCGCGCAACGTCTCGGGGGTGCAACCGGCCCGGGGTGGGTCCATCACCACCGCATCGAACGAGATGTCCTCGCCCTCATCGGCCATCCCCGTCAGCGCCTCGGCCACATCCCCTTCGATCAGCTCCGCGTCCAGATCCATCGCCTCGGCGTTGGCCACCGCATCCTCGATGGCCCAGGGCGAGCCCTCGATGCCCATCAGCCGACCGGCCTCTGCGCCCAGGGAGAGGGCAAAGGTCCCCACGCCGCAATAGACATCCAGCAACGCCTCGCCGGGGCGCAGCGCCAGGAATTCGCCCACCACCCGGACCAGTTGCTCCGCCTGCAGCGTGTTAGTCTGAAAGAACGACGGGCCGGATATCCGAAACGTCCGTTCCAGCAGCCGCTCGTGGATGACGCTCTCGCCCGCCAGCACCACCAGTCCCTCCACCGGCGCCGAGTCGGCCTCTACATCGGCCACGCCGGACGATACCTGGTAGAGGCAAGAGATGGGCATGTCCACCTCCAGTTCCGGCAGCTCGGGATCGTCCCCCTCGAATATGACCATCTGCTCACCTGTCGCAATGCCGGCGCGCAGGGCGATACGGCGCAACCCCTCGAATTCGACATCCAGAGCATCCCATAGCTCGTTCAGCAGCTCATGAGTGATCCGGCACTCGTCCACCGGCACCACATCATGGCTGCGCAGCGCATGGTAGCCCACTCGACCGCGCCCATCGACCTGAAGCCGCACGTGGTTGCGATAGGCCCACGGCACCTCCATCCCCAGCATGGGGCTCACCGGCGGATCGACCTGTCGGCCGATGCGTTCGAGCTGGGCGCGCACGATCTCGGTCTTGAAGCGGAGCTGGGCCGGATAGGCGATATGCTGCCAGCGGCAACCACCACACAGGCCAAAAAAGCGACAGGGCGGTTCGACCCGATCGGGAGAGGGCTCCGGCACCTCCAGCAGGCGGGCGCGGGCATAGCCTTTTCGTTCTTCGACGATCTGTATACGCACCGTCTCGCCGGGGATGGCCAGCGGCACGAATACCACCCGTCCGTCGTCCAGTCGGCCTACGGCGTCCCCGCCAAAGGCCATATCATGCAATGTTACAATCGCAGTCGTCATTCCGATCCTCATTCAAAAAGCGGCCCCCAAAGCGTCCGGAGCCGCTCTACCATCATCTGAATCTGATTTTGTCCCCCATTCCCACTGTATCACTACGATCCAACAGCGTCAATTCGGCCCGGCGAAGCGACAGGGCTGCGTCATGGTCCGGCATCACCAAACAACTACCTTCCGAAGGTGATATCAGACCATACAGAGCGAAATCCTATCTTGACATAGAACGGATGTTCTGTTATGATGATGGCGGACAACGTTCGGCCAGAGGGAGGCTCTGGTTCTGCAGCGCGAGGGCATTTTTCACCCGTTCACCAGGAATCAGGCGGCTCTGCCCACACCAGAAGCCCCGGCTCCGGACTCGTGCGGCCCCCAGGGCCGATCCCGAGCCTCCCTGACAGCCATAAGGATGGTAAGATGATGCAGACCGGCATGCTATGGTTCGACGACACACCCCGCCGCTCTCTGAGCAACAAAATCAAAGGAGCGATAGAGTATTACCGTCAGAAATATGGCGTCACACCTACCCTCTGCTATGTACATCGCGCAGAACTGAACGAAGGGGCGCTGCGAGATTGCCCCATTCGCGTGATCGGCGCAAACGATGTGTCGCCCAATCACATTTGGATCGGCGTCGGCGAGCCTCATGATGACGAGGTGGACGAGGCGGCATAGACCTCACCCTCTGCGATCTGTCCGGCTCAGGCCCAATCCACGATCATGCGGTTCTGCCCCAAAAGGCTGCCGATCTGCTCCTCAAGCTGGGGAGAGTACGCCGTTTTGAGGTTCGGAAAGGTCACCTCGACCCGACCGCGGCGGTTCCCCAGGCTAAAGCTAAAGGGCACGTCACCCCGGTTCTCTGATAACACGTTGAGCACCCGATCCACCGTCTCTCTGATGCGACGCTCATCATGATCCAGCGTGATCTCGAAGCGGATATGCCGCGCCAGACGCTGGCCCACCTGGCGACGTCGGGCGTCTTTGGGCAGCCTGTACGGTTCGATGCGCTCGGCGATCAGCTTGACCTCGTCCTCACGCACATCCACCCTGGCCTCGATCAGAAGCAGCGCATCGTCGGTCAGGTTTCCGCACGTCTCTTCAAAAGTTCGTGGAAAGATGACCAGCTCCAACGAGCCAGAAAGATCCTCGAGCTGGGCAAAGGCCATCGGGTCGCCCTTTTTGGTGATGATGGTGCGCAATGAACTGAGCACACCGGCCACCTGGACCTGTTCGTCCTTTCGTGAGATATCCAGCTCGGCGACGGGCACCAGGCGTTCATCCACATAGCGAGATAAAAGATCCAGCGGATGCGAGGACATGAACGTGCCCAGCAACTCTTTTTCGTCGGTCAGGCAGGCCTTTTCTGAGAGCCGCGGCACATCGGTCGCCAGCACCAGCGAGGTGCCACCGGCCTGCCCCATGGCCTCAGGATTGGCGTCGAACAGGCTGAACTGGCCGATCTCCCTGGCGCGATGCACCTCCTGGCTCACCGCCACCATCTGATCCATCGACGAAAGAAGGGCGTTGCGTTCGCCCAACGAATCCAGCGCCCCGGCGCGAATGAGGCATTCGAGCACGCGCTTGTTTACCTCACGCAGATCCACCCGGCGGGCCAGATCGTCGATATCGGCAAAGGGCTTGTCGCCCCGGGCCTCGACGATGATACGTGCCGGCCCATCGCCCACATTCTTGATGGCGCCTAGGCCAAAGCGGATGGCCAATTCTTTGACGCCCAGCAGCTCGTTACGCTGTGGCAGGCCCTCACACTGGCTCGGCTCGATGGTAAAGTCCACATCCGAGCAGTTGATATCCGGTGGGCGCACCTCGATGCCCAGGCGGCGGCACTCGCCGATGAGAAATGCGACCTTTTCCAGATTGCCCCGCTCCACCGAGAGCAAAGCCGCCATAAACTCGACGGGGTAATGGGCCTTGAGATAGGCCGTCTGCAGAGTGATCACCGCATAGGCGGCGCCGTGAGATTTGTTAAAGCCATAGTCGGCGAAAAACTCGATATCGGCAAAGATGGCCTCGGCCGCCTCCCGGGGGATGCCGTTCGCCATGGCGCCTTCGACAAAGCGCGCATGCTGCTGCTCCAGATCCTTTTTCTTTTTCTTACCGACGGCGCGGCGCATCAGGTCGGCCTCGGCCGCCGAATAGCCGGCCAGTTGTGTGGCGATCTGGATGATCTGCTCCTGATACACCAGAATGCCATAGGTCTCGGAGAGGATCGGCTCCAGCGAGGGGTGGTGGTAGGACACCTCCTCACGACCGAATTTGCGATTGATATAGCTGGGAATCGAGGCCATGGGACCGGGGCGGTAAAGCGCCAGCACGGCCACAATGTCACGGAACTCGCTGGGTTGCATCTCGCGCAGCGTGCGCCGCATACCGCTGCTCTCCACCTGAAAGATACCGGTCACCTCGCCGCTGGAGAGCAGGGCGTAGGATTCGGGATCATCCATGGGGATCGACTCTTGCGTCAACTGAATACCGTGGGTACGCTTGATCCACTTAAAGGCCCGATCGATCACGGTGAGGGTAGACAGGCCCAGCACATCCAGCTTGAGCAGGCCGATGGCCTCCACGTCTTCCATGCAGAACTGGGAGACAATGCCCTCGCCGCGAGGGGCTCGCTGAAGGGGGGTATACTCGACCAGCGGCCTGTCGGCCACCAGCACACCCGCCGCATGGGTCGACAGGTGCCGTGAGAGCCCCTGCACCCCCAGGGAATAATCGATCAACTCTCTGATGTCCGAGCGACTCTCGTACATCTGCCGCAGCTCGGGCACCGTCTCCAGGCCGTCCTGGATGGTCTTTTTGGGGCCGGAAGGCACCAGCTTGGCTACATAATCCACATCGGGCAGGGGAATGCCCAGGGCGCGCCCCACATCACGAATGGCGCCGCGGGCAGCCATGGTGCCAAAGGTGGCGATCTGGGAGGTATATTCCTCACCATAACGCCGGGTGAGGTACTCGATCACCTCTCCACGGCGATCTTCGGGATAGTCGAGGTCGATATCGGGCATGGTCACGCGGCCGGGGTTGAGGAACCGCTCAAAGATGAGCCCCAGGCCCAGTGGCTCCAGATCGGTAATCTCCAGCACATATCCCACCAGACTGCTGGCGCCCGAGCCGCGCCCCGGCCCCACCAGCATCTTGGCCTCATGTTTGGCCCAGTTCACCAGGTCGTGGTTGATGAGAAAATAATCATCAAAGCCCATCTCGTGGATCATCCGCAGCTCGTAATCCAGCCGCTGAGTGATCTCGGGCGTGATCTCCTTGTAACGACGCCGCAACCCCTCTTCACACAGCTTGCGCAGATAGGTTTCGGCTGTATAAGGCTCGGGCACGTCGAAGCGAGGCAGGTGATAGCCGGAGAATCCCAAATCCACATCGCACTGTTCGGCCACAAACAGGGTGTTGTCCAGCGCCTCAGGCCATTCGGGCATGAGGGAGGCCATCTCCTCACGGGTCATCAGATAATAATCGGCGCTGCCCATATGCATGCGGTTGGGGTCAGAGAGGGTGGTTCCGGTCTGCATGGCCAGCAACAGATCCTGGGTCTTGGCGTCTTCCTTGCGCACATAGTGCACGTCATTGGTGGCCACACAGCGCAGACCAAATTCCCTGGCCAGTGCGACGAGCTGCATATTGATGCGCTCCAGTTCGGGCACACCTCCGTGCCGCTGCAGCTCAAGAAAATAACCGTCGACGCCAAAGATATCCTTGAACCATCCCACCGCGCGACGCGCGCCCTCCAGATCGCCCTGGGCGATGAGCGAGGGCACTTCACCAGAGACACAGGCGCTGAGGCAAACAAGTCCTTCCGAGTGCTCGGCCAGCAGTTCCTTATCGATACGCGGGCGATAATAAAAGCCCTCAAGGTTGGCCGTCGTCACCAGCTTGAGCAGATTCTTGTAGCCGGTCATGTTACGGGCCAGCAAGACCAGGTGATAGGCCTTGCTATCCAGACGAGAATCCTTCTGGTGCAGTCGTCGCGGAGCCTGGTAGACTTCGCAGCCATAGATCGGTTTGATCCCCGCGTCGGTGGCGGCACGGTGGAACTTGATCATCCCGTACATCTGGCCGTGATCTGTCAGCGCCACGGCGGGCATGCCACATTGGGCGGCATACTGACACAGATCATCCAGGCGGGCCAAACCGTCCAGCAACGAGTACTCGCTGTGTACATGCAAATGAACGAAACTCACCGATGTGCCTCCTTGGCATCTTCTGGTGCAGCTATTCTATCACAAGCGTGCCACAGTCGGAAACCCTTTTACGATCTATAAACGCTAAAAAGCATGAACTAACGCCGAGTTAACAGAATTCCATGTTAGTCAATGCTATAATGCCATAGACTCAGGCGGGGCGCCCGTTGGCCGATCCGCCACTTACGATCACCTACTTTATTGAGGAGACAAGAACGATGATGGATCCAGAGCAGTATCGGTTGCTGACGGCCAAAGAAGCGGCCCAGTTTCTGCGGGTAAGTCTGCTGACGTTGAGCAAAATCGAAAAGCAGGGCGATATTGTCCCGTTTCGGACACCGGGCGGGCATCGCCGGTACAGCCTCGATATGCTGAATGAATATCTGGAGAAAAGCCGCCGGACCCGCAAACAGTAGGGACCGGCTACCCGACTAACAGCACGTCGCACTGTGTCGAGTTGCTCCACATGCCAAACAGACCACAGGCCTCGGACGATGAATCGAGCCATCGCAGGTGGTATCACACCCTGCTCGATCTCGTCTACCCCCCACACTGCGTGGCCTGCGGGCAGCCAGGAGCCTGGCTATGCACGCGCTGCATCCAGAAAGCATCCGCCTATCATCCGCCGGTCTGCCCTCACTGTGGGACGCCCGTATCACCGTCGGGAGCCTGCCATGCCTGCGCGGGGCCAATCCCCTGCCTTGCCGGTGTGCGTGTCGTAGGGCCCTATCGCCCGCCGCTCCGGCAGGCCATCCATGCCCTCAAGTACGAAGGCATGCGCGTACTGGCCGCCCCACTGGGCGCAATGCTGGCAACAGCTTATCGCACACATGCATTGACGCCGCGCCTGGTGGTGCCGGTACCGCTGCACCCGGCCCGCATACGCCAGAGGGGCTATAATCAGGCGCTGCTCCTGGCTCGCGAGACAGGTCGGCGGCTTGACCTTATCCTGCACGAAAAGGCTCTGGTCCGACGACGAGATACGCCCTCGCAGGTTGGACTCGGGCGCAGCGCACGTCGGGCCAATGTCTACGGGGCGTTTTCGTGCCCCGCCACAGATGTGGCCGGAGAATCTCTCCTGTTGATCGATGATGTCGTAACGACGGGGGCCACTCTCGAAGCTTGCGCCCTTCCTCTGCTGGAGGCGGGGGCAAAGGCGGTGTGGGCCCTTGTGGTGGCCCGGGCTCTGTATCGTCAGAGCGACGACGAGCCCCATGACCGGCCGGACGGTTCAGTCGACTGAGCTAAAGCCGGATCTGTATCTACGGAAAATGTGTCATCCCGGTGAACCGGAGCAGAACGAGGACGCCGGTTACTGAGTGGGTCGGTGCAGGCGACGCTCCAGGTCGTGGCGGATCTGCTTCCCCTCTTCCAACCAGCGCTCTCCCCCCTGCCTGACATGCGCAGCGATACGCTGAGCCAGATTCAGCTCTTCCTGGTGAGGATGGGTTCCCTCTTCGAAAAGTGAGGCCGGCGCCTGCAGAGGTACCATGACGCGCAGCGCCCGCGGCACCACCTCGATCGTCACAGGGATGTTGCCCATAGGTTCGCCGTCCATGTGCAGAGGCTGAGGGCTTTCGCCACGGATCTCGATGCGGCGCGCGCGATAGATCTCTACTTTGGGATCGCGGGTATGCCGGCCGATCACCATGCTGCCAAAATGGCGCAACACGTCGAGGATGTTGCCCCCCTTGAATATGTACACCTCGAGCCAGCCGTCATCCAGGCGGGCGTTGGGCGCCAGACGAAGGGCAGGACCATAAAGCTGGGCATTGGTCACCACCACCATGAGCGTTCGCAAGCGCACGGAACGATCATCCACCGAGATCGTCAGGCGGGTGCCTCGCAGCGTAAAGCTCAGAGCGATAGTGGTCACCAGATAGGTCAAGTTTCCGAGGGTGCGGCGAATATCGCGGTGGGGTTCGACATCATGCGCGACCTGTGCATCCAGCCCAACCCCCAGCCAGAGGATAAAGTAGCGGCCGGCCGCCCGACCCAGGTCGATCGAATGCACCACGCCGTTGATAAGCGCATGGGTAGCCTCGACCAGGGCGTCCGGATTCAGAGGAGTCCAGTAGGGCAAATTGAGCATACGCGCCCACACGTTGCCGGTACCGGTGGGCAGCACGCCCATGATACAGCTCGAATGAGCCAGGCCGTTGGCCACCTCACCCAGCGTGCCGTCCCCTCCCATGGCCACACACATGTCATAGTTATGGGCCACGGCCTCTCGGGCGTAGGTGGTCGCATCCCCGGGACCGAGCGTCTTGCGCACGGTCACATCCCACCCCTGAGATTCGAGCAATTCGACGACCCGGGGTAGCTGCTCGGCGATATCTCCCTGCCCGGCCACAGGATTGTAGATGAGTTGGACTCTCATGCTCCCAATATACCCCGAACGGATCGTGCTGTCCAGATAACGATGGATCGTTCATCGTCCATTTGACATGCTCTGCACGCTGAATCAGAATGTCCGCATAATCACGTTCGTGCTATGACAGGATGGCGCATGATTATCGATACCCATACGCATATTTTCTCGCCCGACATGATCGCCGCTCGGGCGAACCTGCTGTCGCGAGATCGTTGGTTCGGGTGGCTGTACGCCAACCCGCGATCGGCCATGGCCGATGTCGACGCACTGATCGCCTCGATGGACGAGGCCGGGGTGCACTGCGCCGTCACCTTTGGATTCGCCTGGGCCGACGAGGGCCTCTGCCGCGAAAGCAACGCCTATGTGCTCGATGCGGCGCGGGCCTATCCCTGGCGATTGATCCCCCTGGCGGTGGTGAACCCGCAAGCCGGACGGTCGGCGCTGGCCGACGCACAACGCGCCCTGGAGGACGGCTTTGCCGGCATCGGCGAGCTGATGCCCGACGGTCAGGGCTTTGCGCTGGACGATCGCGTCGTGCTGGATGACCTGATGGCACTGACCCGTCACTACGGTGTGCCCGTGATAACCCACGCCGATGAACTGATCGGCCATGACTATCCGGGCAAGGGCACGCAGGGGCCCCATCGTACCTATCGCATGGCGCTGAACTATCCCGACAACCGGCTGATCCTGGCCCATTGGGGCGGCGGGCTGCCCTTTTACGAGTTGATGCCCGAGGTGCGCGAGGCGCTGCGCAACGTATACTATGACACGGCGGCCTCATTCTACCTGTACGAGCCGGATGTGTTTCGACATGTGATGGCCTGGGCGCCGGAGAAGGTGCTGCTGGGCACCGATTTCCCGCTAATGTCGCACCGTCGTTTTCTGCGCCGCCTGCAAAAGGTCGATATGGAGCAAGAGATGCGCCGACGACTGATGGGCGACAACGCCCGCGTGCTGTTCAACCTGCCCGATCCCGATACAGGTGAGAGAGGAGCGTAACGGGTGCCTGCTGTGCGTATATTTGTGGCCATCGAGTTGCCCTCCACCGTGCTGGATGCGCTGGAGGAGATGCAGTCACGTCTGCGACATGGTAAAGGGGGGCGCGCCGGCCGATGGGTCGCCCGGGATAACATCCACCTGACGCTGAAATTCCTCGGCGACATCCCCGAGGAGGCGCTGAACGGCATCTTTGCCGCGGTGCAACAGGCTTGCGCCGGCCACGCGCCCTTTGAGATCCACACGACGGGGCCGGGGTGCTTTCCCAACACGCGCCGCCCACGGGTGATATGGGCCGGAGTGCGCGAGGGAACGGGTCGGCTGACGGCTTTGCAGCGTGACATAGATCGCGCCCTGGCCCGGCTGGGCCATGCGCCCGACGATCGCGCCTTTCGCCCGCATCTCACCCTGGCCCGCATTCAGCGAAACGCCGCCAGAATCGATATCGAGGCGCTGGGAGGAGCCATCGCCGATTATGCCCCCGAACCGCCGGTATCGTTCACGGCACACGAGGTGTGCACCATCAAGAGCGACCTGCGTCCCCAGGGGCCGGTCTATACCATTCTGTCCAGAGCGCCGCTAAAGGCATCCACCGACTAGCGTCTGGCGACGCGCGGTCGACGACGCGTGCGAGAGGGCAGCGCATATCGTACCTCGGCGCCTCTCGAGGCGCCGACACGTGGTCGTCGCCGCAGACGACGATCGGGGGCGGCGGCAGAGCGCAGCAGCGCGGCGTGCGCCTGCTGGAGCAGATCGGGCCGGGGAGGCCGGCGCGGGGCCGTTTGGGCCCGCTCGTGCGCCTCTCGCCATCGGGCGATACCGGCCCGGGCACGCTGACGGGCGGCTCGCGGCAGAGCGACGGCGCCGCGGGTGAGGCTCAGCATCGCCCAGGGCAACGCCAGGGAGAGCAGCACCACGGCCCCCACTCCGGTCGATTGAGCCAGCAACTGGCCCAGCCCCCAGGAGGGCGAGGTCAGCACGCCGGTTACTCCCCGACTCCACGCCGCAGGATCGGCGCTGGCCGCAGCATTCCAGCCCAGACCGTGGCTGCCATCGGCCAGCAATCCAACGGCCAGGAGGCCGACGACGGCCGAGCCGCCGTGTACCGTCACCACAGCGCCATGATCATCCAGCCCCAGCAGATGCTCCACCAGATACATCGCCGGAGCCAGCAACAGGCCACAGAGCATTCCGACCAGCAACGCCACCCATTCGGAATAAAAGGCCAGCCCGGCCCCTGCCGCCACCATCGCGGCCACCATCCCCCGACCGGCCAATCCCAGATCTGGCTCACCCCGGGCCAGCCATCCGTATAAAAAGCTCGCCAGCACTGCACCGGTGACGGCCCACAGGGCATTGAGCAGCAGGCGGGTCACGTCGGCGGGCACCGGCATGGAGGGCTGTGCCGTCAAAACGGCAAACCACCCCACCAGCGTCAGCATGGCTCCACCCAGCGTCCCCAGAGGCATATGGACGGGGGGCAGATCGGGCTCTGTCTCGGGGACGCTCACCTCGGTACGACAGACCAGCAATCCGGCCAGCGCGGCGCAAGCGCCCACCAGATGGGGCATGGCCGGGCCATAGTCCACCATCCCGTGGCCCATCTGGAAAAGGGCCCCCAGATGCGCCAGCCAGCCCCCGCCCCGAACCCAGTTTCCCGCCAGCGGATAGGTGATGCCGGCCACCATCAACGCCAGCGCGGTGGCCCGCAACGGGCGCACCCGACCGGCCAGCGTCGTCAGCGGAATGAGGGCGGCCGTCGTCACCAGGGCCAGTTCAGCGACAAAGAGCGCCAGCTCACGGGGGGTCGCCCGCCCGGCCGAGAAGAAAAAGCCCCGCAGCCCCACCAAGCCCCAATCGGCGCCGGCATCAGGGGGTGACCATTCGGCCGTCAACCCGGCCAGAGTCCGGTCATCGATCACCCGCCCGATACCGCCATACTGAAAAGCAAAGCCGCACAGGCTATAGGCCACCAGCGTCGCCGCCAGCGCCAGAGGCAGCGACAGGGCGATACGGCGTGTCGACGATCTACCCCCTACGCCGGCGGAAACCAGCGTCACGCCCAGGGGCATGAGCCAGGCCAGCAGGTAAAAGAGAGGGACCGACGCATCGCCCGACGCCGGTCCCTCTGCGGCGCTCACCGTGGCGGGCAGCAGGATCCAGACAGCCGGGGCGAGAATGGCCGGCCGGAGCAACCGACAGGATGACATACAGGCTCCTTATAAGTAAAATGGCGAATGGTGGTGGTCAGTGGCTGCCGCATATGATGATGATGGTGATCATGATATGATCACCATCATCATCACCATCATAGCGCGGCCTGCCGGCGCCGTCAATGTGCCGTATGTTCTGTATGCCCTGCGGAGGGCGAACCATGAGATGGAGCGACCAGGGGGTCGAGACCACGCGCTATCATGTCATTCCGCGCACGCTATGCTTTCTGTTTTACGAGAACAGGGTGCTGCTGCTTCGCGGCGCCGACGATAAACGGCTGTGGGCAGGTCGACTGAACGGCATCGGCGGACACGTCGAGCCGGGAGAGGATCTGCTCGTAGCCGCCCGCCGCGAAATCGCCGAGGAGGCGGGCATCACCGACATACAGCCCCGCCTGTGCGGCATCATCCACGCCTCACCATCTGACAAAGCGAGCGCCGGAATCATACTCTTTGTCTTTGCCGCCCGGATCGATGCATCCGCTGTGACGACGACTCGATGCGGCCGGGAAGGAGATCTCGAGTGGCACTCGATGGACGATCTGCCCCACGACGAGATGGTGGCCGATCTGCCTCATCTTTTGCCACGCGTATGGCGCTGCCTGGATTCCGCGGGAGTGTTCTACGGGCTGTACACGGCCGATACGAACGGAGAGATGGTCTTTTACTTTTCCAATGCCGGCGACGCTCTCCCGGCGGGATGCTCGCAAATTGAGCCGTGGAGCTACACAGATCGCCCCCCTTCTGAAGGGAACGGCGCCTGGCAGAGACCTTTGGAAGGTAAAATCGGACCATGACACCGCCCTGATTAGGCCGGTCGGCCGAGTGCGTCGGCGGCCCGGGTGTGGTATAATACAAGTGTTTGGCCGGGCGCTCGTGCGTGAGCGTCTGGATAGTCACGTTAACTCGAGTGAGATATGCCTGCCCGATTTACTGCTGATCAGGTAAACCGTTATGTCATGCAGAAACAACAGCTGGCGGGCTCTCGCGAGAGTGACGTCACGAAAGTTGCAAAGGCTATCGGCCCGATTCGGGCCGCACCGCCCGTTACCCCGTATTTATCTCTCTGGGCTCGCATAGAGGATCTGGATAAAAGCCGGCTCGACGACGCGCTCTATCGGGAGCGCACATTGGTGCGTATTCCTTGTATGCACGCGCGCCTTTACCTCGTGCCGGTAGATGATCTGGCCGTCTATCGACGGTTGGGACAGGACCTTTTGCAGCCCGGATTGCGTGACGTCCTCGATCTGTATTCACGGGAGAGCCCGATAGACCAGAACGGGGATCGGCTGTCGGTCGAAGAGCTGACTCGTCGCGTGCTGGAGGTGTTGTGTGCTCGCGGCCCGGCTACCATCGATGAGCTGACCCAGTTTCTGCCCGAACTGAATATCCGCCTTTACCACGACCCCGACCACCCCGAGCTGGGGCACAGTCGGTTGGGCACTCGCCTGCTCCCGGCGTTGTGCGCTCAGGGTATCCTGGTGCGCGCACAGCCTCGCGGGGGCTGGCGCAGTGACTTTTATTCCTATTCCGCCCTGTCATCCTGGCTGCCCGACGCCAGGGTCGACGGCCTGACATCCGGTGATGCTCTGCAAAGGGCCGTACGGAGCTATCTGGCCGCCTTTGGGCCCGCCACGTTGAGCGACGTCTATCACTGGCTGGGCGGATACGCCCGCAGCGATGTGGC
>JBMNOI010000109.1:0-12658 GCA_050942995.1 Anaerolineae bacterium
GGCCCGGTTATTCCGATCATGCAAAACGTTTCGAACTTATTCTAGCCTGCCGGGAGTTGACGCCTTGGAGCCGTCTGATATCGATCGTTTTGTCGAAGCACTCTTGTTCATCGCCGATGGTCCTGCCGCGCTGGAAGATCTGGCCAAAGCCCTGGAGGTTGAGATCGAGCAGATCGAGCAGTCGGTGTCTCGCCTGACAGAGGCGATGACCGATCGGGGATTGCATATCATTCGCACCGGCTCAAAGGTGCAGATGGTGACCAGTCCCGACGCCTGCGCCGCCGTAGAGCGGTACCTTGGTGTGAGCGAATCGGCCAAGCTGTCTCCCGCAGCCCTGGAGACACTGGCCATTATCGCCTATCGCCAGCCGATCACCCGCGCACAGATCGATTCGATTCGCGGCGTCAACTCGGACGGGGTGATTCGTACATTGATGGCCAAGTCACTTATCGCGCCGGTGGGTCGATTGGCCCAGGCGGGACGGCCGGTATTGCTCGGAACTACCGTGGAATTTCTACAGTACTTTGGCATTCGTTCGCTGGACGAGCTACCCGATTTGCCCGAGTTGCCCGATCTCTCGGAGGATGATCTGGAAGCCACAGCGTAGATGGAAGCTACAGCTTCCATCTACGCCATGATATAAAAGAAACGAACGGCGCGGCAAGGCCCGATATGATGGGGCCTGCCGCGCTTTTTTGTCACCCTTGCAGAGGGCCCAGCTTTTGGGAAGCGGTCGGCTCGTGCACATCATCCAGTTTGAGCGAGATGCACTGGGATACGCCCTGTTCGCTCATGGTGATACCATAGATGGTGGAGGCCACCTCGATGGTGCGGCGGTTGTGGGTGATGATGATGAACTGGGTATCCTCTGCGTGCTGCACCAGCAAGTCGCGGAACCGGTTCACATTGGCTTCATCCAGGGCGGCATCCACTTCATCCAGGAAGCAAAAGGGCACCGGGTTGGCCCGTAGCAGGGCAAAAAGCAGCGCCACAGCGGTGAGCGAGCGCTCCCCGCCGGAGAGCAGGGCCAGCCCCTGGGCTCGCTTACCCGGAGGATGGGCGATGATATCCACGCCGGTGGTGCTGGGGTTCTCGGGATCGGTAAGGATCAACCGGGCGTTGCCTCCGCCAAAGAGCACGCGGAAATACTCGCCAAACGCCTCGTTCACCTTTTCCACCGTTGCCACAAAGTCGCGCTCGATGATGGCATCCAGTTCCTGAATCACCTCGTGAAGAGAGGCGATGGCGCCGCGCAGATCGGAGGCCTGACCCTGCAGGAATGTCTGTCGGTCGAGCAACTGCTCGTATTCGCGGGGGGCATCGACATTCACGTTGCCCAGTCGCCGGATGCGCGTCTTGAGCTGACGGACCTCGTCACCCAGACCGGGGGGCAGGCTGGTGACCTGGGGAAGCTCGACCACATCGTCGTCCAGGCTGAGGCGTAGCTGGTGTGAGACCGTATCGGGCAGGTCGATGGGACCCAGGTCCGATTCGATTTCCCGGGCCAGTGTCTCCTGCTGATCGAGAATGCGATCTCGCTCCAGGGCGATGCGGTTGGCTTCGATCTCGCTCTCGCGCAAACGTTCGAGGCTTTGAGATGCTCTGTGCTCGATGTCGCGCTGCGCCGCTTCGAGCCGGGAGAGCTCTTCTTGTGCGGGGTGTATCTGCTCGTCGATGGCCTTGTTTTCCGCTTCGATGGCGGCCGAGCGGGCGTTGAGCCGCTCGATCTCCCGGTCCAATGCGGCCATGTCGGCGGCCAGGTGGGTATCCTGTTCGCTCTTTTCCTCGATCTGCCGGGCGAGCTGGGCGAGATTGCTCTCGTGGCTTTCCATCAGGCGGCGTTGACTCTGCACCGTGCGCTGCGCGACGGCGGCGCGGGTCTCGAGCTCGCCCACCCGGCGACGCAGCTCCCCATCTTCGATGGCGGCCAACGCTTCGCGCAGTTCGGACAGCGCCGCGGTTGCCGCGGCCTGTTCGGCGTCGGATTCGGCCATGCGCAGACGCAGCTTTTCCTCGCGCTCATCCAGAGTGGCCAGCTCTTGCCGGGTGCGCTCCATCTGGTTCGTTTGCCAGTCCCGATCGCGCGTCATCTCGCGTATGCTTTGGGCGTGACGGGCGCCGGCTTCGCGGGCGGCATCGCGCTCACTGCGCAATTGAGTCAGTCGCCGCTCCTGTTCCTGTACGCGACGCCGCAGATCTGTCAGGAGATCCTGCGCCTCGGCATGGGCGCGGGCGAATTCATCCAGCCGGGCCTCGGCCGTGGCGATGCGGTCGGGCAATTCGCGCCATTCGCGCTCCTGAGCCAGCAGATTCGGGCCGCTGCTCTTGCGCGTCCCGCCGCTCAGCACACCGCCCGGCTGGACCGTCTCCCCTTCCAGTGTGACGAACAGCGAAGCGCCGGTGCGGCTGCGCAACAGGCGTCGGGCGGCCGTCAGGTCACGCACGATGAGGATGCGGCCCAACAAGAGTTCGAACACGGGGCGCAGTCGTTCTTCGTAGCGCACCAGAGCGCTGCCCACTCCCACAATGTCGGGTTCGGAGCGGATATTGAGCACCTGACGGGGGCGCACCGTATCCAGCGGGAGAAAGGTCGCCCATCCGGCGCGGGTTCGCTTGAGGTAGGCGATGGCTGCCTCAGCATGCTCCCAGCGCTCGGTGACCACATTTTGCAGTCGGGCGCCCAGAGCCGCCTCGATGGCCGCTTCCAGTTCGCCGGGGACGTTCATCAGGGTGGCCACGGTGCCCAGGATGCCCTCCAGGCTGTTCGATCCGGCGGCCAGCACCTCACGCACACCGGGCACATAACCGGTGAGCTCCTGTCGGATGCGGGCCAGGGCCTCCTGTCGGGCCAACAGTCGGTCGCGCTCGGCCCGCGCCTGGATGAGGTTTTTCTCCGCTACTGCCAGCTCTTCTCGGGTGCGCTCGATCTGTTTCTCCAGATCGTCCCCCTCCTGCCGGAGGGCGTCGCATTCGGCTTCCAGCGCCTCTTCACGCTCTTGCAGGGTGCGGCCGTGTGCTTCGGCCTCTTTCAAACGGCGGTCGATTTCGGTGATCTGCGCCTCGGCATCATCTCGCGCCGCGGCGAGTTGCTCGCGACGCTCGGTGATCTGCTCGATGCGGGCGCGACATTCGGCAATGGCTGCGGTGGCGGCATCCAGCCGCTTCTGTTCATCGCGCACGCGGCGGTCCAGCGAGCGACGCTCATCATCGATGGTGAGCAGCTCGGCGCGGGCGGCCTCTAATTCGGCGTGCGCGGCCTGGTACTGGGCCTCGTGCTCGGCCAACTCTTCGGCGGCGCGGGCGATTTCGCTTTGCAGGATATCGCGGCGCGAGGTGAGCGCCCGGATCTCTCCCTCGATGACCTGGCGCTGCTGCCGATGCAGGCGGCCCCGCTCGTTGGCCACGGCCAGCTCACGGCGCAGCCGTTCGGTATCCTCACGCAGGGCGGTCTCGCGGCGGCGCAAATCGGCGATGACCTGGCGGACTTGGTTCTGTTGCGCGACGATCTGCTCCTGTTTCTCCTGAAAGCCACGGTGGTACTCGCGATGAGAGTCGATGCGAGCCCGTTGCTCGCGCAACCGCTCCTCGGCGCGCGCCAGATTGCGCCGGTTGCGCTGCCACTGGTAGCCGTACCAGATGCGCTGTAGCTCCTGAAGATCCTGAGAGAGAAGGATGTACTCCTCGGCGCGCTCGGCCTGGCGGCGAAGGGATGTGGCCCGCGGACGTAGCTCGTTGAGGATGTCGTTGACGCGCTCGAGGTTTCGTTCGGTCTCCTGAATACGGCGCAGAGCTTCCTCGCGCTTGCGCAGATGGGGGGTGATACCGGCGGCATCCTCGAACAGCGCGCGACGCGCCTCGGGGCGCAGAGCCAGGGCCGCATCGACCATGCCCTGACCGATCACGGTATAGTTACTGCGCGCCAGGCCGGCGGAGTTGAGGATATCGAGCACGTCGCGATAGCGCACGCGATTGTTGTTGAGCAGATATTCATTCTCGCCGGAGCGATAGGCCCGTCGACCGACGGTCACCTCGGTGTAATCGATGGGTAACCATCCGTCCGAGTTGTCCAGGGTAAGGATGACTTCGGCCATACCTTGCCGAGGACGGGTGCGGCTTCCGGCAAAGATCATGTCCTCTGTAGAGCGACCGCGCAGGTTGCGGTAGCTTTGTTCGCCCATCACCCAACGAATGGCGTCGGCGATATTGCTCTTGCCGCTGCCGTTGGGGCCCACAATGGCCGTGATACCCGAGGTGAACTCGAAGACGCTGCGGGAGGCAAAGCTTTTGTAACCGTGCAAGTCAAGCTGTTTCAGGCGCATAGCACCCCCAGGTGCGATAAGACCGGAACGTGGATCGCCAACCCATCTCGGCGAGATGAACGACGGTCAGATGAGATGAGATGATCAATCCCCAAAGCGCGCCGGATGGCGTCGCTCACGGTGCGTGCGCAGTGCGTCGGTGGCGGCGGCCTGTTCGGCGGCTTGTTTGCTGGCGCCGGTGCCTTCTCCCCATACGTCCTGCCCCACGAGCACCTGAGCGGTAAATATCTTGGCGTGGTCCGGCCCCTCTTGATTGATGATACGGTATGACGGTGTGATGCGCAGGTGGGCCTGAGTGTATTCTTGCAGACGACTCTTGGCGTCTTTGGCCGCGCGACGGGAATCGATCTCGTCCGCATGGCGCATGAGAATCTGATGCACCCACTCTCGTGTCGCTTCGATGCCCTGATCGAGATAGGCGGCGCCT
The DNA here is from genome assembly GCA_050942995.1 of Anaerolineae bacterium. Classification (GTDB taxonomy): domain Bacteria; phylum Chloroflexota; class Anaerolineae; order UBA1429; family UBA1429; genus JBMNOI01. The sequence goes on from JBMNOI010000109.1 coordinate 4,747, forward strand.
ACGACCGCCTCGAATGCGGCGCAGAGGTTGGCTGCGCGCTTGCGGCCCCCGCTGCTCTCTTCCCCCCGGCCCAGACGCAGATAAGCGCCCAGACCTATCTCTCGGCCAAAGGCGGCCAGGGTCTCTGTGCGCACGATATGGGCCCGAATGCCGGTCAGCTCTCCCTCAGAGGAATCGGGATAGCGCAGATAGAGCCACTCACCGACGATAAAGTCGAGAATGGCGTCGCCCAGGAATTCGAGCCGCTGGTTGTCGGCCGTATCAAGGTCCGGATACTCGTTAACGAACGAACTATGGGTGAGGGCCTGCTCCAGCATCTCCGGGTTGGCAAACCGGAGGCCCGTCTCTTCCTGGAATCGTTGCAGTACGCGGCTACGCTCCTCCACCGGCACGCGTCCTTTCTATACTTCGGCCTGTCATCCTGGCGTTCTCAAGAATCGATTCCATAACCCCTCATGTTCTTGTGCAAGTAGACCTGACTTGTACAAAAACATGACGTCCTTTTATCCAATGGCGAAGTCGGCGAGTTGCGCCAATTCCGGGTCCGCACTCTTAAGTGGGGGGATGCATGGGCGTCGCTCGCGCATATTCTAGAGATCGAGCTTGATGTGCAACTCTTTGAGTTGTTGTGGCGAGATGGGCGATGGGGCCTGTGTCATCAGATCGACGGCGCTCTGCGACTTGGGAAAAGCCATCACCTCGCGAATATTGGGCTCGCCAGCCAGCAGCATGACCACCCGTGCGATGCCCGACGCGATGCCACCATGGGGGGGCGCGCCGAACTCGAACGCTTCCAGCAGGTGACCGAACTGTGCTCTGGCCTCTTCATCGCTGAGGCCGATGGTGCGGAACATGAGCGACTGGACCTCGCGACGGTGAATGCGGATGCTGCCGCCGGCTACCTCATAGCCGTTGGCCACCAGGTCGTAGGCTTTGGCCCGCACGCTTCCGGGATCGCTCTCCAAAAGGGGCAGATCCTCGTCCATCGGTGCGGTGAACGGATGGTGCACCGCGCTGTAGCGTCCCTCTTCCTCATCCCATTCGAGGAGAGGAAAGTCGGTGATCCAGGCAAAGGCGATGGTATCCTCGTCCATCAGCTCCAGTCGGCGCCCCATCTCCAGGCGAAGCTGCCCCAATACCTCGGCCACCACGTCCGGGCGGTCGGCCACGATGAGGATGAGGTCTCCCGGTCGGGCACCCGTACGCTCCAGAATCGCCTCAAGCTCGCCCTCTGTAAGGAACTTGGCGATGGATGACCGCACGCCGTCATCGCCGGGGGCGATCCAGGCGAGCCCTTTGGCGCCATGAGCCTGAGCCATCTCGGTCAGCTCGTCGATCTGGCGCCGGGTATAGTCGCCGCAGCCGGGCGCACAGATCGCTTTGACCCGGCCGCCGGATGCCACCGCCTGGTTGAACACCCGAAACTCTGAGCCTTTGACAATGTCGGACAGGTCGGTGAGTAACATGCCAAAGCGCACATCGGGCTTGTCCGAGCCATAGAGGTTCATGGCCTCATGATAGGTCAGACGGGTAAAGGGGATCTGGAACACCCGCTTGTCGGATACGGCCGGCACCATTTGGGTGAACATGTCCTCGACGAGCTGCAGAATGTCCTCACGATCGACGAAGGACATCTCCAGGTCCAGCTGGGTGAACTCGGGCTGACGGTCGGCACGTTGATCCTCATCGCGGAAGCAGCGGGCGATCTGGAAATAGCGTTCGAACCCCGAAACCATCAGCAACTGCTTGAGCTGCTGTGGTGATTGGGGCAGGGCGTAGAATTTGCCCGGATGCACGCGGCTGGGCACGACATAATCGCGGGCGCCCTCGGGCGTGCTCTTGATCAGGATAGGGGTTTCGATCTCGATAAATTCGCGATCCGAGAGATAGTTGCGAATGAAGCGGATGACCTCATGGCGGAGGATGATGTTCCGCTGCATCCGCATCTTGCGCAGGTCGAGGTAACGGTAACGCAGGCGCAGGGACTCGTCGGTCTCGCTCTCTTCATTGATGTAGAACGGCGGGGTGCGGGCCTCGTTGAGAATCTCGACGTCCTGAGCGGCCACCTCGATCTCGCCGGTGGCCATACGAGGATTGATCATTCCTTCAGGGCGACGCTCTACTGTGCCGGTGATACGGATCACATACTCGTTGCGTGCCCGGCTGGCGATTTCGTGGGCCTGGGGCGAGAGCTCTGGATTGAACACCACCTGGGTGATGCCCCATCGGTCTCGCAAGTCGATAAAGATCAGGTTGCCATGATCGCGTCGGCGATGCACCCAACCGGCCAGGGTTACCTGGCTGCCGACATCGCCCGAGCCGAGCTGCCCACAGGTGTGCGTCTTGAGCATGAAACCGGGTCCCTCCGAAAAACGGTCTGTTACGTTCATTTGGTTCTCCGCATTATACACGCGCACCAAGGGGAGGCACAAATCAGCGGCCGAGGAGGTACAGGATATCTTGCCATGAGCAGCCCACGAGCGGCCCCGTCGGGAGTGGTGATGTCGATGCGGGATGGGTACAGCCCCGACTCGATGATCGTGTGCTTGAGGATGGGGGCTGCGTGTTGTATAGTACGCCCTGTTATCGCCTGCCATGTCAGGGGTGGGCGAGGCGTCATCCCACATCCACGGAGGAACCCATGACAGAGAACGGACTCGCCCCGGTCAAGATCACCGATGTGCAGGTTATTCTGACGGCGCCCGATGGCATTCGCCTCGTGGTTGTCAAAGTGCTGACGGATCAACCCGGCCTCTATGGTCTGGGCTGTGCGACCTTTACTCAGCGGCCGCTGGCGGTCGCGACGGCGATCGAGGAGTATCTCAAGCCGTTTGTCATCGGCCGCGACGCCGATCGCATCGATGATATCTATCAGGCCGCCTATGTCAGCTCGTACTGGCGTAGTGGGCCGGTGCTCAACAATGCTTTGAGCGGCATCGATCAGGCGCTATGGGACATCAAAGGAAAACGCGCCAATATGCCGGTGTACCAGCTTCTCGGCGGCAAGTGCCGCGAGGCGGCGCCGGTGTATGTGCACGCCTCGGGCGCCGACCCCAAAGAGGTCGAGGATCAGGCGCGGATGTATATGGAGCAGGGTTACCGCTACATCCGCTGCCAGATGGCGATTTCGGGGCTGAGCACCTACGGCAGTCGCGCGGGCCAGATCATTCCGGCGCTGAATCCGGCGCAAAAGCGCACCTGGGAGCCCACCCCCTATGTGCGCAGCGTGCCGGCTCTGTTCGAGCACCTGCGGGTGACGCTGGGCGAGGATGTGGAACTGCTTCACGATGTGCACGAGCGCATCCCGCCCATCCAGGGCGTGTGGCTGGCCAAGGCGCTGGAGCCGTATCGCCTGTTCTTCCTGGAGGATCTGTTCGCGCCGGAGGATAACGAGTATTTCCGCATGGTGCGGCAGCAAACATCCACGCCCATCGCCATGGGCGAGCTGTTCGTCAACCAGGCCGAATATGTGCCTCTCATTCGCGACCGGCTGATCGACTTTATTCGGGTGCACATCTCGGACATTGGCGGGTTTACCATGGCGCGCAAGCTGGCGGCGTTCTGCGAGTTCATGGGTGTGCGCACGGCGTGGCACGGCCCGGGAGATGTGTCGCCGGTGGGGCACGCCGCCAACCTGCATCTGGACCTGGCGGTGCCCAATTTCGGCATTCAGGAGCTGGCGCTGTTCCGCGACAACACGCGGGAGGTGTTCCCCGGTTGTCCCGAGGTACGCGACGGGTGCCTGTGGCTGTGGGCCAACGACAAGCCGGGCTGGGGCGTCGATATCGACGAGAAAAAGGCCGCCCGGTACCCCTTCCCCGAGCACGAATACAACGGCGCATGGCCGGAGATACGGCGGCTGGACGGTACGGTGATTCGGCCTTAGCGTCTGCGGCCTGTCGCAAGATCACGCGGCCCGCCCTGAATGTTCAGGACGGGCCGCTGTCCGTGTTACAACCCGGCGTAATAGGCCTCGACGGTCTCGACGTCGACCGTCTCGTCCATGGGCATGCCCAGCTTTTCATAGAGCGCCCGACGGCCGCGCATGTCGGCCAGGAGGATGGCGATGGCATGGCCGGCGACCTCTTCGGCGATCTCGTAGGGCACCACCACCACACCGTCATCGTCGCAGCCGACGATATCGCCGGGGCGCACCTGTACGCCGCCACAGCCCACCGGCACCTGCGTCTCGACCGCCTGAATGCGTCCGGGGATGATCGTCCGGCCGCGTTTGCGCGAGCAGATAGGGGTCTTTTGTAGCGCCACCTCGTACGTATCGCGGCAGTAGCCGTCGGTGACGATGCCCACCGCGCCTCGGGCGACGACGCCCAGTGAGTTGTTCGATCCCCAGTAACCCACCTCGGGGCTGCCGCCGGTATCGGTGACGACCACGCTGCCCGGCCGCACGTGCGGGTCGATGTTGACGTGGCCCATCTCTTTGAACCAGATGCCGTGGGCATTGACGATATCGCCGGTGCTGCTCAGCGGCCACATGGGCCGGTTGGCCGGTACGCAGCGCAGCGTCACGGCCACGCCCCACCACTTCATGCCCGGCCACAGCGGGCGCACGTCGGGGTCCATCAGCCCCACGTTAAAGTAGCCGATGCCGTCCATGGCGTCGACGATGTCGACCACGCGCAGATACTTGTAGCGGGGTAACAGGGCATAGGTATCGGACTTTTCCATCGTTTTCCTCCATCTGAGTGTGGGTGACGGCGGGCGAATCGGCCACATTCTAGCGCCGTAGCGCCGGGGGTGTCAATGCAAGTTGTGCGCTGCCTCTTTTAAAGTCATATATGAGTGGGGGAATAATAATCTTGATTTATCCGAGTTTACTAATCTAGTATCGAGCAATGATTGACAAACATCATATTTTATGGTATAATTTACTAATTTTAGTAATTTTAGTAGTTTATACAGGTTATGTAGGCTATGTAGGTCATGGATCATTCATCATGGGATTACATTAATCAGTTATTAGAGAGCGTTGAGGTCGAATTAAGTGATGTGGGTTGTTTAATAGATTAAAAATTGAACGTCAATTCGATCTCGCTTATTTTTCGGTTTGCATCTCAGCTTTTGGTATGACATGGGTTTCGCTCACTCTTGGAGTGTTGGCCGGTGATCATCTCATTACAAGGAGGTTTGAGAGTGAACAGGCCGCAAGTTGTTGTGATGCTCATGCTGTTAATCCTTCTGCTGGCAACCGGATCAACTCTGGCTTAGGATCCACCACTAATGGATGTGTCTGGAGATGACCTTGCATCTGTTCAACCTCTAGGATACTGGGTAAATGCCCATTCCTACCGTTGGGAAGAAGTCAACGATAATGGAGACACCCATTGGTTGGCGGTGTGGCGGTTATGGTGGTGTTACGATCAGCAGTTCGTGCCCGGGTATTTGTTGACGTGTTGGTCCGGGTGGGAGTGTATTGACAATTGGACGTGGTGGCTGCATCATCCCGAGTCCAAGTTGGGAGTGCCCTCAACCTGGCGGGGTATACAACCTGGAGCGCAGAACTTGAGTAACTATCTCGCAACGGGCTATTTCGATGATTAGGGCGTGTTTGAAAAACACCGCAGTGGAGGGCAACGTCGCGAAAGCGTCCCGAATCGCGCTCGGGGGCATAGGAACTGCGTTGCCCATTGCTTCTTGCTCTATGCCTGGCCCTGGGGGTGTACTGGGGCTTCCGGGCGCGTTCCGAGTCATTCCCCTTCATCGGCCTGCACGAACTGGTGCCCGCGGAAGAGATCGAGTGGAAATGCGAGGGCGAGGTCGTCGCGCTTTGGGAGCGAGTGCTCGATCAGGAAGGCGTCAGCCGCTCCGTCGACTGTGGCGACATGCGGACCGTGTTCACGCCGTCTCTCGTGGGCCAACCCGCCTGGGGATATTCGGCGAGTGCCGAGCTGGCATCCTCACGTCGCGGATTCAGCTATAGCCTGTGGGTCTATGGCGACCTGGCGGAGGCGGCGTAGGCCGGGGCGCGATGGCAGGGGCATTTCCGCGGGCTGGCTCAAGGGCAGATCGCCGTCAGCGAAGTGGGCAGCGCCTTTACCATGAAGGGAGAGGACGAGGCCGGCCTGCCCCTGTGGGGCCGCGTGGTGCAGGAGGGCTCGCGGCTGCTGGTCATCAGGGTACGGGCCATGTCCCTGCCTTTGACCCTCAAAGATCTGGAGCAATGGAAGGATCAGGGCCTGACCGCGCTCTCCGCAACTAGAGCCGGAGGATGGCGAGGCCACCGAGGCGTTCTTTGAGCGCGTCATTCCCGCCATCGAGAAAAACGCTTCCTTATCGGCGAGGAGTAATGGTCGGCCTCGCCGAGAGGGATCGAAATCGCGCGGCTCAGCCGGGCTCGCGCACCGGCCTGGCCACCACGATCACCCGATGGGTGTTGCTCCAGTGCGGCCAACAACTGAGCAGCGTGACGCGCTCGTCGGGGAACGCGCCAATCCAGCGGGCGTTCTCCTGCCGGACCTCTGTCGGCGCGCCCTTTTCCGGCACGATAAAGCGATCCTCTACCACGTAGTGAAACGGGCGATCACCGGAGAAAAGGATCACCTCATCCCCCGCCTTGAGGTCGGACAGGTAGCGAAAGACCTCGCCGAGAATATTGTTATGCCCTGCGATGACGATATTGCCCCCCTGTCCCGGCCGACTCGAATCGCTGTGCCAGCCCGCGGCGTAGGACGCCACCGGCCACGTGCGAACGGTACGGCCGTTGCGCTCGACGTCCTCGGGGTCGACCGGCACGACCTGAGCATCCAGCTCGATGGCCGGGGCGACGATGCGGGTCGGAAGGGCGTCTACCTCGGGCTCTGCCGGCTCGGCGGGGAGGGCCTCTGACGGTACACTTTCATCCGTTGTATCCGGTGGGACATCGCCCGTCCCCTCTTCCCGATTCTCGGGATCGGCAGACTCGGGCGCATCCACCCCGCCGGGGGGCAGGACGCTCTCGGAGGGGGCTGTGGGGGTGGGGGGCGCATCGGGTGCCGTGCCCCTACTCTGGGGGGTGGAGACGACGGCATCGATCAGATCCACCACCGATGCATCGGCCTGCGCATGGAACATGATGGCCCCCAGTGTGAGAAGGAGCACACCGAGAACAAAGAGACATGAGATAAAGAGCGCTCCGGTTCTGGGGCGTCTCATCGGCTCAAAGTGTTGCTCTTGTATTTGATCCTTTCGCTGATACGGGTTCATCGTGCGTTGACCTCTCTGATGAAAGAATGCTACATTATTCCACAGAATCGACTATTCTTTGTGCGATGACTCGTTTTTCGTTCCGCAGATGTCAGTATACTCAGAATATATTCATATCTCGGTGAATAAAGAACTCCCCGCAGAGAAATCCCCGCGGGGAGTCTTGTGCGCGAGCTTATGAACGTCGGCGGGCGACGCTCAGCGCAATGGCGCCCAGCACGATCAGGCCGCCGAGCACCAGCAGAATGATGCTCCACGGGCCGGGACCCTCACCTCCCAGCTCGGGCAATTCGGTATCTGGCGTCTCCTCGGGTGTTGCGGCAGGCTCTTCCGGCGTTTCATCTGGCGTCATGGCCGGCGTCTCATCCATTTCAGTGGGCGTTTCATCCGGCGCGGTGGTGGGCGTTTCATCCATCTCGGTCGGAGTTTCGTCTGGTGTCTCGCCCGGGGTTTCGTCTGGCGTCTCGCCCGGCGCTACCGCAGGCGGTTCGGTGGGCGTTTCGCCCGCTTCGGGCGTCTCATCCGCTCCCGGTGTCTCCTCCCCGGCCGGTGCTTCCTGCAGGCCGATGACCTGGAACGGCTCGACCACGACCCGGCCGTTCACCGTGAGCGGACTGTCGGCCCCGGGGAACTCGAAAACACCCGGCTCACCGGCATCGATGTGCAGCATGGCATGGAGTGTGTCCGTGGCCTGCCGTTCATCGATCTCTAC
>JBMNOI010000110.1:0-12646 GCA_050942995.1 Anaerolineae bacterium
GCAGGCTCTGCGCCATGTCACCGAGTGGTACGATGAGATACCCGAAACCGCCGTTTGCTTCGAAAGCGACGCCGGCACCGTCGCCATCGTCGGGGCCTCTAGCAGGGTCGAGGCCCGCGCCGACATAGACCCGGAGATGACCTGCATCAACTGGCCTTCAACGGCTCTGGCTCAACTGGTACTGGGCTATCGTTCGGTGGATACGCTGGCCGCCATCCACAACACGCCGCTGGACGAGGATAGCCGGGTGCTGCTTCGCACCCTGTTTCCGCCCTGCTGGCGACTCTCGCGTAACGAAAGCTGGACCTACAGTCACTGACCCGGGGGTGACAAGATCGCATCAAGAACAAATCGATCTCTCAGGCGAGGCATGATGTCGATCGTGCGCATGCCGTTCGCCGACCATCGTTCATCGGTCTCGATCGTTTCGAACCGTGGTGCACGAATGGCCCCGGTGACGCGAACAACCCACAACGAGCAAGGAGGCTTTATGTCACCCACACCCCGAGAGCGCGTGCTCACCGCCCTGGCCCACCGCCAGCCCGATGTCACGCCGTGGCAGATCAACCTGACCACCGACGCCCACGACGCCACCGCCGCCTATCTGGGCGAGTCGGTTGATCTGAACGCCTATCTGGACAACCACCTGGCCGGCTACGAGGACGGCTGGTTCGAAGAGGTGCGCCCCGGCTACTGGCGGGACCCGTTCGGCATCGTCTGGAATCGCACCATCGATCGGGATATCGGCAACGTCGAGGAATATCATCTGAAGGAGCCGACGCTGGCCGGCTATACATTCCCCGAGCCCGACCTAGCCCGCAACGGCGCGGCGCTCGAGCGGCTGGTGGCCGAGAACCCCGATCGGTTTCGGTTCGGTAGCGTGGGCTTTTCCATGTTCGAGCGCGCCTGGACGCTGCGCGGCATGGAGAACCTGCTCGCCGATATGATCCTCAACCCGACGTTCGTCGACGACCTGATGGACCGCATCCTGGAATACAACCTGAAGGTGATCGACCACATGCTGGGCTATGACATCGACTGCGTGCGCTTTGGCGATGACTGGGGGCAGCAGACCGGCCTCATCATGGGGCCGCGCCTCTGGCGTCGCTTTATCAAACCCCGGGTCGCCGTCATGTACGCCCGGGTGAAAGCGGCGGGAAAGTATGTCATGCAGCATTCATGCGGCGCCGTGCAGGAGCTGTTCCCCGACCTCATCGACATGGGGCTGGACATATTCAACACCTTCCAGCCCGAGGTGATGGATGTCGAATTCTGCAAGCGCGAGTATGGCGCCCATCTGACATGGTATGGCGGCATCAGCACCCAGCAGGTGCTGCCCCGGGTAGGGCCCGATCAGGTGCGTGCCGAGGTGCGGCGCATGATCCGCCAGATCGGCGTCGGCGGCGGTTATATCGTCGCTCCCACCCACGATATCCCCCGGGATGTGCCACCGGAGAATATCGTCGCCTTTGTCGAGACGGTGCAGAGCCAGTAAATACACGAGGGCGGGATGATCCCGCCCTCGTGTCGCAATCCTTGCGGTCATATCCTGTGTCGGCCGACGCACCGGGATCGGTCAATTGCCTACCAGGGCCATTCGCGTCCCAGCCAGTCGCGCAGTACCAGCCGATCCTCATCGTGACGGGTCGGCACATGCGGGTCACCGCCCCGATCGCGCAAAAAGTAGGTCAGAGCGGGCACGGCGGCCTCTTCCGGCTCCAGATCGCCCACCTCACTCTTGACCCCGCGCATGTACGAGCGCATCCATCCGGGGTGGTACAGGCGAAACGAATAGCCCTCAGGCCGCAGACGGTTGTGCAAAATCTTGACGGCCATGTTCAGCGCCGCTTTAGAGGTGCAGTAGCCATACCAGCCGTCGCGCTCGCAGCGGTTGATGCTGCCTGCCTCGGACGAGACGAAGCAGAGCCGCTTCATCGTGCCCCGGGCCATCAGCGGCAAAAAGGCCTCCACCACCCGCAGCGGCCCCAGCGCGTTGACATCATACATGCGATGCATGTTGTCATAGTCCTGTGGCGCCTCGCCCAGCGCGCGGAACGAGGACGCCAGGTTGATGCCGGCGTTGTTGATCAGCAGATCCACATGGCCGGCGGCCTCGGCCACCACTTTGGCGGCGGCGCGCACCGACTCGACGGATGTGACATCCAGCGGCATGATGTGCAGCCGCTGAGGATAACGCTCTGCCAGCGTGTCCAGTTCAGGCCAGTCGGGCATATAACGGCCGGCGAACACACACCAGCCTTTCTCCAGGAGACCGGCGGCCATGGCATGCCCCAGCCCGCGATCGGCGCCGGTGATAACGGCGACAGATTCCATCGAGATGACTCCTTGGGATGATAGGTGGCGTCTCAACCACCACGACTCAGAAGGGCCATTCCTGACCCAGATAATCGATCAAAACCAGGCGATCTTCGTCGTCGCGCCCCTCGACAAAGTAGGGGATGGCCGACGCCGCCGATTCCTCCGGCTCCATATCTCCCGCCGTTCCCTTCTGGCCGCTCATATATGAGCGCATCCATCCGGGATGATAGAGGCGGAACGTGTACCCCCTGGGCCGAAGCCGGTTAAAGGTGATTTTGACGGCCATGTTCAGCGCCGCTTTGGACATGCAATAGCCGAACCCGCCGGTACGATGGGCCAGCGAGATGCTACCCGCCTCGGATGAGACGAAGCAGAGTCGCTTGAGCGGGCTATCTTCCATCAACGGCATGAACGCTTCGACCATGCGAATGGCGCCCAGGGCGTTTACGTTATAGGCGCGATGAATGGCGTCGTAATCCAACCCACCCTCGCCCGATTCGTCGGCCAGATCGCTGCGCCCGCCACCGATACCGGCGTTGTTGATCAACAGATCCACCCGACCCGCCGCCTGCCCCACAGCCGCCGCCGCAGACTGTACCGATTCGGTCGAGCCCACATCCAGCGGCACCAGGCACAGATGTTGGGGATAACGCTCCGCCAGCACGTCCAGTTCAGGCCATTCGGGCATGTAACGGCCGGCGAATACCCGCCAGCCCTGCTCCAGCAGACCGGCGCATAACGCCAGTCCGAGCCCGCGGTCGGCGCCCGTCACTACGGCCACCGACGCGCCGTCAGGGTTTATCATGGTTGCTCCTTCATCTCGTAGACTCGGCCACAATCCAAGGGAGGTGGCACAGGCTATGGTGATGACGATTCATCGCGATGAATCATCATCGCGATGAATCGTCATCACCTGCATGCCCGCCACCTCCACGATATGGTTCACATAGTTCGCGCTGTCGCGAATCAGCTCTGCCCGGCGCACCAGTTCAGCGCGTTACGTAGCAGCGTCTGGAAGGACGGATGCAGCCACACCTCGACATTATGGCCGGGCGTCAGCACGCACACACGCCCCTTCCCCTCGGTGCGAGTCCAGCCACCGGGTTGCTCGCCATGTTCCGAGACGGTGGTCAGGAACACGTCGGCGTCTGCGTCGTCCAGCTCCATGAAATAGTGCTCGTCCTGCGCGGCATAGGCGGCGCTTCCCTCGGTGAGCGGATGGCCCGCCTTGGGCTGCATGGTGACCAGCGCCTGAGGCGGATGTTGGATAAAGACGCCGCCCAGCGTCGCACGCAGCACTTTTGCCTCGCGATAGCTCGCCGTGCCCGAATGGATGGCCAGCAGTCCATCCCCGGCGGCCACATAGGCGCGAAGCGCCTCCTGCACCTCGTCGGTCATCCAGGGATCGGTCTTCTTGGAAGAGGTATTATTCGACTTGCTGAGGACGACCACCGGATATTCGCTCAGGCTGGCGGGCGACCAGTCGGAGACATCCTCCACAAAATCAAAGTCGAACTCTTCTCCCAGCGGCGCCAGACCGCCACGAGTCACCGGCGCGAGATGATAGTAATCGTCACACAATACCAGGACACGCATGTCGATGCTCCTCCAGATGGGTTGTGGTCGGCCCGGAGATGGGCCTGCATGTAACGAGTATATTGACTCTAATCTGCTCGATGACGCTGAATCTCTTCGGGCGTGCGAAAACGGTACTCCATCTCGTCCACGGCACAGACCGGATGCGAGGCGATGGCCGCCTCGTCCAGATCGATGCCCAGGCCCGGGCGATCGGGCACGCGGATATACCCCTCCTCCTCGGGCATCACCCCCACCGCCACCTCGGTACGCCACGGCACATCATGGGCGCGATGCTCCAGATAGAGGGCGTTGGTCGACGACGCCATGATGTGCAGGTTGGCCATCTCGGCCACCGGCCCCGCCGAACCGTCGTGGGGCGCCAGCCCAACCATGAATGCGTCGGCCAGTACGGCGATCTTTTTCTCCTCGCTGATACCCAGGCGGGTGATCTCGGGCCGGACGATTCCGATACAGCGACGTTGCAGCACGTCGCGAAAGGCCCATCGCGAGTAGAGCCGCTCTCCGGTGGCCAGGGGCACCGTTGTGCGGGCGCTGAGCCATTCCAGAGCGTCACCGTCATCGGGCGAGGTGGGCTCTTCCAGAAAGGCCGGCGCGTACGGACGAATGGACTCGGCCAATTGCAACGCAGCGGCCGGGGTAAACTCGCCATGACAGTGCACGCCGATCTCGACCTCGTACCCCACGGCCTCACGCAGCGCCGCCAGTGTCCGCGCCGAGGGGCCGCACTTGAACGCCGTATAGCCCCGCTCCATCAAAGCACGGGCCTCGTCCACCGTGTTCGCATGAGCGTAGATGCGAATACGGTCACGCACCTTACCGCCCAGCAGTTCATACACCGGCACACCCAGCGCCTTGCCCTTGATGTCCCACAGCGCCATGTCGATGGCGGCGATGACGCCGCCCCGTACCACGCCGGTCAACCCATGGCCGTGGAGCACGTCGTATATCTTGAGATTGAGTCGCTCGATATCGAAAGGATCCTCGCCCACCAGCAGCGGGGCGATCTCATCGATGCCGTGGCGGACGATCTCGGGCCAGCCGCCGCCCTCACCCACGCCATAGATGCCGGCGTCGGTATGTACTTTGCAGAACACCCAGTTGCGACCGCGAGGGCGGTCGGCCCGTCGCCCCGCATTGGCGTTGACGAGATAACCGGTCACTCCGGTGATCTTTATCGTTGACACGATGATCTTATGCCTCCGGTCATGCCGCTTGATCCCTCGTTCAGCCGGCGGTGGCCCATGCGCCGAACACGGGATACTGGCTGCACAGAATCTCCAGATAGGCCGGTCGCCCTCTGGCGTTCTCGTCCAGGGCACGGCGTAACGCCGGGATGATGGCGGCCGGCTCGGTCACATCCTCGGCATAGTAGCCCATGGCCGCCGCCGCTCTGGACATGTCCGTCACATCATGGCCGCACACCTCGCAGGTGTAGGGATCGTGCCCCGACCCCCAGAACCCCGGTCCGTAACCGGCAAAGCCGCCGTTGTTGATGTGGATGGTCGTCACGCCGATGCCATAGCGCACCAGCGCCTCCATGTTGCCCAGCATATAGCCCACGCCGGCGTCGCCGGTCACGTTGACGCACTGCCAGTCGGGATGGGCCATCTTGGCCGCCATGGCCGCCGCCAGACCAAAGCCCAGTGTCGAGACGTTCCCCCACCCCATAAATCCGCGGGGGATGACGGCCTCGTATATGGTGGTCAATTGATCGCGGGTGTTGCCGGAATCGTGGGTGACAAAAGAGCGCTTCGGGTCAAGCACCTTGATCAGGTCACCATACACCCGGTACGGATTGATGGGCGTCTCATCAGAGGTCATGGCCGGACGATATTTGGCCATCATGGCCTCTTTGGCCACCCGAATCTCCTCCTCGATCCCATCTCGGGGGAGCCCTTTGCCGCCGGTCTGTGCGGCCAGCTCATCGATGAGGGCCGCCAGCGTCAACGCCGCATCGCCGATGACGGCGTGATCCACGCGATAGGACTTGTTGATGTCCAGTGTATCGATCGTGCACTGCACGATGGTCTTTTTCCCCGCGTCGGGGATCGTATGGCGAAAATGCCCCAGAGACAGGCTGGAGCCGATGGCAAAGAGCAGATCGCATTCACGCAGGTGCCGTACCGCCAGGTCGCCCCGCACTCCGACAGAGAGCGGATGATCGCCGGGAAAAGCGCTCTGCCCCTTAAGAGTTGTCAACACCGGCGTCCGAGCCATCTCGGCAAAGCGTCGCAACGTATCGGTGGCTCCGGCCCACAGAACGCCCTCACCCACATAGAGTAGCGGCCGCCTGGCTCGGCAAAGCGCCCGGATTGCCGCGCTCACATCGTCGGGATCGGGCGCCCATCGATAGCGCTTGACCGGCGTATAGGGGTATTCCTCATCGTCATATTCGCCCAGTGCCCGGGGGATGGTGATGAGCACCGGCCCCGGCCGCCCCGAACGCAGATAGGTGAACGCCCGCCGCATGAACTCGGGCACACGCTCCGGTCGGTCGATGTGGCCGATCCATTTGGTCACCGAGCGGAACCCGCCGGTCATGTCATAGTGACTGCTGCCGGTGGCGCCCACCGGCACGCCGTCGGCGATACAGAGCACCGGCGAACCGTCCTCATAGGCCTGAGCCAGGGCGCCGTAGGCCATCTGCAATCCGGCGGGGTTCAGGCCGCCCATAACGGTACAGACGCCGATCTGCCTGCCGTTGGTGATACGCGACGTGGCGTCGGCAACGGCGACGGCATAGCGCTCATCGCGCATCATCACCATGGGCAGGCCCTCCTGCCCCAGAGCATTGTTCACACAACAGACCGGAAAGGTCGCTACCCACGGAACCCCCTCTGCCTTGAGGATGCGCGCCAGTGCATTCGCCGCCGGGATCTTCATCGTCCTCTCCTTCCGTCAGGCGCTCGGTTTGTTGTTCGTCCTTAAGTTTAGCGCACCACCGCCACACGCAGATCGCCCAGACAGGCTCCCGTGTTGCCCGTGTGGATGGCGCTGCCCAGTTTCATCAAGGCGATCGTCGAGTTGTGTCGGGCCAGCTCAGAGGCGATGTCCACGCCCGCCTCCTCGGCCTCTTGCAGGGTATAGCCGTCGACGATGCCGCCGGCCATACAGATGGGTTTGCCCCCCGCAAGCTGAGTGCCGGGGCCGTCGGTGCCGTCAGAATCCATCGCCGCCACCACCACCCGCTTGCTGGCCAGGCGGCCGCTGCCCAGCAACTGCCCCCAGGCCAGGGCGAATTCCTGATTCCGCCCCCCGATGCCGTCCCCATCGCCCACGGGCACATCCAGATGCCCACCGGTGATGAGGGCGACCGGCGGCTCGAAGGGCCGCCCATAGTGCTCGCACTCGTAAGCGATCTGCGCCAGCACATTGGCCGCCTCGGCAGAGATGGTCGTCAGATGCGATGAGAGGATCACACCGCGCAGCCCCAGTTCCTCGGCCCGGGCGCGGGCGCCCTCCACCATCTGGTACAGGTCGATAGGCTGCCAAAAGCTGTAGCGCATATCGGCATAATCACGCGGATCGGGCACGTCATAGGCCGGGTCGCGTCGCTCCAGCACATCGCGCATGGCAGCGGGTAGCTCGGGCCACCAGGGCTGAGCCTGAAAGTAGCGCACATCGGCATCCATGCAGCGCTCGCCTTGAGGCCACACCGGGATAAAGGAGCCCGCCTTGGGCAGGCGTCCGCCCCAACGCGGGAACAGGCCCACCTGCATGATGAGGTTGACCGAACGCGCCGGGTGGATCATCCGCAGCAGACGCCCGCGGCTGACGCCGGAAAAGTAGGTCATGGGCCGGATGATGACCGACTGGCTGCCGAACTTGATGGCCAGTCGGTAGAGCGTCCGAAGATCATCCAGGGTGATCCCGGAGGCGGGCAGGGGCGCCAGAGACGAGGCGCCGTCCGAAAACACCGTCAGCACCAGGTCTCGCTCCGTGGCCCGTTCGGCGATCTCGACAATCCGCTGAGTACCGGCTATCGAGGCCTCGTCGGGCACCGGATGCGCCCCCTCGGTCACCTCGATGCGCCGCAACCGACAGCCCTCGCCCTTTTTTACCGTGATGGCGCCGGCCGTGAGGCGATCTCCCAGCAGATCCTCCAGCGCCTGCGCCTGACGTTGCACCGCCTTACCCGCGCCAATCAGGTAAATATGATCGATCTCATCGAGGTCGATCATCTCATCGCCAAAGCCGGAGACGTCCATGTGGGGCTGCCCGCCGATGAGCAGCCGGTTGCCCTCCAGACGAATCAGCTTGAGGGTATTTGCATAGGGATCTGCCGCCTGAAGGCCACCCTCCAGGATATCGAGTGCGAGAGCGCGGCCCTCACGCTCGCCATGAGAGACGAGCTCGTCGCGATTGCGGATAATCATGCGGCATCCCCCTCACTCAACGTTGCGCCGCGGGGTACGAGACGTCGGCGCCGGATGCAGGCCCCTTGAGCCCGAGGTCCTCCAGTAGTTTACCCTGCTGTTTGCACCAGGAAAACACGACGCCGATATCCCACCCCACGCAAAAGTGCCGCACGCCCATATCCAGATAGGGCCGGGCCTGCTCCATGCTGCCGATCTCGACGCGGGGATGCTTGCCCATCTTGAGCGCCGTCTCGATCATGCGCCGATGTGCCGCCTGTACCTCGGGATCGCGCCCGCCTCCCGGCTTGCCGATGCTCACCGAGTAGTCGCTGGGGCCAAACTGCACCATGTCCACGCCCTCGACGTCAAGGATCGCCTCCAGCTCGTCCATGGCGCCCTTTTTCTCGATCATGATGGCGATGACGACATCGTTCATGGCCTCTACCCAGGCCGGTGAACCGCCCTCCAGCAGGTAGCCCACCGCGCGACGCATGCCGGCGCCGTGCACACCGCCCGCCTCGGGCGTCTCGGAGCGCACCAGACGCACACATTCGCGGGCATCCTCTGCCGTGCGCACATCGGTAAAGAGCACGTTCTGAATGCCCGAGTCGATAGCATGCTGCGCGATAAAGCCCCGTCCCTGCTCCTCGACCTTCATCATCGCCGAGAGATTGGGGAACAGATCGATGGCCCTGCCCAGATTGTCCATTAGCTCCAGACTAAAGGGGGAGTACTCGCCCACATACTCAATATAGTCGAACACGCCCGAGTGACCGATGATTTCGACCATACCCGGCCACGGGGTAATCAGATGGGTGCCAATAGTGGGCTTGCCTTCGTTCAAGAGTTGTCGCAGCCTGTTGGGTCTCACGTTTGATGCCTCCCATGTCGATGTGTGAATCGCTGACGAAACCGCGAAAAGGGGCTTGCAGATTGGGCGCGCAAAGATACGGCGCCCCAACGTGTGGAGCATAGACACCAGAATTCAACGCCACGACACACGAACGAACGGGGATTGTGTCGCGAGAATAACACATGCATTCCCTCATGTCAACGAACCGCGCCACCATATTCGAAAAGGGGCATTCTTGACAATCTATATCATCTACCTCTTGCATTATCTTTGGTTTCGGGGTATCCTGAGGAGGAGTATCCACCTCAATACACCTCTCATCACCGCCTGTGTGGATCACAGAAACTCGACTTGACACATACGACGTGAGGTGAGACATCATGAAACCGTTGAGACTGGGAATCGTGGGTCCCGGCTTGATCTGGAGTAATACCCATCGCCCGATCCTGGAGACGTTGCCCGATCATTTCGCCATCTCGGCGTTCAGTGCCACCAGTGAGAGCAGCCGCCGCAAAGTCGAGCGAGAATTCCCCGGAGCGCCCTTTTTCACCGACTATGGCGACCTGGTGAGATCGCCCGATATCGATGCTGTGCTAGTGCTCACACCCATCGTCTTGAACGCGCCGGTTGCCATGGCGGCGCTGCGTGCAGGCAAGCATGTCTTTATGGAAAAACCCATCGCCCGCTCGGAGGAAGAGGGCGCCGAATTGCTGCGCATAGCCCGCGAGAGCGGTGGGCAGGTGTTTGTGCTGGAGCAGGTGGGCTATCGCACGTGGGAGCCGCTGCAAGAGATCATCCGCTCGGGCGAGCTGGGCGAACTGGTGCTTTACGATCGGGTCTCGCACAGCATCTTTGATGCCATCGATCATACAGTCAGGGGGTACGGCACCACCGGCTGGCGTATCAACCCTGATTTCCCGCTGGGTACATTGTTCGACGGCGGACATCACCATATCGCCACGCTCTCGATGCTATTTGGAGCGCCAAAGGCGGTGTATGCCTCCTGCTTCAAGGCGCGGCCCGAATACGGCGAATGCGATCACGTCGCTATGGTGCTCGATTATGAGAGCGGTTTTCGTGGCCTGTTCAGCCACTCGGATTACCTGGGAGGCGGACAGAACTATTTCCATATCCGCGGCACCGACGCGCTGGTATCGGTAGAGAGCGATGCGTTGGTCGTCAAGAGCCGCGAAGGCGAGGTCTTGCGCACAGTGGAGCTTGCCGAGGAGAACAGCCACGTCAATATGTGGAAGGCCTTTGCCCGCTGGGTCGATGACGGGACGGAACCCGCGTATACCCTGGAGCACGCGTTCGAGGACCTGCGCACGCTGATGGCCATCGATCGGTCGATCGATGAGGAAAGCAAGGTCTTCCTCAAATAGAGTAGAGCGTTACCGGATCACTACTCGGATCAGCGTTGGGGGGGCGGCATGCCGCCCCCCAACGTTTTGTCTACTTGGCCATCGTTTCCGACTGTTCAGTTTTTGCACGCGCCCAGCGCCTGACGCACCTGCATCGCCAATCGCTGGATGTCGAAGGGTTTTTGCACTAGCGGGATGCCCGATTCGGGGATGCCGTAGCGTAGCATGGTCTCATGCGTGTGCCCCGACATGTAGAGCACGGGCAAATTCCGCTGTCGTTTGTGCAGCTCGACCACCATCTCGGGGCCACTCATGCCCGGCATGACGATATCGGTGAGCACCAGGTCGATCTCGCCCCCGCACGAGGCGTGGATATCCAGCGCCGCCGTGGCCTGAGAGGCTTCCACCACCACATAGCCCAGCTCGCGCAGGGTATGGGCGACCAGTCCCCTCACGCCCTCCTCATCCTCTACCACCAGGATGCGCTCGCCTTCGCCCCGCAAAACAACCTCTTGCCCCTCCGTCGAGGACAGCACCAGCGACTCCTCGACCCGAGACAGATACACATCGATCCGGGTGCCCTGTCCCAGTTCACTGTGTACGTCGATATGTCCGCCGCTCTGTGTGACGATGCCGTATACGATGGGCAACCCCAGGCCGGTTCCCTTTTCCTTGCCCTTGGTCGTAAAGAAGGGTTCGAACAGATGTGACCTGACCTCATCGCTCATGCCCACGCCCGTGTCACGTACCGACAATCGCACAAAAGCCCCGGCATTGACCTCTGGATGCCGCGCGATATACTCCCCATCCAACCACACATTCTCCGTTTCGATGGTCAGCACGCCCCCCATGGGCATGGCATCGCGCGCATTGGCCGCCAGATTGACAATGACCTGTTCGATCTGTCCCGGATCGGCCTTGACCGAATCGAGATAGGGGTCCGTATCGATCCGCAGTTCCACATCCTCACCGATGAGCCGATCCAGCATGGCCGTCATCTCTTCCAGCACATGGTTCAGGTCCAGAACACGCATCTCGACCGGCTGCTGTCGGCTAAAGGCCAGCAACTTGCGAATCAACCCCGCAGCACGCTCGCCGGTCTGGGCAATCAACTCCATCCCGTGATGCATGGGGTCGGACTCGGGCATGCTTTTCAGGACCAATGCAGAGAATCCGTTAATGACGGTCAAAAAGTTGTTGAAATCGTGCGCGATGCCGCCGGCCAGCCGGCCGATTGCGCTCATCTTTTGCGACTGGCGAAGCTGCTCCTCCAATCGCTTACGCGCCGAGATATCGCGGGCCACGGTGAGCACCGCCGTTCGTCCCTCATATTCGATGATGCGGCTGTTCAGCTCGACCGGGATCAGGCTCCCGTCTCGTCGCCGATGGGCGACCTCGAATAACGCCTGCTCGCCTTCACGCAGACTTTTGAGTCGTTCCTCCGACGTCAGCGCATGTTCCAGCGGCTCGATGTTGGCCGTGCTCATCTGCAACAACTCTTCGTGGCTATAGTCGAGCCGCCGGCAGGCCACCTCGTTCACTTCGAGAAACCGCCCGCCCAGATCGTGGATGAATATCGCATCACTGGCGCTGTCGAAAAGGGTGCGGAATTTGGACTCGCTGACGCCCAGGGCATCGGCCGTGGACTTGTACTCGCTGAGGCTGGCGGCCAGCAACATGCCCATCACCGACACGGCGGTGGTAAAACCGTACAGCAACAGCAGGCTCGTTTGATACGAGTTGAGGACATAAAAGGGGCCATAACCCAGGATCGTCCCTCGCACGGCGATGCCGGCCACCAGCAGCGCCACCGTCACCACGCCATGCTGGCCAAAGCCGATCGCCGCCCAGATGACCAGAGGAAAGATCGAATAAGTCAGGGCGTTGCTGATGTCCGTCGATATACCCTGCCCGTAAATGCTCTGCTCCACCAGCACCACCAGCAGAAACAGGATGCCCGCCTCTAAAAGCTGGGTACCCCGCCAGCGCGGCAGAGGTTGCGAGCCCCACACCAGCACTACCGGCGCCAGCAGGAGTACTCCGGTGGCGCTCTCCAGCCACCAGAGCCACCACACCGAAACGAATCCCGTCTCACTGACGATGCCGCCCAACCAAAGGCTGGTTACGCTCAGTGTCGCGCCCACCACCGGGCTGAT
>JBMNOI010000111.1:0-12492 GCA_050942995.1 Anaerolineae bacterium
CCGGACCCCTGAGGATGATTCACCGCGAGAGCGGGGTGAATTGCTGCGCCCGGGATGGGAACGATATTGCCTTTACGGCGCCACCGATCCTGCTCCAGAGACCGATCCCTTTCTGCCGGATGATCTGTACACCGTCCAAACCGGCATCCGCGCGCTGCGCGATCTGGCGCAGGGAGATGCTCCCTGGTGTCTGTTCGTGGGGCCGGTAGGCCCGCACGATCCCTACATCATTCCGGAAAAATATGCCCGCATGTACGACCCGGCCGATGTGGATCTGCCGCCGAGTTTCGATGACGAGATGGAGGACAAGCCACGGGTCTATCAGCGACAACGGCGTTTCTGGTCGCAGATGAGCGAAGACGAGTATCGCGAGGCCATCGCCCACTATTGGGGATTCTGTACCATGCAGGATGATCTGTTCGGCATGGTGCTGGATGCCCTGGAGGATACGGGACAGGCCGACAATACGCTGGTGCTATTCATCTCGGATCACGGGGATTACGCCGGTGCGCACGGATTGTTCATGAAGGGCGTGGCCGCCTTTGATGAGTGCTATCGCGTGCCCTGTGTGATGCGCTGGCCGAAGGGCATCGCCGGGCCGGGGCGAGTTGTCGATGAATTTGTCACCCTGGCCGATTTCGCGCCCACATTCGCCGAGCTGGCCGGGGTGTCCATGCCCGAAAGCAGCGGGCGCAGCCTGGTGCCGTTCTTGCAAAATCAATCGGTCACCGATTGGCCCGATGCGCTGCACAGCCAGTTCAACGGCGTCGAGCTCTACTATTCGCAGCGGTTCGTGCAGACCCGGGAATGGAAGTATGTCTATAACGGGTTCGATTTCGACGAGCTCTATCACCTGACGGAGGATCCGCACTGTTTATATAACCTGGCCCAGGATCCACAGTACCGGCCGGTGATCGAGGCGATGTGCCGGCGCATGTGGCGACGGGCCTATGAGGAGGGGGATATCGTCTACAACCCCTATCCCACAGTGAGCCTGGCGCCCTTTGGCCCGATGGTGGGGCTGGAGGATCTGTAGCCTGCGAACAGGGGGTGCACCGAGATGTTCAGTGCACCCCCTGCGGCTTCTTATATGTCGGCGGGGGCTCCGTCGGGCCAGTAGGCGCCCGGATAGTCTCGGGGCTGGTAGGGTATGCGGGCGATGGCCTCCATGTCGAGCTCGACGCCCAACCCCGGCTCCTGAGGTAGATCGACATAACCATCGACGATCTCTAACGGTTTCTTGAGCACCTGATTGCGCCAGGGCTGACTCTGCGCATACTCCAGGATGCAAAAGCCGGGCAGAACCGCGCTGACCTGAATCGATGCCGCCGTCGCGACCGGGCCGTTGGGGTTGTGCGGCGCCACCCGCACATAGTAGGTTTCGGCCATGGCGGCGATTTTTCGCGTCTCCAGAATGCCGCCGTCGTGGCACACGTCGGGCTGAATAATGTCGACGTATTGCCTCTCCAGCAGATCGCGGAATCCCCATTTTGTGAACAGGCGCTCACCGGTGGCCAGAGGCACGTTGGTTTCGGCGCGCGAGAGACGCTGCAGGGCATCCACGTTATCGGGTGGAACCGGCTCTTCAAAGAAGTAAAGGTCATACGGCTCCAGAGCACGCAACAGGCGGATCGCCTGTCCGGGCGTGTGTCGGCCGTGGGCATCCATCATGATGAGCACATCGGGCCCGACCGCCTCGCGCAGAACGCGAATACGTTCCACCGTGGCCTGAATGCAAGCACTCTCGGTGTCGAATCCTTCAAAGCCCAGGCTGCCGGCCTTGAGGCCGCGCCATCCGGCATCGACCAGATCGAGGGCGTTACGGGCCAGATTGTCAGGAGTGCGCCCGCCGACGTGCGTGTAGAGGAGGATGCGGTCGCGGGTGGCGCCGCCCAGCAGGCGATATACCGGTACGCCCAACTCTTTGCCGGTGATGTCCCACAGGGCCTGCTCGATGCCGCTCAACGCCGTGTTCAACACGACACCGCCGCGCCAGAACCCGTGACGGTACATGATCTGCCAGTTCTGTTCGATCCGCGTAGGATCGCGACCGACGACAAGTCGGGCCAGATCGCTCACGGCCGCCTCAACGGCCTTTTCCTTCCCCTCCAGACTGGCCTCGCCCACGCCGGTGATGCCGGCATCTGTCTCGACGAGGACGAATACCCAGGTCTGTCGTCCGCCATAAGCCGGCACCGTTTTAATGTCGCTGATTTTCATATATCCTCCGTCGTGGGTGGTAATGGATGGTGCAAAGAAGGTATATCGCGCCACAGCGGCCTCGTCAAGCGCGGCCGACCGGTGGTGCCCTCCACCCGATAATGGCCGTTTTGGGTTCCCCGGCCATCCGATCAGCCTTTGGAACGCTGAATCCACAGCTTTCTTCCATTCGTTTGCATCGATATGCATTTGTGCCTACATTATTCCCTGACCAAGATATCTCATCCTGAGCACAAAAGGAGACGCCATGTCCTTTTCTGTGGATACCCCGCGCATTGTCGACTTTTTATCCGGTCTGCTCAATACGCCCAGTCCAACCGGATATCACGATCGAGCCATGGCCTATGTTCGGCAATCCCTGGCCGATCTAGGGCTCACCGGTCTCAGCGTTTCAGAGACGCGCAAGGGCGCCCTGGTGCTCACGCTCGACGGTCATTCGGCCGATGCGCTCCGAGCCTTCTCGGCACATATCGATACCCTGGGCGGTATGGTGCGCGAGATCAAGAGCAACGGTCGCCTGCTGCTCACTCAGCTTGGCGGGTATGCCTGGAACGCCGTCGAAGGTGAGAATGTCACGGTGTACGGAGTGCATAGCGGTTGCGAGATTCGCGGCACCATTCAGACGATTCATCCCAGCGTGCACACCAGTCAGGCGGCGCGTAGCGGCAAACGCGACGATGAGAATATGGAGGTGCGCCTGGATGCCCGCACACAGAGCAAAGAAGAGACGCAGGCGCTGGGTATCGACGTGGGCGATCTGGTATTTTTCGATCCGCGCGTCGAGATCACAGACACCGGCTATATCAAGTCGCGCCATCTCGACGACAAAGCCGGCGTGGCCGTGCTCTATGGCGCCCTGTTGACGCTGGCACAACACGGGTTGACACCGGCCCAACGTACGACGTTTTTCCTGAGCAACTATGAAGAGGTGGGACACGGCGCGGCGGCGGGTATCCCTGGCGATGTCGTCGAGCTGGTCGTCGTCGATATGGCGGCCAGCACCACCGGCGAGCACCAGAACTCGGACGAGTATTCGGTAGGCATTTGCGCCAAGGACACCACCGGCCCCTATGACCTGGCATTGCGGCGTCGTCTGGTGGATCTTTGCATTGCCCACAATCTTCCTTATCGGCTGGATACCTATCCGAGCTATGGCTCCGACGGCAGCGCTTTTCTAAGGGCCGGGGGTGACGTTCGTGTGGGCCTGATCGGTCCCGGGGTGGACGCCAGCCACGCCTATGAGCGCACCCACATCGAGAGCCTTGAGGCGACGGTTCGGCTGGTGGTGCACTATCTGCTGGACGCCGGAGATGCCGGCTGAGCCGTAAGCTGCAGAAATAACAACTGATTGCTCGCTGAGCGAGGGAGGCCCCCATGGTTACCAATGGATCGGCCTTGCGTGATCTATCGCTGTCTCGCCAAGCGCTTGAGGAGTTGCGCCAGCAGGTTCTCGGGTTTGTTCTGATCTCGTCCATCTTGTTAGGATGTGCGATCCTGCTGATTGGCGATCAGTTGGGGTGGTCTCTGGAGGTCGAGATCGTCGGCTTTGCGCTGACGATCTGGCCTCTTGTCGGGTTCGTGCTACAGGCCCGCTGGCCACATTCGGCTCTGACGATCATCACCCTGGGGTACACGATGATCGTCGTTCTCGGCGCTCTCTGGCTGGACACAACGCTGATCGTGCCCCTCGTCATCATCCCCGTGGCATTGGCCAGTGTGTTCTGGGGGGTAATATGGGCAGTCGCTGTATCCGTCGGTCTAAGCATTTGGGTTTTGACGCTGAGCGGTGTGCCGCCTCTGCTGCCGGTGCACCGTCTGGTCACCCTGATCCTCATCTGGAGCACTCTGGGGCTTGTAACGATTATCCTCCGTTTTGCGACAGAAGCGGTTGCATGGTCGCAGGCGAGCCACGAGCGTGCATGGGCGTTTCTCGAATCAGCGCGGGATCAACGGATGCAACTCAAACAGGCGCAGGAGGATCTCGTCCAGGCGAACGCCGAACTGATGCGCGTCTCGAATCGTTTGGATGCGATGCGTCACCTGGCTGAGGATGCCCGCCGTGTGAAGGAAGAGTTCGTGGCCAATGTCAGCCACGAACTACGCACCCCGTTGAACATGATCATCGGTTTTAGCGAGATGATCGTCGAGTCTCCCGAGTCGTATGGCCCCAATCTTCCCCCGGCGTTATTGTCCGATCTGAACGTTATCCTTCGAAACAGTCGCCACCTCTCGGGGCTGATCGATGATATCCTCGACCTAAGTCAGATCGAGACCGGCCGTTGGGCGCTGACAAAAGAGCGCGTGGCCCTGTCGGGCATCATTACATCCGCTGTCGATGCTGTTCGGCCCCTCTTTCAGAGCAAGTCACTGTATCTCCGCACCGATGTGCAGGATGACCTGCCCGATGTATTCTGCGATCGCACGCGCATCCGCGAGGTCATGCTGAATTTGCTCAGCAATGCCGGACGATTTACCGAGGTCGGGGGAGTGCATCTACGAGCGTGGCGTGAAGCGAGCGATGTGGTCGTTCAGGTGACTGATACCGGGCCGGGCATCTCTGAAGAGCAGCAAAAACGCCTGTTTCGGCCATTCGAGCAGCTCGACGGCTCAATTCGGCGGATGCATGGTGGGAGCGGCCTTGGATTGAGCATCAGTAAGGCATTTGTCGAACTGCATGCCGGCGAGATGTGGCTTACAAGTCAGCCCGGCATGGGCACCAGCGTTTGCTTCCGACTACCTATCGATCCCCCCGTGATGGACGCCCCCGGCCTGACACGATGGTTCAACGTTCATGCACCGTTCGAAGAGCGCAGGCTTCCACGAGTCGTTCCGCCGGGAAGCATGAAACCACGCTATGTCGTCATTGAGCCCGAAGAGACGTTACAACGCGTCTTGCGGCGCTATGTGGATGGGGTAGAAATTGTGGTGGTGCGAACTCTGGCAGAAGCTGTGGCAGAGCTGTCTCGTGTGCCTGCCCAGGCCCTCCTGGTCAATGACGCCTCTGTGTCTGACGCACTGCGACGGCTCGATCGGTCGGGCAATCTGCCATTTGGCACCCCCGCTATCATATGCTCGATGCCCAGCATAGGCGAGATTGCCGAATCTCGGGGCATCGATGGGTATCTTGTCAAGCCGATTCTAGGCCGGCAGATGCTGGCGGCTCTGGACGATCTGGGAATCAGGAGCGGGACGGTCCTTGTGATCGATGATGAGCCCGAAGCGCTACGGCTATTTCACCGCATATTGGCGTCGTCAGGAAGGGGCTATCGCGTTCTCAGGGCCGGTGATGGGCGTCAAGCGTTGGAGATACTGCAAAGTGAGCGACCTGATATTATGCTGCTGGATCTGGTGATGCCCGATATGGATGGCTTTCAAGTGCTGGAGCACCGCAATGCCCGCCCCGATCTGCGCCAGATGCCGGTACTGGTCATCTCGGCACGCGATCCACTGGAGCAGCCAATTGTCAGCAACGCGTTGGGCTTGATACGGGGCGGCGGCCTCTCTGTCGGACAGTTACTGTCCTGCATCGAAGCGCTTACGAGAATCGTGGGGACATCGGACCAGCCTGGCGATCCAGTGCGGCCAGAAAAGCCGATCGGCTGACAGGTTTACGTACGAGATCGGCGGCCCCCAGAGCCAATGCGAGATCTCTCTGGGGCAGAATTGTACAGACGATGATGGGCACATCCTGAATGTGGGGCTGTTGCCGTACATAGCCCAGCAACTCCCACCCATCCATGCCCGGTAACATGAGATCCAGCACGATAATATCCGGCGCCATCTCCTCAGCCATCTTTAGTGCCTGGCGCGGGTTACGCGTGCCCACGAAACGGTAGCGTGTGCCGGCAAGATAGCGTTCAAACAAGTGCAGGGCATCCTCGTTGTCATCGACTACCAATACGGTCATCTCGTGGCTCATGGGCAGATAGATATCTATCGCGGTATCACGAGCGGCTTTGTCTGTGGCTTGTAATGTGCCGCCTGCCAGAGCAACCAACTCTCGTGCTACCAGCAAACTCTCAGAGAGGCTCTTGTGTGTTGTCGTATCCACCGATGGAAGGCAGACACGCATCGCGAGGTGGATAGACTGCCCCGATCGCCGTGCGTATAACCGCAATGTGCCGTTGGGCTTCATCAGGGGGATCATTGCGGATAGCACGTTGAGCAGGGCATGGCGGATTGCTGTGGGACGTGTCTCGATAGGAGGGAGATCGGCCGCCGATGCCCGCTCGAACAAGATGCCTCGCTGTTGAGTGATGGGGTTGAGAACATCAACAACCAGATCAATGATTTGTGAGATATCTGCGGCTTCGACGGGATAGCTTTCACGCATATGCTTCAGTTCACTCGCCTGGCTTAGCGCGTCGCTTTTGACGTCGGAGGATTCGCCGGTCGGATGGGATGACGACCGGTGGCTTATCGGAGGAGTACAGTTGATGAAGGCGACATCAGCTAACGCTTGTAGAGCCTGACGGTAAAGGCGGCGAACTTGTCTTGGGCTCAGCGCAAGACTGTTGGCGATATCCTGCTGGGTGAATTGCTCGATATAGCGCTGATTCAGAATGTGATAAAAGCGCCATGCGTTCGCCTGAGCGGGCACACTCGCATCTGGCCTGAGGGACTCGATGGCTGCGATCAGTCGCTCTTGCAGGGCCTGGACAGGGCGTTCTCGTGTGTCCAGCCCAAGCAGTGATAGCAGAGGGCTGCGGCGCAGTTCCACGGGATCGTACAGGTGCCGCAGAGCTCGTTCCAGATCGTCAATCCAGATGTGGCTCAGAGACTTGAATCCCACGGCCTCTCCATGTCCGTCGGGCGGCCGCTGCATGGCCGTCTACAGCCCACAAGGGGAGTGTTTTCACCTATACTGAAACAAAAGGTACTGATTTACCCAGAGTTTAGCATATCATGTATGCAGATACAAGGAACATGCAGTAAGTGAATAGTATACGGTGCGAATTGTAATAGTTTTGCGGCTATTACCGCCAAGGAGGGCATATCGCGCAAGCTGTTGAAATCCAACCCCGGTCCGGTGGTTGGATTTTCTATTCAGCGGCATGCAACGGGTTGGGATCGGTCACTCTCGTCCTGCTCTTTGCGATAGGTGGCAAGACCATCCACTCCGGTAAATGCAACCTGTAGAGGTGGCCATCGCGCCAATCGTTGAGCATTGCATGGAATCATCCCCTAGCCCGTTCATGCGCTCCTGCGCCTACAATAATCAGGAGCTCATTGAACGGTGGACACTGAAAGGAGGCCCACTCTCTCGGATCCGGCGTGTCTCGGATGGCAGCGATGTTGAATCACCGTACAGACATGGTTGGAGGGAAGAACAGATGGCCGCCGACACGAACATGCGATTGACCCGACGCAAGCTAATGCAGTATGTCATGGCCGGTGCCGGTGCGACGTTTCTCGCGGCATGCCAGCCCAGGACCGTCGAGGTGGAGCATACCGTCAAAGAGACCGTAATCGTTGAAGGTGAGCCTCAGGTTGTAGAGAAGGTGGTCAAGGAGACCGTTGTCGTCGAAAAGACTCCCGAGCCGGCCAAAGGTGTCAAAATCACGATGTATCACGCCTGGCACCGGGCGATTGCCGGCCCGGTCATTGAACCCATGGTGCGCGAATTCGAGGAGGCTAACCCCGGCCTCTTTATCGCTCTGACAGGCGCCGTACCCGCAGAACTGGGACCCATGACGATGGCTGCTGTGGCTGCGGGCACGCCTCCCAGCATCACATGGGGGAGCTTTGGCCCGCTGGTCAGAGCCAATGCGGTTGTCCCCGTGGATGAGTACATCGAGCAGGCCGGCTATGAAGTCGACCAGTTGTATTCGTATCTCGCCGATGCTTACACTATCGGCGGCAAACTAATGGCCATGCCGGTCGAGAACTCGTCTGTGTCTTACTGGTGGCATAATAGCCTATTGCAGAAAGCGGATCTCGACAAGCCTACATCCGATTGGGATTGGAACGATCTTGTCGAGTACGGTCGCAAGCTGACCATTTTCGAGGGGGGGGCGCCCGCCCAATATGACCTGGTCCAGCATATGAACCAGGTGTTCTACTTCCAAACTCTGCTCTATCAGCTTGGTGGCTCGTATCTGAACGAGGATCTGACGGCGCCTGCATTCAATTCGGAAGAAGGGGTCAAGGCGATGCAGTTCGTCGCCGACCTCATCCTGAAGGAGCAGGTTGTGCCTCCTCCTGGGGGCGGTTTCACCGACGGGTTCGTCTCGGAAAAGTATGCGATGGCGTTTGATGGCCCCTGGCGGTTCGGCAACTGGGTGAATGAACTGGGGCTGGATGTCGAGACCGTCATCCATCCGAAGAACCCTGATACCGGCAGGCAGGATACGATCGTATACGGTAATACGCTTCAGGTAATGAAGACCAACCCGGAGGAGCAGAGCGCTGCTGCCACATTCCTCATGTGGTTCCTCGGCAAAGAGATGAATGCTCGCTGGTCGATCGAGACAGGGTATCTGCCCATTCGGGTGGACTCGGCACAAACTGAAGAGTACCAAAAGTTCCTCGCCGGCCCGGGTTCCGTGATGCAGTCCTTCCTCGAAGGATTCGACCACGGCCACTTCCGCGAGGGCTCGGTCGTACTTCCCAAGTATAGCGAGATCAACACGATCTTTAATGACGAGTGCTGGGACCGCGTGGCTCTGGGCGAGCGGACGGTCGAAGAAGGGCTGGAGGCTGCAGAGAAGATGATCATGGCCGACAGCACGTTGTTCGAGCGTATCGACCTCTAGATGTCTGAGCCGATAGGCGCTGTCGGACATGTCTGACAGCGCCTTCGTGATCAATAAAGGCGGGCAACTATGACAACTCAAGCTCGGGCCACACAGTGGCGGGCGTTTACGCAGAGCCTGCGTGACTGGTTGAGCAAACATGAAGAGCCTATCTCTGGATACCTTTTTCTGATGCCGACTCTGCTCAGTATCTTCGTCTTTGTCGTATTCCCTGTGCTCTTTTCCTTCTACCTTAGTTTTCATGATTGGGATTACTTGTCGGATACAAGGCCCTTCTTGGGGCTGGAAAATTATGTGCGCATGTTCCAGACAGAGCGGTTCTGGACTACCTTGAAAAACACGGCGCGCTATGGATTCAGCATCGTGCCTCTGAATCTGGTCGTTGCTCTGGGCCTGGCTTTGCTGGTCAATAATCGCGTTCGCGGTATCAACCTGTTTCGCACAGCATATTTCAGCCCCGTCGTTACATCCAGCGTGGCCGTTGCGATGATCTGGGGCTGGATCTTTGATCCCGGTTTTGGATTGTTGAACTACCTGCTTCGCCTGGTAGGGATCTCCCCGATATTGTGGCTGGGTGACCCGAAATGGGCGGTGCCGTCTCTGGTCATCATGGCTGTTTGGAACGGGGTGGGCTACAATATGATGATCTTCCTTGCCGGACTTCAGGGCGTACCACAAGAGTACTATGATGCGGCCACAGTAGACGGCGCCAACAGTCTGAAGCAGTTCTGGCATGTTACACTGCCCCTCCTCAGCCCGACGACGTTCTTTGTGGTCATTACCGGAATGATCGGTGCTCTGCAGGTATTCGACCAGATCTTTATCCTGACCAAAGGAGGTCCGGCGGGATCTACGCGCACCATTGTGTACTATCTGTGGGAGCACGGATTCGAGTACTGGGATATGGGGTATGCCAGCGCTGTTGCTTATGTGCTCTTTGCCGTCATCTTTGCTCTCACGCAGATCAACTGGCGCGTTGGGAGCCGGTTCGTCCACTATCAATGAGCATGTCCACGAGGTCATTCGCGGGGAGGCGCCCTATGCAGAGGATCATTACTCCTGAGGTCCGCATTAGACGTGCGCTCAAACTGCTTATTCTCTATGTTATACTGATTGCGATCGCGATGACGATGGTCGGGCCGTTTCTTTGGATGGTCTCTACAGCGATCAAGCCCGGGGCCGAAGCGT
Source organism: Anaerolineae bacterium (assembly GCA_050942995.1). GTDB lineage: Bacteria > Chloroflexota > Anaerolineae > UBA1429 > UBA1429 > JBMNOI01. Next base: position 10,164 of record JBMNOI010000111.1, read on the forward strand.
ATGTGTATCCGCCAAGGATCATGCCGAACGAGTTGTCGATTGAGAACATCCAGGAAGTCATGTCGATCATCCCGATTTTTCGCTATCTGCTGAATACCGGTTATCTGTCGATCGTCGGAACACTGCTTCAGCTCATTGTGGCATCCATGGCAGCATATGCCTTTGCCCGACTCGAATTCCCGGGTAGGGATGCCATCTTTTTTATGTTTCTGGGCACCATGATGATTCCGGGCGCTGTGACGATGATTCCGACATTCATCCTGATGAGGTTGTTTGGCTGGATGGATAGCTACAACGCACTGATCATACCCGGTCTGGGGAGCGCTTTCGGCACGTTTCTGTTGCGGCAGTTTTTCCTCACGATTCCCAATGAACTGGAGGATGCGGCCCGAATCGATGGGGCGGGGCGTATGCGGTTCTACCTTACCATCTTGTTGCCGCTATCTGTGCCGGCGTTGATCACTCTGGGTATATTTAGCTTTCTCGGGCGTTGGAACTCGTTCATGTGGCCGCTGCTGGTCATTCGCACAAAAGACAAGTTCCCCATTCAGTTGGGCCTTGCGATGTTCCGCAGTGAATGGACTCAGAGCACGCACCTGATGATGACGGCCACAACGATATCTGTGATTCCTCTACTCATTGTTTTCATCGTTGCGCAGAAGCATTTCGTACAAGGCGTTGTGCTCTCTGGCTTTAAGGGCTGACTCGACAACATGGAGGAAAGGATGCTACTATATGAGCACCAAACCTATCACCGTAGGTATCGTCGGAGCCGGACACATCGCGAATCAGCGACACATCCCCAACTTTCGCGAAGCGGGGGCAGAGGTGGTCGCCATCGCCGATGTAGTGGGCGATCGGGCCGTCCGTCTTGCAGCCGAGTGGAACGTGCCTCATGTCTTTGATAACTATCTCGACATGCTCGATTTGCCCGACCTTGATGTAGTGTCGATATGCGTACCACCTTTCGTGCACGAGGCGGTTGCCGTGGCGGCGTTCGAGGCCGGCAAGCATGTCTACCTGGAAAAACCACCGGCCATGAATGAGGAGGAGATGACCTGCATTGTGGCGGCGGGGCGTAAAGCCGGCAAACTGCTCATGGCCGGCTCGAACACGGTCTACTGGAACCAGACCCAGGCACTCAAGCGAGTGATCGATTCCGGCGCGTTGGGCGATATCTATCTGGTCAAGAGCCTGGGGGCCGGTCGCCGAAACATTCCCAGAGGCTGGTTCCGCCAGCGACGCCTCTCAGGAGGCGGGGTGGGCATGGACGGCGGTTCACACACTCTCGACCGCACTCTGTTTTTGCTGGATACGCCGACACCTGTGGCGGTAACGGCCCGTACCTATGATCACTTTGCTGACTATATCCCCAAAAGGGGATATCTGGCTATCGATATCGAGGAGGGAACCGAACAGGACGTGCCTCGCATGGATGTTGAGGATACGGTGGTTGCCTTTATCCAGTTCGAGAATGATTGTACTCTGATCCTCGAAGCAGCGTGGGCGTCCAACATCCTGGGCGGCGGTGGCCTCTGGATGTATGGCACCAAAGCCGGGGCTACGTTGAATCCGCTGATGATGTATAGTGAGAACGACGATGGTGAGTTGAGCGACATGCCCATCGACTTTGAGCCGGGGCCCCAGACCCACGTGGAGGCGTTTGCCCATTTCCTGGAATGTATCACGGAGGGCAAAGAGACACAAAGCCCCGGTGAGCGCAGCATCGTCACCATGCGCATCCTGGATGCCATCTACAATTCGGCAGCTGCGGGAGGCCGTGAGGTCTGCCTGGTGTAAACTGTTTGTTAAGCGCGATCCCGGGCATCACGATACATCCATCAGATGGAGGCCATGATGGTCAAGACAGGCGTAATTACGGCGAACTATGTGCACGAGATCTGCGGATATCAAAAGGCAACCTGGGCTGAGCTGATGCAGATGCACAAGGAGCGCTTTGGTCCTCAGAATCTGGACGCCATGCTGGGACGCATCGCCGGAATGGGCTTTGGCTACGTTGAGCTGTGGATCGGCACTACCGGCACCCTTTGTCAGGACCCACTCTGGCAGGGTACGACGCCGGACGATATCCTGTCGATGTTTGCCAGACACGGACTGGAGGTAGCATCATTCTGCCCCGGTGGCATCGGCAGCGAGACGGAGAAGAAACCCCTCTTTGACTTTGCTCAGGCGTTGGGCGCTCCTATGCTCACCGGCTGGCTGGGGCGCGAGCCCGAACTGTGGGAGGATCTGGCCGGCTATCTGGAGCAGTACGACATGCGCTATGGGATCGAACCTCACGGCCCCGGCTATTCATTGGCCACGGTTG
>JBMNOI010000112.1:0-12385 GCA_050942995.1 Anaerolineae bacterium
CCAGGTACTCGTGACCACGGGAAGCAGCGCCAGGCTCAGGGCCGCAGCCAGCACGGCCACCAGAGCGGCGCGACGGGTCCGTACCAGGAGAAAGAGCAGACAGATCAGACTGGCGGGCAGGGCATATTCCAGCCCCAGACCATCGGGGATCTGCGCCCCAAAGGTGAGACCGATGACGATCGCCATTTGCCAGATGATATAGATGGCCAGTCCCGAGCCTACGGCGAATAGCGGATCGGGCGTTGGAGTCGATTCGCGGGTTGCCCTCCCCGCATCGGCCTCAGAGGGTTCGTCAGAACGATCATATTCGATCATCGTGACCGCAAAACTCTCGTCGGTGAGCAATTGGGCGATGAGCCATTGTAGGGGGGCCGGGGCGCCGCGCAAGTGAGGCGCCAGAGAGGCGCTCAACAGGATCAACCGTGCATTGATCAGCCATCCGGTGATAAGGATCGGCAGAAACGTGGCCCCCTGAGCGATCATGCTGGCGGTGATAAACTGTGCCGTGCCGGCAAACACGGTAGCCGACATCAGCCATCCCTGCCCAAAGGTCAGCCCCTGGGCGGCCACCGCGCCATAGGCCACGCCAAAAGGAGCCACCCCCAGGGCGATAGGCAGTGTGGCCCGCAGGCCACGCATTATCCGATGCCACATACGATCCGCGCTCTCCGTTCGTTATCATGAAGCAGCTCCCAGAATAGGCGGGGCACGCTCATTCGTCAAAAAGGTAGCGACAGAAAAGGAGCCATAGCATGCCGATAGATGTATCTCCTCTCTTTCAGCCTCTGACGGTACGCGGCAAAACGTTCTCCAACCGGATTGTGGCCCCTCCCATGGTGGTCGCCCGGGGCATCGGCACGCCCGAGGCGATCGACTGGTACGGCGGCCTGGCTCGCGGCGGCGCGGGATTTGTCATCGTCGAGGCGACCGACATGCCCCGCCTGATCGGCGGCGGCCCCGAGGGGTACCCGCAGGTGGCGCCGGAGGATCTACGCCGGCAGGTGGGGGCGATTCATGCCGGCGGCGCTCTGGCCGGCATTCAGATCTATCCCGGAATTCGCGTGCAACGAGTGGCCCCGAACGACCTCAGCCCTCGTGATATCGACAACCTGATCGAACAGTACCGCATGGCCACACAGATCTGCGCCGACGTCGGGTTCGACGCCGTCGAGCCGCACGGCGCTCACGGCTATCTGATCAATCAGTTCTTTTCGCCGGAGCAGAACGGGCGCACCGACGCCTACGGGGGCAGCCTGGAGAACCGCATGCGCCTGGCGACGCAGATCGTCGAGGCCATCCGCCCCATCTGCGGCGACCGCATGCTGCTGACATACCGACACACGCCCGTCGGCAGGGGATACGGCATCGATGAGAGCCTGACGCTGGCCGAAACGCTGGTGAGTGCCGGAGTGGACATCCTGGATCTCTCGCCGTCCAGCGACGAGCAGCCGGGCGATCGCGCCGCTCCCTTCCGCGGCCTGGGAGTACCTCTCATCGCCGTCGGTCGACTGGACGAGGTGGATCGCGCCCTGGAGGTGCTGGCCGAGGATCGCGCCGATCTGGTGGCCGTCGGGCGCGCCCTCATCGCCGATGCGCAATGGCCCACAAAAGTGCGCCGGGGACGCATGGACAAGATTCTCCGCTGCATCCACTGTGACGGGTGCCACGCCGACCTGCGCGAGGGCCGGGTGGTGGGCTGTACTCAGTGGGGCTGAGGAGACGCGCCGTCCGATTCTGATTCGCCGGCGACCATCTGGCAAGCAGGAATACGAGGCGATAGATTTGATTCAATCGGCCGATGCGGGCAAGGATCGAACCTCCCTCGCATCGGCCGAATCCCGAGCGTCATGTACATTCTGATGCGCGCCATGCGAGAGTGACCACGCAACATCCGGCGCCCTCGATCTATATTGAGCGAGATCATTGCGACAGTTTGACGGCCCGCAGCCCCAGGAACAGCGGAATTTCGGCGTTGGCGCGGCGCTCGGCGCGATCGTCAGGATTCTTGTATGAGGTGATCTCGCGCAGGCTGTCGATCAAGAGCCCGCAACCCGCCAGCGCATTGATATATTCGCTGAGCGGCCGGTGATAGCTGATGGTGGTTCCCCGGCGCCCTTTGCCGTACGGCTTGACCGGGATGCGAAGGGGCGTCAGATACGAGTCCACACGACGATAGGTTAGATTCCGCTCGTCGTCATGTCCCCAGCCACTCTGCCGTGGAATGCGAAAACAGGGGTGCGTCATCAGCATCACCAACCGCCCCCTTGGACGCAACGCCCAGGCCGCCGCGGCCAGTGCCTCGTGCAGCGGGTTCATATCCTGAATGCTCAGCATAAACACCACGCCATCGAATGCCCCGGCATGCAAATCGGGCAGGGACGAAAGGCGGCGCACATCCCCGTGGATAAAGCGCCCGCATCGTCCATGTCGCTGCCGCGCCAGGTGCAGCAGCCGGGGGCTGACTTCCACACCGGTATATTGAGCATCTGCCTGCGCGATATGCGGCGCCAGCACGCCCTGCCCCGCGCCGAGGTCGAGGATGGCCTCACCTTCTCGCGGATGCAACATATCGAGCACGGCGGGGATCGCCAGACGCCGGTGGTGCTTGCTGCCTTGTGTGCCCACCCAGCCGTCATACCAGGTCGCCACCGGATCCCAGCCCACCGGCGCAGTATGCCTATTCTTTTGTACCATCGGATCGATCCTTGTCGGGAACGCCCGAGTCAGACACACGGGAAGCGCCGTGTCTGCCTCAGGGAAAGAAGCCCGTTGTGTGCGGCCCGGTTGCCGCAGCACCATCCCGGGGGCGCCGCACAAGTTGGTTGTGGGCGCGCTCGAGCATACGGTTTAGTGGAGGGGAATCCAGGGGCGAATCATTCCGGCCATTAATTACAACTCCTTCATATCCCGATCAATAGATCGGGATCATTATAGAATACGGCAATGGGTATGTCAAAAATCAAAAAGCCCACCGGCGAATTCGTGATAACACGCTCATCACTTGCCCGAATGACGGTCTTGTGCTATCCTTTACTATGGCGACCGCGGGCAACATGGCTCTCGCGGCGTTTTTGTGCATTGTAGCTTCTTGAAGGAGATCGATAATCCATTGCTCAAGCAATTGATTCATAACGGTGTGCTGATTCCAGAGCCCCCGGCTCCCGCCGGCCTCTCTATTGTGGCCCGCGGGCGGCGCATCGCGCTGACCCCCCGGCAGGAGGAGATGGCTCTGGCCTGGGCACGCAAAAAAGATACCCCATACGTGCAGGACCTGGTCTTTGCGGCCAACTTTATGCGCGATTTCAGCGCAGCGCTGGGCATTGACCCGCCTCTTTCGCTGAACGAGATCGATTTTGGCGAATGCTACGCCTATGTCGATCGCGAACGCGCTGAAAAGGAAGCGCGCTCCAAAGAGGAGCGCAAGGCGTTGGCCGCCGAACGCAAAGCCGAGCGTGAGGCGCTCAAGGCCCAGTACGGCTATGCTATCGTCAACGGGCAGCGTGTAGAGCTGGGCACCTACATGACCGAGCCCAGCGGTATCTTTATGGGGCGCGGTGAACATCCGCTACGCGGACGCTGGAAAGAGGGCGCCACACAGCGCGACGTGACCCTGAACCTCAGCCCTGATGCGCCCCCGGTCGAGGGTGACTGGGAAGAGGTCGTCTGGCAGCCCGAGTCGCTGTGGGTGGCGCGCTGGAAAGACAAACTCTCGGACAAGATGAAGTATATCTGGATCAGCGACACTGCCCCCATCAAACAAACCCGCGAGGTGCTCAAGTTCGACAAGGCGATCGAGCTTGAGGAGAATATCGAGTTGGTGCGTCGGCATATCGAAGAAGGGTTGGTGGACAAACGCCCCAGGAGACGCATGATCGCTACCGCGGCGTATCTCATCGATGCGCTGTGCCTGCGCGTGGGCGACGAAAAAGATCCCGATGAAGCGGATACCGTGGGTGCCACCACGTTGCGCCCCGAGCATATCACACTGCACGATGACGGCTCGGTCGAGTTTGACTTTTTGGGCAAGGACTCGGTGCGCTGGCACAAGACCATCAAGCCGCCCCGCATCGTGTGGGACAACCTGGCCGAGCTGGTGCGTAACGCGCGGCCGTCGAGTTCGTCGGGCAACGGCGATCGTGGGCACCCCTCGCGTGACCTGCCCCAGCTCTTTCCCGACGTAACCAGCCGCGATGTGAACGCATTTTTATCCGGCATCATGCCGGGGCTTACGGCCAAGGTTTTCCGTACCCATCACGCCACCATGGTGGTCAATGAGAGCCTGGCGATGTCGGGAGTCAAGGCCGAACACCCTGAATATATCAAGTGGCAGGCGGCCAACATGGCCAATCTGGAGGCCGCCGTGCTCTGTAGCCATACCAAGCAGGCCAGCGGCAACTGGGAAGCCACCCGCGAACGCTACAGAGAGCGGCAAGAAAAGGCCGAAGAGCGCGTAGAGCGCTATCGCCAGCAGATTCAGGAGATGACCGAGGCGCTCTCGGCTCTGCGCCGGGAGGCGCAGGAGAAACGCGAGTCCGCCGCCACGCCCGAAGCGCGCCGCAAAATACGCGAGCGCTATGCCAGGCGATTGGAGCGGGCGCGGGCCCGACTGGATGCCGCCAGACAGCGTCGCAAGCGCGCCCAGGATGCCTTGGGCAAGGTCAAGGCTCAGTGCATGATCGCCGGCAAAAAACGCACCTGGAATCTGGGCACCAGCCTCAGGTCATATATCGACCCCAGAGTGTATGTAAAGTGGGGTGAAAAGGTCGATTACGACGTTCTGGAAAAGTACTACCCCGCTACTCTGCGGCGCAAGTTCGCCTGGGTGCGCTTTGAGGACAACGGACATCATGCGGATGTGCAGATCCGCACCTGCATGTCATCGGATCTGACGGCAGTGGTCGAGTTCTTCCGCTCGCTGAAAAAGCGCCACGCCGGGCTGGACCTGCCCATGAACACCGCCGAAATCGAGGCGCGCTTTTTGCCCGCGCTGGATAAAGAGTGGCAGGAAGCGGTAGTGGCCCTGGGTGAAGAGTCCGAGGTGGTGGCCTTTGCCGTGGTCGGCCCCGAGTGGGAGGCGGATGAAGAGGCGGTTCTGGATGTGATGGTGCTGGTTCATGACGATTGGCAGGATGCCGAGTTCGCCGAGATGCTGGTCGGTGACATCACCCGGCGGGCCGAGGCCTATCGCATGCTGCATCCGCGCAAAGAGCTGCCGTTCCGCCCACAGGATGAGAGCTGGTATACCGTCGCAGCCGAGGCGTGCGCCGCGCTGGGCCTGGGAGAGGTCGAGCCCGAGAAAGAGATCGAGGGTGAATACGAGCCTCAGGAAAGCTAAGCGGTGATCGATGACCCGTCGGTGTTGCCCTCACAGAAGAGCCGGGGCGCAATATATGAGGAGCCGAAACAGCTCCCCGTCGCTGTTTGGCGGCGTATGGGTCTTGTACTATAATCAGCGTTCGTGACATGGAGTGAAAGGTGGTGACCATAAATGACGGATATTATCAACTCACTGAGCGCTCAGGTTAACCCCGGCATACCGGCCGATCTGCGTACCGGTGATACCGTGCGCGTCCACGCCCGCATCGTTGAAGGGGATCGGGAGCGTGTGCAGGTGTTTCAGGGTGTGGTGATGAGGCTGCGCAAGACCGGCGTGAACGGGAGCTTTACCGTTCGCCGAATCGCTTCTCACGGTATCGGTGTAGAGCGAACTTTTTCTCTCGCCTCGCCACGTATCGACCGGGTCGAGATCGTACGTCGGGCCAAAGTGCGCCGCGCGCAGCTCTACTTCCTGCGCAAATACCGTGGCAAGGCTGCCCGCCTGAAGGAAGATCGCTCCAGGTTCGAACGCAACAAGAACGGGTCGCAGGCGTAACCGATTCGTCACCGCATTGACGCCATTTTGCGCTCGTACCATCCGATTTCAAGGAGGCGTTGGCCGTGAGCCATCAACCCGGACTCGAAGAAGAGAACAGGTTGTGGGCCCACGGCTATTCGCGTATTGCGGGGGTGGACGAGGCCGGCCGTGGCGCATGGGCGGGCCCCGTCGTCGCGGCGGCCGTCATCCTGCCGCAAAATGAGGGGATCCTCAAAGATGCCCTGGCCGATGTGCGCGACTCGAAACTGCTCTCCCCACGACGGCGCGAGGCCTGCTATGAAAAGATTCATCGGCACGCGATTGCATGGGGCGTCGGTGTCATCGAGGCCCATGTCATCGACCGCATCGGCATTGTGCCGGCTACTCGCGCCGCGATGGAGGCGGCGCTGAGGAACCTGACCGCGCCGGCCGACTTTCTCATACTGGATGCGCTCACCCTGCCCGACATCCCCCTCCCCCAGCGCGCCATCATCAGAGGTGATCGTTACAGCCTTTCGATAGCCGCCGCGTCCATCATCGCCAAAGTGACGCGTGATCGAATCATGATCGACCTGGAGGACGAGTTGCCGGGCTATGGATTTTCCCGTCATAAAGGGTATGGCACCGCCGAGCATTGGGAGGCGCTCTGCACCCTCGGCGCGGCGCCATGCCATCGATACAGCTTTGCGCCGATCCGTGCGCTATGCGACGGACAACCGCCGGATCGGGACGGGGACGGAGGACAAAGCGCCACCCGAGGTGAGCGATGATTGACCCGCGCACGCCGATCGATCAAGTGCCCCTGGTGTTTCTCGACGTCGAGACCACAGGGCTTGCCGCCACACTGGGCGACCGCATCTGTGAGGTGGCCGCTCTGCGCTGCCAGAACGGTGAGGTGACCGACGCGTTGCAGCGCCTGGTGAACCCCCAGAGGTCCATCACTCCGGGAGCCTACCGCGTGCACGGCATCGATGAAGAGATGCTGCGCGATGCCCCTCTCTTTGCCGAGGTGGCCGACGATCTGCTGGCCTTGCTGGAAAACGCCGTCTTTGTCGGGCACAATGCGCCGTTCGACCTCGGCTTTCTTCATTCCGAGTTTGCCCGCATCGGTATGCGAATGCCGCCCCTCATAGCGCTGGATACGCTTCTGCTCGCCAGACGCCACTATCGCCTGCCCGGCTATTCACTGACGCGCCTGGCGGCTGCGCTGGGCGTCGAGGTGGAGGGTCGCGCTCACCGGGCCATGGTCGATGCGCTTCTGACCCGTGGTGTGTTCCGGCATATAGTCGATGAGCTCCGACCACGTGGAGTGCGCACCCTGGCCGATTTTCTGGCCGCTCAGGGAGGCGTGCTAAATATCGCGCCCTCGCCCAATATCGAAGTGCCGCCGGTGATCCAGGAGGCGCTGTCTCGAGGCAAGTTCCTCTATCTGCGTTATCTCTCACAGGATGGCGTCGAGAGCGAACGCCTGGTACGCCCCATCCGCGTAATGCCGCGCAACGGCAACCTTTTTCTCATGGCCCACTGCCTGATGCGCGATGCCGAGCGCAGTTTTCGCCTCGATCGTATTCTCGATATCGATCTCGTAGAGCGCTTTGAGTAACCCCGACGACGCTCCCTATTTACACCATCCGTCAACTCATTGGAGCCCGCAACCATGCCCGAACTGCCCGACCTGGAAGTAATCCGCGAGGTGCTCAATCGACACATTCCGGGACAGCGTATTCAGGCGGTGGAGGTGCGCCGGCCCATCGTATTGCGGCCCCTGGATCCCATCGAAACCGCCGAGTCGTTTCTGTGCGGCGCCACTCTGGGATCGGTGGGCCGCCGCGGCAAGTTTCTGCTCTTTGCGATAGACGACGATCGCTGGATGGCGGTGAACTTTATGCTGACCGGGCGACTGCGCTACTGCGCCCGAAACGAGCGCGTACAGGCCCGTGACTGTGTGCTGCTGCGCCTCGATCACGGCAAGGACCTGCGCTATCACGACGCCCGCTCCATGGGCAAAATCTACCTGACCCGCGACTTGAACGCCATTCCGGGATACGACGATATGGGCCCCGATCCGCTGGATCCGGCACTGACGCCGGAGGCGTTCCTGCAACGTCTGCGTCGCTACCCGGGCGAGATCAAGGGCATTCTGGTTCGCGAGGCATTTGTATCCGGCATCGGCAACGCATACGCCGACGAGATTCTGTTTCGCGCCGGGATCTATCCCTTTCGTAAACGGACCACCCTCTCTCCTGAAGAACAACTGGCCCTCTATGGGGCCATGCGGACCGTATTGCAAGAGGCTGTGGTCGCTCTGCGGGAACGCGTGGGTGAAGAGCTTCACCGTGAGGTGCGCGATATGCTTCTGGTTCACAACCGCAAGGGCGAACCCTGCCCACGATGCGGCAACACAATCTCTGAAATTCGCCTCAATCAACGCGCAACCCACTTTTGCCGGCATTGCCAGCCCGGCAGCCTCATTCGCACCTGAACAACGCCGGAACGCTTATCGCCGAACCCGGCCATCAGTTGGCAGTGCGCCTTGCTCCGCATATAATAAATGAGTACATGTAGTAACAAGCCCGTACAGGCGACACAATCCACAGCGGGTATGAATTCGTTATCGCAAAGGGACGCCGTCGAGCAACAACGGGCAACAGCCGCGCCGTTATGCTCCACTGAAGCCTGTCGAGGAGGTACGGGATGCCAAGCCCCAGATGGCAAAACCGGCTGGAACAGCTACGCCGTGACAACCGATCCGGCGCCGAAGAGATCGCCGGTCATGCGCTGCATCTGCTGAGCGACGCGATAGCCGATTCGGTTCCCGGCAGTGTGGGGCCCTATCGCAAATGGCTGTTGCGTACCTGCCGCCAGCTGGTGAGCGCGCAGCCCTCGGTTGGCGTCGTATTTCGCTTGGTGAACGACATGCTCTGGGCCGTCGACAATGCCACCAGCGCCCAACAGATCCGCCAGCAGGCCATCGACTTTTTGCAAGAGTATCGCGGCCGCGCCGAACTGGCACTGGAGACCCTTACCGAGAACGCTGTATCTTATCTGCCCAAATCTCCTGTGGTGATGACCTATTCGCGCAGCTCGACGGTGCTGCGCATCCTGGCCCGCATGGCCGAGATGAAGCGCAAGCCCAATGTATTGTGCGGTGAAGGGCGCCCTCTACTGGAGGGCCAAACGCTGGCCAGCGAGTTGAGCTGGCTGGGAATCGATGTCACCATCGGGATCGACATCGCCCTCTTTAGCTGGATGTCACAGGCGGACTTGTTACTGATCGGCGCCGATAGCCTCTCGGCTGCCGGCCTGGTGAGCAAAATCGGAACAACTGCACTGATGCACGCAGCGGCCGAGTGGGATATTCCGCGAATCGTGGTGTGCAGCAGCTACAAATTCCTGCCCAACGATTATGTGATCGCGCAGGCACTTCGCCCGCGGGATCCGGAAGAGATCATGCCCGTATCCAGCGAAAACATCGTCGTCAAGAACGAGTATCATGATGTGACTCCGCTGGAGATGATCAGCACCGTCATCACAGAACGAGGGCCACTGAGACACGAGGAACTGATGGAGCATCTGGCCCAGGTGCGCACCTATCCGGGCTTGCGCGGTAAATAGCCCGACAGGGTGGGCGTACAGACAAGGCAACGATGGACACGGAGGCTTGATGGATATTGGAACGGTTCAACGCGTAGACATTGAGCAAAAGATGCGCTCGGCATACCTGAGTTACGCCATGAGCGTCATCACCTCCCGCGCACTCCCCGACGTGCGCGATGGGCTCAAGCCGGTCCAACGGCGCATCCTCTACGCGATGCACGATATGGGGTTACGACACAACACGGCCACGCGCAAGAGCGCCCGTATCGTGGGTGAGGTGCTGGGTAAGTACCATCCCCACGGTGATTCGGCCGTGTATGACGCCATGGTACGCATGGCGCAAGATTTTTCCATGCGCTACATGTTGGTGGACGGTCAGGGCAACTTTGGCTCCATCGACGGTGACGGCGCCGCCGCCATCCGTTACACCGAGGCCCGCCTGTCGGCCATCGGCGAAGAGATGCTGACCGATCTGGATAAAGACACCGTCAATTTCACTGACAACTTTGACGGATCGTTGCAAGAGCCCGAGGTACTGCCCGCCAAGCTGCCCAACCTGCTGCTCAACGGTGTGGGCGGTATCGCCGTGGGTATGGCCACCAACATCCCTCCCCATAATCTGACCGAGATCGCCGACGCCATCGCCTTTCTGGTGGATCATTACGCCAAACTCGACGATGTAACGGTCGACGATCTGCTGCGTTACGTACAAGGCCCCGATTTTCCCACCGGCGGCACCATTCTGGGACGCGAAGGCATTCGCCAGGCTTATGCCACCGGCAAAGGGCGCGTGGTGGTACGGGCACAGGCGCATGTGGAGGATATCCGCGCCGGATATCAAGCCATCATCGTCACCGAACTGCCCTATCAGGTGAACAAGGCCAACCTGGTCGAGCGTATCGCCGATCTGGTACGCGATGGACGGATCGAGGGCATTGCCGATCTGCGCGACGAATCCGACCGCACCGGCATGCGCATCGTCATCGAACTCAAGCGCGGCATCGAACCCGCTCCGATCCTGAAGCAGCTTCTCAAACAAACGCAGCTGCAATCTACTTTTAGCGTGAACATGCTCACCCTGGTAAATGGTGAGCCGCGTACCATATCGCTCAAGCGTGCCCTGACGCACTATATCGAGCACCGCGTCGACGTCATCACACGCCGCACCCGGTTCGAGCTGGAACGGGCCAGAGCACGGGCGCATATCCTCGAAGGACTGCTCAAGGCGCTGGATCATCTGGACGAGGTGATCGATACCATCCGTCGCTCTCAGACGGCGGATACGGCGCGGAATAATCTCTGCAAAAAGTTCGGATTTACCGAGGAACAGGCCCAGGCCATCCTGGATATGCAGCTACGCCGGCTGGCCGCGCTGGAGCGCCGCAGATTGCAGGAAGAGTACGCCGAGGTCCTCAAGCGCATCGCCTATCTGGAGGATCTGCTGGCTGATAAGCAAAAGGTGCTGGCTCTGGTCAAAGAGGATATCCTCGATCTCAAAGAACGTTATGGTGACGCCCGGCGCACGCGCATCAGCGACGTTGACGAGACCACCGAATTCCGCGCCGAGGATATGGTGCCCGACGAAGAGTTGGTGCTCCTGCTTACCGGCAAGGGCTATGTGGCCAGTCTGACGGTGCCCGCGTATGAGGCGCGGCACGATGAGATTATCGAGGCGATGGCGAGGGAGAATGACACCTTCTGGTCGCTCACTCCCGGGCATTCGCAGGATACCGTTCTGTTCATCAGCGACCGGGGAAGGGCGTTCGGCCTTCCGGCGCACCAGGTCCCGGAAGCGGGCGCCCGGGGCCGCGGCTTGCCGTTGACCAGCCTGCTCCAGTTGGGCGACGGGGAGAGGATCGTCGCCATTTTGCCCCTGAACGAAAAGAACGACGACCGGTTGCTGTTCATGGGCACGGTGCAGGGCCGGGTCAAGCGTCTGGCGCTGAGCGAGGTGACATTGGCCACGCGTAGTCCGCTGGAGGTGATGGGCCTGCCCGATGGCGACGTGCTTGGTTGGGCCATGCTCACCAACGGGAGCGACGAGGTCATCATGATTAGCGAGGGAGGGCGTTCGATCCGCTTCCAGGCCGAGACGGTGCGCCCGCAGGGGCGTTCGGCCACCGGCATGCGGGGCATCACCCTGAACGAGGGGGAGCGGGTCGTGGCGCTGGACGTGGTTCGCGAAAAAGGCGAACTGCTGGTGGCCACAGCGATGGGCTACGCCAAACGCACCCCCTTGACCGAGTACAACACACAGGGACGCGGCGGCCAGGGAGCACTGACGGTGGATGTGGCCAAATTGGAGAGCACGGGCCCCGTCGTCGGCGCGCAGGTCGTCGTAGTGGGCGAAGAGGTGGCCTTTGGCACCGCATCGGGCCGTATGACGTGTGTGCCCGCCAAAGCCATCCCCTCTCTGGGCCGCGCCACATGGGGACGCTTGGTGACTCGGACGCGTCGCAACGCCGCGGTGCAACTGGAAGACGGTGATGTGGTGACCACCGTAGCCCGATTGGACGGCGCCGTGGTCGGCGCATCGGGTGGAGGCTCGTCCACTCGATCTGCGACGGCGATCGATAAGGCTCAGCCGGAAGAGAAACCGGCCGGGCGGCGTCGGACCGCATCCAAAAGCAAGGCCGGCACCGCCACCCGCAAGGCTGCCACGAAAAAGTCATCGGCTGCGAAGTCTTCAGAAAAAGAGCCGACGACGAAGCGCCAACGGTCGACTCGAGCGGCCAAAAGCGATGATCCGGGTTCATCCGAGGCCCAGACCAAACCATCCCGGTCTCGAAAAGGCCGCGCCACCACCGCAGCCGCCGAGTCAGAAACACCTGCGGCACAAACCGAGAAAAAGCCGGCGCAAACCCGACGTCGGTCAACTGCTCAGGTAGACGAAAAAGAAACCGAATCGCCCCAGAAAGGCGGGGCCACCACATC
>JBMNOI010000003.1:0-56297 GCA_050942995.1 Anaerolineae bacterium
CCAGCTTGGCGGCGGTGCAGCCGCCCACCAGTCGCACCACCTCATCGCGCGGCACATTAATGTCCACCATCATGCGCGCAATGGTCTCGGAGGGGGTCGCCATCGCCTCACCGGCCACACTCAGGTCGAGTGCATGGTCGGCGATGAATCGGTCGATGATATCCATCTCGGCGCGGGACACGCCGTCCATCTCGACCACCTGCCCCCCTTCGATGCGCAGACCGGGCGATGGATCGTAAGGGCTGTCGCTCACGATAAGGCCCACCTCGGGCCATTCGTGCACGAACGAATCTTGATTGATCGGTCGCTTATCCAGATGGAAGGCTCGTTTCGATCTTGGCAAGGCGATACCCCTTTGAACGGCCGGCCCCTCACAGGGTCAGTCCGATAGTTCACCGATCCACTGGCCGTCGTGTAGCGGCGCCGCCGACCCGACGGCGGCCAGGCGAAGGGCCTCTTGAGGACAGGCCACGGCGCATACACCACAACCGGTGCAACGCGAAATATCCACCTGAACGGAGCCGTCTCCCTGAGACAATGCCCCGAATGGACAACGCGCCACGCAGACGCCGCAATTCACGCAAGCGCCGTCATCCACCACCGCGCGGTAGCGGCTGGTGGCAACCGGCAGATCGAGCCCATGCACCACGTGAGGCCGCAGAAACGCACAGCAGCACGAACAGCAGTTGCAGATCACCCGCGGCGTTCGCACGTTCTCGGTATTGTGTACCAGTCCGGCCGCCGAGGCGCGCTCCAGAATATCCAGCGCTTCCTCATGAGTGATGGCCCGGGCGGAGCCACGCTCCAGGGCGTATCGGGCCACCCCGTCCAGCCACAGGCACACCTCGTGCTCGTGGTCGCAACGGCGTTCGCGGCGGCGACAGGGACACTGAGCCACGGCGATCGTCTCGGCCCGGGCGATGATCCACGAGGCACGCTCGTGATCGGACACATCCTCCGTCGGAAGCGCTGCTTCGGCGGGCAGGATACGAAACTCGGGCGGTTTCTCGTCCCGTGCCTGTATCGCCTCCGGCGCTTGCGCGGCGCGGAGCATGTCGTCGTTCCAGAAATCGCGCCAGGCGTCGTAAAACGATTCGCCCAACGCCTCGTATCGAGGGTCTATAAGCACCGCGTCGGCCAGGGGGCCGATCTCCAGACGGTGATAGGTGCGTCCGGTGGGCGTCTCTTCACCCGGCACGGCCACGCCCTTGTCGGCCAGCGTCGCCAGTATTTGACGGGCAAATTCGGCGGTGGCGCCCAGACGCCCGGCCAGTTGCCCCGGCGTCCCCGGCAACGCCGCCAGCCAGCGAGCCTCTTCCTCCGTCAGAATCTGCCGAAGGATACCCACCAACCGCTCCGAGTCGGGATAGCCCAGCAGTTCGGCCAGACGGCGGAACGGGGTCGATTCGCTCATGGTATCGCCTCCTGTGGCGGAATAGGGCCGGGCATCGATAGGACTCGAGATTTTACGGCGCTATTGTAGCACATCCGCATAGAGAGGCCAACGATTCAGCCGCATCGACAAAAACCGGGAACCCAATCGGGCTCCCGGTCTCGTAACGATGGCCTCTTCAGTGCAGAATCTTGCTCAGAAACTCGCGGGTGCGCTCTTCTTTCGGCGCGTGGAACAGATCTTCCGGCGTGGTATCCTCGATGATGTGCCCCGCATCCATAAAGATGATCCGGTCGGCGGCGTTGCGGGTGAATCCCATCTCATGAGACACCACCACCATCGTCATGCCGTCATGGGCCAGTTGCAGCATGACCTCCAGCACCTCTTTGATCATCTCCGGGTCCAGAGCCGACGTAGGCTCGTCGAAGAGCATGATCTTGGGCTGCATGGCCAGCGCCCGCGCAATGGCCACCCGCTGCTGCTGGCCGCCCGAGAGCTGCAAGGGGAACGATTCGGCCTTTTCGGGAATGCCCACCTTGACCAGCAGATCACGGGCGATCGCCTCGGCCTCGTCCCGATTGCGCTTTCGCACCACTTTCTGGGCCAGCATCAGGTTATCCAGCACCGAAAGATGGGGGAACAGGTTGAACTGCTGAAACACCATGCCTACTTCGGCGCGCACCCGGTTGATATTCTCCGATTCGGCGAGGGGAATGCCATCCACCATCACCAGGCCCGAGTCAGGCACTTCGAGATAGTTGATGCATCGCAACAACGTCGACTTGCCCGAGCCGCTGGGCCCGATGATGACCGTCACCTGCCCTTGAGGCACGCAGAGGGAGACATCATCCAGCGCCACCACACGGCCATGATGAAACGATTTATGTAGATGCTCGATGCGGATTATGTCATTCACGGGGCAACCGTTACCGTTACTGTTACTGTCGTTGTTCATCGTCATAGATTATCCCTCCACATCGGGCTAGCGTTCGAACCGGGTTTTAGATTCGATAAATTCAACGGCCCGAGAGGAAAAGAGCGTCATAACCAGATAGCAGAGCGCCACCAGAATCCAGGTATCAAAGCTGAGAAAGGTGCGCGCCATGTACTCGCGCCCACGCCGCGTCAGGTCCGACACGGCCAACACCGACACGAGGGACGAATCCTTCAACAGGGCCACAAATTCGTTGCCGATGGGCGGCAGAATCACCCGCACCGCCTGCGGCAGGATGACATAGCGCATGGCCTGAATATAGGTCATGCCCAGCGAACGCGCCGCCTCCATCTGCCCTTGGTGGATGGAGGAGATACCGGCGCGAAAGATCTCGGACCCATATGCGCCGTAGCAGATCGTCAGACCGATCATCGCTGCGGTAAAAGGATCCAGTCGGATATCCATGATCCGCTCACCCAGCGGCGCAACCGCCGGCGAGATGCTGGCGATGACGCCGCCCACGCTGCCCAACACTTGCGGCAATGCGAACCAGATGAACAGCAACTGCACCAGCAACGGAATGCCCCGGATCAACTCTACATAGAGTGAAGAGATTCCGTAGATGATGGGCGAGCGCGAGATGCGCCCCAGCCCACCCAGCAAGCTGACGAGGATGATAAAACCAAAGGACGTCACGACGATACGCAAGGTGACCAGAATACCGTCTGCGACAAAATTCCATATCTCGAGGAACGGATAGGGCCGAAAGCGCACCAGCAGCCAGATACCCAGCGCAACGACGAACACCAGAGCCCACCAGTTCGTCACATCGCGGCGGCTCTCACTTCGCAGACTCAGCGCGCCGACAAAGGCGACCGTGGCGCTGAGCAGCGCCCCCCAATAACCGATCGAGGGCATCAAACCCGGGCCGGCCAGCTTGAGCAATCGCGTGCTGAAATCGAATTGATGCAGCCAGGCCAGCACGATCGCCAGCACCCCCAGCCCCGACAGAGTGATGGCCACCGACACCAGAGGGCCGTAACGATCCAGCGCATCGGGATCATCGGGGGCGGCCCGCCAGAGAGTACGACGGCCCTTGTAGAACAGCCACCCCATTATCGGCAGGTTCAAAATCGGCAACAACAGGACGATCACATAGCTGATCAAATGGGGTTGGGCGATCATCTGCCCCATCGAGCGTATCAGCCAACCCCAGCCGGTGCCGGCAAAACCGTTTACCGGCGCAACCTGCACCTGAATATCTTCAAGGTGCTCACCCTTAGGACGCTTGGACTGGGCAAAGTGTTGTCCGTTTATCAACACAGAAAAGTCGGATTCGATCGTCGTCCCGCCGTCGAAACGCGTCACCGCCGCCGTAATCCGCTCCGTAAACATGGGCAAAAAGTACGAGAGTACGATGAGTAACGCTCCGCCCAGCGCCGGCGCATAACGCCAATCGATGCGCTGCGTCGTAATAGTCGATCGGCGCTCTATTGCTCCGGGCGTACTAATGGTCACCTTGTTTCCTCCATCATCCGAACAGAATAAAACCACGAACATATACCGTTGGCGTGCAACCAGTGGCACGCCGAATCGCACGCAAAAAGCCGGCGTCCCGGCGGATCAAAGGGGGCGATCATGATGCCCTCAAACAAAAAGAGGCTCGTTTCGAACCCTCAACGGGTAGAACAAGCCCCTATGCTTGCGTGATCCGATTATCAGACATCGCGCTCTCGAGGCGCAACGAAACGAGCGCGAGCCCGAGTGTGCCCCCGTATCGTCGATCTCAATCGCCGAGATAGGCCGCGCGCACCTGCGGGTTATTCATCACCTCGCGAGCGTCACCCTCCAGCACAATGCGTCCTGTCTCGAGCACATAGCCGCGATGGGCGATCGAAAGCGCCATGGCGGCGTTCTGCTCCACCAGCAAAATGCTGGTGCCCTGGGCGTTGATCCACTTGATGATCTCAAAGATCTCTTCGACCAGGATCGGCGCCAGACCCATCGAGGGCTCGTCCAGCAATAGCAGCTTGGGTTGCGACATCAGGGCGCGCCCCATCGCCAGCATCTGCTGTTCGCCACCCGAGAGCGTGCCCCCATACTGGGTCAGCCGTTCCCTCAGGCGCGGAAAGCTGGTGAATACCCGCTCCATCGACTGACGAATCTCGGCCTTGTCCTTGCGAGTATAGGCGCCCATCTCCAGGTTCTCCATCACCGTAAGTTTGGAGAAAATATGGCGCCCCTCGGGCACTTGCGAAATGCCCAGTCGCACGATATCTTCCGCCGCCACGCGGGTGATATCTTGCTCTCGAAACAGGATGCTCCCCTGAGCAGGGCGCAACAACCCGGAGATGGTGCGCAGCGTCGTGCTCTTGCCCGCCCCATTGGCGCCGATCAGGGTGACGATCTCTCCCTCATTGATGTTGAACGAGATGCCCTGAACGGCATTGATGGCACCGTACGATACATGCAGGTTCTCAACTGTCAGCAGCGTCATCGAAACGGAGCCCCTTTCCCGCCGATTTACCCAGATACGCCTCGATCACCCTTTCATTGTCCTGAATCTCTCGCGGCGTGCCTCGGGCGATAACCTGGCCAAAGTCCATCACGGTGATCCACTCGCAGATGCCCATTACCACCCGCATCTGATGCTCGATGAGGAGAATGGTCAGCTTGAAGCGGTCACGGATAAAGTGGATCAACTTCATGAGTTGCTCTGTCTCGCGCGGATTCATCCCCGCCGCCGGCTCATCCAACAACAAGAGGCGAGGCTTTGCCGCCAATGCACGGGCGATCTCTAACCGGCGCTGTTCGCCATACGGCAGATTGCGGGCCATCTCGAGCTGACGATCCTGCAGGCCGAACACGGCCAGAAAATCCTGAGCGCGCTCGGTCAGCTCTCGTTCCTGACGGCTGAAACGCGCCAGCCGCGTGATAGACTCCAGCAGGTTATAGCCCGCATGCGTGTGGTAGGCGATGCGCACATTATCCAGCACCGTCAGATTCTGAAACAGCCGGATATTCTGAAACGTCCGGGCGATGCCGGCGCGGGTGATGTCTCGCGGCGACAACCCCACCAGTTCCTGGTCATAGAACTGAATGCTCCCCTCGGTGGGCAGATAGATTCCGGTGATCATGTTGAACACCGTCGTCTTGCCCGCGCCGTTCGGTCCGATGAGGCCGTACAGTCCCCCTTCGGGAATAGCCATGTTGAACGATGAAACGGCACGCAGACCACCGAAGAGCATTGTCAGCGCATTGATATCGAGGAGATTTTCTCCAGGCGCCGTCATTTTGGTATGAGTATCCATAATCAGGTCTCCCTCCCATCCTGCACGGCGACCTCACCACGCAACGACCGATCGGGCACAGGGATATCACGTGCAGGAGGCAGCGGCGCGCGCAACCAGCCCCATTCGGTCGTGCCCAGCAATCCCTGCGGGCGCAGCAGCATGATGATAAGCAGGAGGATCGGATATAGCACAAAACGCCAGGTTTCAAAGCCCTGAGGCAGTACCACGCGCAGCCCCTCGGTTACCAGGGCAAACATGCCAGAGGCGACGATGGTGCCGGTCATACTGCCCAATCCCCCCCATACGATGACGATCAACGGGTCGAATCCACGGATCATGTTGAACGTCGAGGGGTGCAAAAAGCCAAAGAGATGGGCATAGAGCCCGCCGGCCACGCCGGCAAAGAACCCGCCAAAGGCAAAGGCCACGCCCTTGAGCCGGGTCACGTCGTTGCCCATCGTCTGTGAGGCGATCTCATCCTCGCGAATGGACATGATGGCCCGCCCGTGGCTGGAATGAATCAGGTTGCGCATCACCACCACAAGCAGCGCCATTACGCCAAAAGTCCATCCCCATGTCGTCCAACGGGGAATGCCTACCATGCCGCGGGCGCCCTTCATCGTCTCGATGACGATGTCCGAGTTCTGCAACGCGGTGAAAACCATAATGGCAAAGCCCAGCGTGGCGATGCCAAAATAGTCCGACCCCAGACGCAGCAAGGGGAGTCCCACCAGATAGGCCACCAGAGCCGCCATGGTGCCGCCATTGATCAGGGCCAGAATGAACACCAGGGGCTCGGCAATGGCATTTGACAGGTTACCCAGCGTCGCATTCAGGCCGATCAGCAGCAGCTTTTGGACCAGGTAGGCGACCGCCGCCCCCACCAGCACGACGAGGATGATGCCCAAAAAGGAGACCACCCCGATCAGGAGCGAGCTTTCGAACAGCTTGAGATGGGCGTTCAAATAATCCCGCAGGCGCTTGCGCAACTTTTCCGGATTGAGTGCTCTGGCGCCGAGCATAGCGGCCACCAGACCGATCTGGCTGCCCATCATCCAAGAGAGGGCGACGAACTGACCGCCGCTCCAGCGCGAAATAAAGTCTTTACTGATCAGGGCCGAGCCATAGGCGCCAATGGCATAAAAGCCGATGTGCCCCAGGGAAAACTGCCCGTTAAAGCCGTAGATCAGATTCAGCCCGAGGGCCGAAATGGCCATGATGACGGCGCTCTGGATCACCTGATACCAGTAGTTATTGATGCGCCCGGAACTTGAGCCATAGGCCACGGCCAGGAATATGCCCAGGGCCACGACCAGTGTGGAGAGCCAGGATGGAATGAGCGTTCGTGATCGCATGGCGCGTTTCTCCTAAACCTTCTCGACCTGCGGCTCACCAAAAATGCCGGTCGGCTTGACCAAAAAGACGATGATCAGCACCAGGAAAGCGAACAGGTCGCGCAATCGCGATCCCATGGGCACAAAGGCGACGACGAGCACGTCGATCTCGCCCATCAGCAACGAGCCCACGAACGCGCCGGGAATGCTCCCGATACCGCCCAACACCGCCGCTACAAAAGCCTTGAGGCCGGGCATTACGCCCATGAACGTCCAGATCTGCGGGAAAGCGATGGCATACAGGACGCCACCGGCGCCGGCCAGCGCGGCTCCCAGGGCAAAGGTTAGAGAGATGATGCCGTCCACATTGATGCCCATCAGTCGGGAGGCCGGCTTGTCCAGGGAGGAGGCCCGCATGGCTTTGCCCAATTTGGTTCGGCTGATGATATACTGCAGGGCGAGCAGTAGAACCGTCGTCACGACAACGATGATGACGGTAATATTCGAGATCAAGATCCCGCCGATATTCCAGGTGACCACGGGGAACGGTCGCCGGTAGGTGATAAAGTCGGCGCTGAATACCCAGCGGAGCGCGGTAAAGTTCTCCAGGAAGAACGACACGCCGATGGCGGTGATGAGGGCCGCAATACGCGGCGCGTTGCGCAGCGGCTTGTAAGCCACCCGCTCGATGACGACGTTCAGAATCGTGCACACCACCATGGAAAACAAAATGGCCGGGATAAAGCCCCAGCCATACTGTGTGATGGCGTAGAAACTGGCGAACGAGCCCACCATGAAAACGTCGCCATGGGCAAAGTTGATCAGGCGCACGATGCCGTACACCATGGTATAGCCCAAAGCAATAAGGGCGTACACAAAGCCCAGACGCAGGCCGTCGAGCACTGCCTGCATGAAATAGATCGGACCGTTCAAACGAACAAGGTAAGAAATTCCCCAGATAATGCCGGCAGCCAATACCGCATAGATGATCCAGGCCGTACTACGAAGTATGGGCGTCGTGATCGAGCTTTTCATCCATTCTCCTCTCTCCGGATTCGCTCGGAGATAGGTATGTTGAAAGACAAGAGGGGAGAGTACACCCTACCACTCTCCCCTCTGAGAGCCTAACCGGTTTTAGGGAGCGACAAACTTGTAGAACACCTTCTCGCCGCCCTCGACCTTGACGATAGCCGCCGACTTGACGGGGTTGCCAAACTCGTCAAAGGTGATTTCGCCGGACACCCCTTCGTAGTGGAGCGCCGCCATCGCGTCCTTCACCACCGCGGGATCACTCACACCCGCTTCAGAAATGGCCTGCAACAGGATGCGGGCCGCGTCATAGGCCAGGGTCGCCAGAGCATCGGGCTCGGCGCCATGGGCCGCCTCGTACGCCGACACAAAGTCCTGCACCACCGGACGGGGGTCGGCGGGCGAGTAGTGGTTCGAGAAGTAGCCCCCCTCGAACAGTTCGTTCTGCAGCTCGGGCGAATCCCAGCCGTCACCACCGAGCAGGATCGCATCGATGCCACGCTCGCTGATCTGGGCGGCGATGAGGTTCACCTTGTTGTAGTAATCGGGCAGGAAGATGGCGTCTACGTCAGCCGCCGCCACACGCCCCAGGATACCGGAAAAATCGGTATCGTCCTTGGTATAGGCCTCGAACACGGGCACCGAACCGCCCATCTCCTCAAACGCGGCCTTGTAGTACTCGGCCAGACCCATCACATAGTCGTTACCCACGTCGTACAGCACGGCCGACGTCTCGGCGCCCAGCTCGCGGGCAAGAGTGGCCACCACTTCACCCTGGAACGGATCCAGGAAGCAGGCGCGGAAGACGAACTCTTTGTTGCTGCCGTCCTCGTTCACCGTCACGGCGGGGTTGGTCGAGGTGGGCGAAATCTGCAGCACCCCATTGGCCTCGGCAATCTCGCTGATGGGGATCGATGAGCTGGAGCAAACGGCGCCGATGATATAGTCCACATCATCGATCACGCTGTTGGCAGCGTTGGCCGCTTCCTGAGCGTCGCAACGCGTATCGGCAACCACCACCTCGATGTCCCAGCCGGCCGCCTGAGCGGCTTCGAGGGCCATCTTGGCGCCTTTTTCGGTCGAATCGCCAAAGGTCGCGACGTCACCGGTCATGGGCGCCAGAATCGCGACGCGAACGGGGAAATCAGGGGCCGGCGGAACGGAGGCATCGCCTACCAGGGCGGCGGGCTCGTCATCCACCACAGCCGGCTCTTCGGCGGCCGGTTGCTCTGCAACGGGATCGGCTTCGGGCGAAGTGGTCGCCGGAGCGCAAGCCGAGAGAATCATTCCGAGCACAATAACGATGGCGACAAGGATACCCAACTTGGGCTTCATCTCTTGCTCCTCTTGGTGCGAATATGCATCGTGATTGTAACCGTGTTACAACAGAACCAAAGAGGGGCTGCCAACCCCCTGAATTCCCGACATAGGGTACCAGCGCCATTGCTTGGTCAGACGGATGTGTCCGGCCAGTCCTCCTCCTATTATTTTGAGGTTCTCTGTAGGATGAGGGCCATTATAACATATTGTTTATCACAGATAAACCCGGCACGACAAGCAATCTCCGCTCGATTATATGCTTCGAGCTTGACGAGCAGGGTGCCTCGTTTACCCTCAGAAGGGTGAGGCGCCCTGCTCGATTCTGCTACTTTGCCTATTCGCCCGAGATCCAGCGAGCATAGATCTCGTCGTAGGTGCCATCAGCCTGGATGCGCCCCAGCCCCTCGTTAAAGAGGCTCAAAAAGTCGCCCATCTCGCCTTTACGCACAACGACACCATAGAACTCGTCGGTGAACGCCTCGCCGACGATCTTGAGCTGTCCCTCGAACTGGTCCGAAGCCAGAGCAAAGTCGGCCGCCACAGGCGTGTCCACCACGACGGCGTCCACATTGCCGCTGGTCAGATCCAGCAGCGCCAGATCGATGGTGTCGTACTCTTTGAGGGTCACGTCATCCATCCCCTCAATCGCCAGCGCGCCGGTGGTGCCGATCTGTGCGCCAACCGTCTTGCCCGCGAGATCCTCATGCCCACCGATCTCGGTCTCATCCGCGCGGACGACAACGGCCTGTCCGGCGTTGATATAGGGATCGGAAAAGTCATAGACTTCGAGGCGATCTTCGTTGATGGTCACAGACGAGAGAATGGCGTCATAGTCGCCGCTCTCCAGGCCGGCAAAGATGCCGTCCCAGGCCGTGTTCTTGTACTCGACCTCGAACCCCATCTCGGCGGCAATCGCATCCATCATGTCGATGTCAAAGCCGACGATGTCTCGGTTCTCGTCCACAAATTCCATGGGGGGAAAGGCCGCGTCGGTGGCGATCACCACCGTGAGGCCGGTTTCGTCAGCCGGGGCCGGCTGAGCATCTTCGGGATCGGCTGCAACGGGATCGGTTTCTGCAGGGGTTTGCGGTCCACAGGCCGTCAGGATCAACCCAACAACCATCAGAACCGTGATGAGGGCTCCTACTCTGAGCTTCATCTAGCGCTCCTCCTCGTGTGATGATGGAACAGGATCCTATCCGTCGACGCCCGGTCAAACCCTGTCACGCCACACATTCGACGTTAGGCCGACGGTTTTCGGCGGATATCAGCCCGAGCCATGCGCCTCGCACTCCGCCGTTGGAGCGCGTGCGGGGCCCGTTGACAGGGCTGGTGAGCGCAGATACTGGGTAGGTATGAGGGCGATTATACCACAATTCCTTTTGAGCATGAAAAAGGCCTCAACAGAATGAGGTGAATCCACTTGCCGGCCCTTCCCGCCACATGACCGATGACGGAATCCCCCCCATGTCACCGCGATTATAATATCCCATATGCTCCACGCGCTCCTCGTGCCCGATCACCCAAAAATCCCCCCGATGAATTGTGCAGGTTGACGGGCCAACCCGATGTTTGGTCGGCCTTTGCGGCGATGATATAATGCCGTGAGGCCTCCCCCTCAGACAATCGTAGCAAAGCGCCCGTCCGTAGGGGCGGCCACATCATATCTTGAGGCGATTCGCACCGATGACCCATACGTCTCTGGCATTGCTCCTGACACTGGCCGCCATGTGGGGCGCTTCGTTCCTGTTCATCAAGATCGGCGTGGTCGAAATACCGCCCATGACCTTTGCTATGCTGCGTGTGCTGGTGGGCTCGATCTCACTACTGATTATCGTGCGCGCCGGCCGCCAGCGCATTCCCACCGATCCGGGCACCTGGGCGAGGCTGGCCCTGATGGGGGCGATCGGCATCCTCATCCCTTTTGCGGCCATCACCTGGGGCACGCAACATATCCCCAGCGGCCTGTCGGCCATCCTCAACGCCGCTATGCCCCTCTTTACGGTGCTCCTGTCGGCCCTCCTGGGCGAGGAGCGCCTGACGGCGCGACGAATGGCAGGCATCCTCATCGGCTTTGGCGGGATCGTTGTGCTTACGGCGCCCCAGTTGGGGCAGGGGCTCGGCTCCGGGTTCTGGGGACAGATAGCTGTTGTTCTGGCCGCCCTCTCCTACGCCATCGCCATTCTCTACGCCCGGCGAAAGCTAAGCGACCAGTCTCCTATGATCAATTCTCTCGGGCAGGTAAGCACCGGCTGCCTCTTTTTCATACCTCTGGCGCTGATGGAACACCCCTGGACCTATCCCATGCCCTCGGCGGCCGCTATCGGCGCAGTCCTGGCGACGGGCGTTCTGGGCACCGCCATAGCCTACATCATCTACTATCGCCTGGTTCAGACGGTGGGCGCCACAGGCACGTCGCTGGTGACCTATATCGTGCCGCTGTTCGGCGTGTTCTGGGGATGGCTGATCCTGCACGAGCGCCTGTCGTGGAACGCCTTTGCCGCGCTGGGGACCATTGTCGCAGGCCTGGTGCTGGTAAACGGACTGCCCGTGCGGACGTCCCGACGCCCCGCCCCGGCCACGGCGCACCGGGGATAGACGCACCTCGATCGACGCTTGATCCCGCCAGACAGGCGGTATATGATGAGGACACTGACCGGCCGCCAATCGTCCGGCACCGTTGCCGTATTCACTGCGATGAAGGAGAAAACGCCCCATGAGTCAAACCCGAAACTATCTCGCCTTTGATCTGGGAGCCGAAAGTGGCCGCGCCGTCGTCGGCCGTTTCGACGGCGAGCGACTGACGCTTACCCCTATTCATCGCTTTGCCAACACTCCTGTCTCTGTGCTCGGTAGTCTGTACTGGAATATCCTGCGCCTGTTCGACGAGATGAAGGTAGGCCTGGGAAAATATCGCCGCGACAAAGACGGGCCGCTGGATGGCATCGGCATCGATACCTGGGGTGTGGACTTTGGCCTGCTCGACGCCAACGGGCAGCTCCTGGCAACCCCCCGACACTATCGCGATCCGCGCACCGATGGGATGTTGCAGGCCGCTTACGAGCGGGTGCCCCGGGAAGAGATATTCGAGCACACCGGCGTCCAGTTCATGCAGATCAACACCCTGTACCAGTTGCTGTCCATGCGCATGGCCGGTGACCCGACGCTGGATGCGGCCGACGCCCTGCTGATGATCCCCGACCTGCTGAACTACTGGTTCACCGGTGTGCGGGCCTGCGAGTTCTCGGTCGCCACGACCACCCAGTTCTATGATCCCCGCCGCCAAAGCTGGGCCTACCCACTGCTGGAAAAGATGGGCTTGCCCACAGGCTTTTTGCAGGATATCGTCCCTCCCGGGAGCGTGTTGGGACCGCTGCATCGCTCTGTGGCCGACGAGGTGGGATTGCAGGGCGTATCCGTCATCGCCCCGGCCAGCCACGATACCGGCTCGGCTGTGGCCGCCGTTCCCGCACAGACCACCGATTTCTGCTACATCAGCTCGGGCACATGGTCGCTCATGGGCGTCGAGTCGCCCCACCCGGTAGTGACCGAGAGCACGCTGGCGTTCAACTTTACCAACGAAGGCGGTGTGTGCGACACCTTCCGCATTCTCAAAAACATCATGGGGCTGTGGCTGGTGCAGGAATGCCGCCGCGCCTGGGCACAAGAAGGGGACGAGCTATCTTACGATGAGCTGACGGCGCTGGCTGCCGGTGCACCGGCATTCGGTCCGCTGGTCGAGCCCGATAGCAACGACTTTTTGCCGCCCGGCGGCATGCCCCGGCGCATCGTCGATTTTTGCACGCGCACGGGTCAGCCGGCGCCCGATAGTCGGGGGGCCATTATCCGCTGCGCCCTGGAGAGTCTGGCCCTCAAATATCGCTGGTGCCTGGAAAAGATGGAGCAGATGATGGGCCGTCGGTTGAACACCATCCATATCGTGGGCGGCGGATCGCAGAACGGCCTGCTATGCCAGCTCACCGCCGACGCCACACAACGCCAGGTGGTGGCCGGCCCGGTCGAGGCCACAGCGGCCGGTAACGTACTGATGCAGTTGCTGGCGTGCGGACATATCGCCTCGCTGGACGAGGGCCGGGAGGTGGTGCGCCGCTCCTTCGATCTTGTGACGTACGACCCCCGCCCGGCCACAGGATGGGATGAGGCTTATGAGCGATTCCTGCGCATTCGCGAGCAGGTGCCGGATATCGTGTGAGCGAAAAAGATGCGGACTTTGATCTTCGGGGGCACGCTTCTGTTGCCCGATGGTCCTCTACCAGATGGTTGGTTGCTGGTTGAGGACAGGATCGTTGATCTGGGAGAGGGCGCGCCGCCCGACATTCAGGCCACGCGCATCGACCTGGAGGGCCAGACGCTGGCTCCGGGGTTTATCGACCTGCACGCCCACGGGGCGGTAGGGTACGACACGATGGATGCGACGCCCGAGGCTCTGCGCGAGATAGCGCGTTGCTACGCCCGGCACGGCGTCACCGGCTTTTTAGCCACGACCATGGCCGCCCCCGCCACCGACATGATGGCGGCGTTGGAGAATATCGCGCGGGTGATGGCGGCGCCGGGTTCGGACGGCGCCGCTTTGCTCGGCGCCCATGTCGAGGGCCCCTATCTGGACGTGGCGCGGCGGGGCGCTCAGAACGCCTCTCACGTGCGCCACGCCCATCCGGCCGAATACGAGGCGTTTTTCCGCACCGGCGTGGTGCGGCTCATCAGTCTGGCCCCCGAATTTCCGTCTCATCGCGAACTTGTGCGCTATGCCACCGCCCACGGCGCCGTGGTGGCAGCGGCACATACCAGCGCCACATATGAGCAGATGGTACAGGCCGTCCACGATGGCGTCACCCAGGTGACGCATCTGTTCAACGGCATGGAGCCCCTGCATCATCGCGAGCCGGGCGTGGTGGGGGCGGCGTTATCGCTGGACGAACTGCGCTGCCAGCTCATCGCCGACAACGTGCATGTGCATCCCGCCGTCCTGCGCCTGGCGGTGCGCGCCAAAACGCCCAACGGCATCCTGTTGATCACCGATGCCATGGCCGGCACCGGCATGCCGGACGGCGAGTATCGACTGGGGGATGAGCTCGTCATCGTGCGCGGTGGGGTGGCCCGCAACGCCGACGGAGCGCTGGCGGGCAGCACGCTGACGATGGATCGCGCCGTGGCCAATATCATGGCCGCCACCGGCCTGTCGTTGCATCAGGCGGTACGCATGGCCGGGGAGATACCGGCCCGCTCTCTGGGGATGAACGACCGCGGCCGGCTGGCAATCGGCGCAGCCGCCGACCTGGTGTCACTGGATGATGAATGTCGCGTCACCCTTACGATGGTCGGCGGCCGCATTGTATTTCGAGGATAGAGCGTGATCGACAGCGATGGTGGCCGGGCGGGTCAGATCACTCCACGCTGCTCGAGATAGCGCTTAAAGATCTCTTCGAATAGCCGTACATCGGTGAGGGTGTCGCGCCCCGAGGCGCGCACCGGCTCTCCGTTCAGTACACAACGAACGAACGCCTCCACCTCACGCCGATACGACCAGGACCAACGCTCCCCCGGCAACGGGCGAGAGAAGGATTGAACCTGCCCCCCGTAATAGATCTCGACCTCGGCGGGCACATTCTTGAGCAGCAGAGGGGGCGCCCAGGTGCGAACCCAGCCATCACGGAAATAGATCTGCGTATGCTCGTCCCAAGAATAGTAGCTCAGGCGTCCCGTCTCGAGTACCGTACGAACCCCGCCCATCTCTAGAATCACGACGCCGGTATAGCCGTCATCGTCCAGATCCACCACCCGCACATGCGCATCATCGCCGGCATCCAGCAGCCAGCGCAGCAGATTGATGTTGTGGGTATACTGCTGCAAATAACCCAGGTACTGCTCCGCATATTCGGCGGGTAGCCATTCGGGCAGACGAGGTGGTGGAGCCGGGGGCATGGGTTCGTCGGTTTGATCCATCGGCGTATCCAGCCCGCAGATCCAGTCCCCGCAAAAGCCGTGATTGCGGGCGTATATCAGATCGCCCAGTTCGCCCGAGGTACGAAATGCGTCGACCGTCTCTTTGACCCGCTCGTTGCCGGCATCGTAGCGCTTCATATAGCCGACCATCAACGTCACACCGGCGGATTCGGCGGCGTCGACCAGTTCCTGCGCCTGTTTCACGCTCACGGCCATGGGTTTTTCCATGAACACATGCTTGCCGGCCCGCAACAGATCCAGCGCGATGTCGCCCTGCAGGCTGAACCCGGCCGAGACCGCCACGGCGTCGATATCGGGATCGGCGGCCAGTTCGTGGTGATCGGCGTACAGACGGGGGATATCCAGCCGCTTCGCCACCTTGCGCCCCAATTCCTGCCGCACCTCGGCCAGCGCGATCAAATCGCATTCGGCAACGCTCAACAAGTTGGGCAGGTGCACCTTTTGCGCCATAAAGCCACAGCCGACATACCCCATTTGCAGCTTGCGCATGGCTCGCTTTCCTTTCCGCGATGATGTGATTCGACGATCGATCAATCCTCAACGATGATGGTCTGGCGCACGACCTCTGGATCCTGAAAGTCATCCTGAGCATCGGTGGCCCGCGGCGAAAAGCTCCACACCAGAGCGCCCTCCGGGCCGGCCTGCATCCAGTGCCACGTATTGGGCATCACCGTGTACTGCTCACCGGGGTGAAGGATGATCTCGTGACGCGCGGTAAAATAGCGGGCGCGGTGCGCCGGGGGACGCCCTTGCGGCTCGGCGGTAGGCGGTCCGGGGACATAAAGGCGCAATGTGCCCCATTGACAGCGAAACGTCTCTTCTTTGCCGGGATAATCGCCCATGGGCGGATGCTTATGCTCGGCAAAGGTCTGCCCGGGCAACAGAATCAGGATCTTGACACCAGTCACCTGGGTATTGACCAGCGTCATGATCTGCATACCGATCGAGTCCAACTCGCCCAGCCCCAGGTCGGCCACCTCGATGCCATCCAGTTCGTCATCGCACGCCAGAATACCGGCCTTCTCGACCATCTCTGCCGCACGTCGGCGGGCCTGCTCATATTCGGACCGCGTGATCATTTTGCATCCTCCTTATGGTGGCGATCTGCCGGTCTGCCATATACGACACGAGCTGCCGATACAGGATATCGAGCGAGCGCCTGTAACCTCGTGTCATGGGGACAGATGTCAGTATAGCCTGTGCAAGGAGATGATCAAGTGCTCAGAGGCATGTCGCCGTCACATGATAAGAGGGCAGAGACGTGGATTTCGGGGATAACATCTCACGGGCGATACGATGAGGGCCGGATATACTACCGGGGTGATCCGGCGCATCCACACAGTGAGGGCGGTCGGATCGTGATCCGGCCGCCCTCACTATTCAACACCATGCATTCGGTCGCCTTGAAAACGCTCAGGCCCACTTCATACCGCGAAAAACCTCCTCTGGTGTGCCCCTTCCCGGTATCTATTATCATCATCATACCCGAAAACCGTCGATTCGGGCGTTAAAGGAGGATTAATCGAACGTGAAGAAGGCGTCTCGATAGGGATTGCTCTATCGAGCGACCCGTCGACTCGACGCGAGCATGCGCAAAAGATGCTCGATAGGGAATATCGCCACGACGGCGTGCTTCAGGCGGAAATGCTAAATTGCGGTTTGAGATGGACTGTGCTATAATGTAAAAAGTAAAAAGCGCCGATAGCGTGGTAGCGTCTCGGCGCAAAGCCCAAGTGAGGTAAGCACTTGCGCAATAAAAGTATACTATAAACCCGCGCTGGGTGTCAATGGTTGATCAGGCGCGGGTTATTTTTCGCTGTTAGGCACAAAAGCCCGCCGCTGGAGAAACCATGTGCGACGGGCAACTGAAAGCGGGTGATGGGATTCGAACCCACGACATCCTGCTTGGGAAGCAGACGCTCTGCCAGCTGAGCTACACCCGCGAGCCGAGATAATTATAGCGCAGACGAACTAGCTGTCAAATGTGTAGCAGGAATTGGAGTCGAAACAGAGACGTTGTGTCCATCGATTGATGGCACTACTCGAAGAAGGGACAGGTATTTGACAAAATATCCGAATTCGTGTACGATGATTTGTCGCAAAAGAAGCCTCTTTAATTCATCAAATCCCGACAGGTGCCAATACGATACCCCCGCGATCTATCAGTGACGGTGCACGATTCTTTTGCTACAGCCAGGATCTCGGTTCTCACATCCACCCACGTAGAAAGGATAGGAGGATTTGGCCGGGATTTTTTGCGCTTCTCGAAAGGTTGCCGCACCACGTATACCTCAGCCAATAGGAGGTTACCTTGGAACTTAATGATATCCAGAGTCTGAGGATCAGTCTGGCGTCGCCGGAACAGATCCGAGCCTGGTCCTATGGAGAGGTGACCAAGCCCGAGACGATCAACTATCGTCGTCTCCGTCCCGAAAAAGACGGCCTGTTCTGTGAGGCGATTTTCGGCCCGACGAAGGACTGGCAGTGCTACTGTGGCAAGTATAAAAAAGTTCGTTTTCGGGGCATCATCTGCGACAAGTGCGGCGTAGAGGTCACCCATTCGCGGGTGCGGCGTGAGCGCATGGGCCACATCGAGCTGGCCACACCCATCGCTCATATCTGGTATACCCGCCGTTCGCCCAGCTATCTCGGCCTCTTGCTCAATATCTCGCAGAGGAATCTGGATCGCGTGCTGTACTATGCCCAGTACGTAATTACGTATGTGGACGAGGCCGCGCGCGAGCGGGCGTTGAACCGCCTTGAAGAGGAAATGAATCGCGAGATCGCCCGACTCACCCGGGATCAGCGGGAGGAGATCGAGTCGATCGATGCCGAGATGGCCGAACGGGCCCGCGCCTCGGCGGAAAAAGAGTCCGAGGTCGGCGACGAGATTCAGCGGCGTCGCGATGAGGCCATCGAAGCGGTGATGAGCGAGGCCACACGCCTGCGCGAGCTGCTGGATCAAAACCGCGATCAGCCGGCGCCTGAGGATATCGTCTTTACTCCGACCGATACCATCGTCGTGCCGGCCGGTGACGTCATCCGACGCGAGCATGCAACGTCCTTTAATCAGATCGTACAGGACGAATTGACCCGCCTGGAGGAGCAGTTCTCCATGGAGCGGGATCGTTTGCTCCAGCCGCTGGATCGTGAGGATGAACTTGCCTCGCGCCAGGCCAGTGAGCGGCAGCAAAGCCTCCAGAACGAGATGGAGGAAAAGATCGAGCAGATTCGTGAGCGGTTCGAGCAGGAGCGAGAGGAACTACTCTCTCTTCGTCCCAAAGTTCTGCTCAACGAGACCCGCTATCGCGAGCTGGTCGAAAAGTGGGGACGCGTATTCTCGGCCGGAATGGGCGCCGAGGCCGTCTATGACATCATCGCCCAGATCGATCTGGACGAGATGGCCGCGGAGCTCCGTCAGGAGATTCGCTCCACCCGCTCGAAGCAGCGCCGCAAAAAGGCCATCAAGCGGCTGCAGCTGGTCGATTCGCTCAAGAAATCGGGTAACCGCCCCGAGTGGATGATCCTCAAGGTTCTGCCGGTGATTCCGCCGGCGCTGCGCCCCATGGTGCAGCTCGACGGTGGCCGTTTCGCCACCAGCGACCTGAACGATCTCTACCGTCGGGTGGTCAACCGCAACAACCGCCTCAAGCACCTCATCAGCCTGCAGGCTCCTGAGGTGATCATCCGCAACGAAAAGCGCATGTTGCAGGAGGCGGTAGACTCGCTGGTCGACAACAGCCGACGCGGCAAGGCGATCTCGCTGCGCGGTCGTCGCCAGCTCAAGTCGCTTTCGGATATGCTCAAGGGCAAGCAGGGACGCTTCCGGCGCAACCTGCTGGGCAAGCGCGTGGATTATTCCGGGCGCTCGGTGATTGTGGTGGGCCCGCACCTCAAGTTGCATCAGTGTGGTCTGCCCAAGCGCATGGCCCTGGAGCTGTTCCGACCATTTGTTATGCAAAAGCTGGTCGAGTACAACCACGCCATCAACGTCAAGGGAGCCAAGCGCCTCATCGAGCGCGAGGTGCCGGAGGTGTGGGAAGTGCTGGAGGAGGTCATCAAGACCCGTCCGGTGCTGCTGAACCGCGCCCCCACCTTGCACCGCCTGGGTATTCAGGCGTTCGAACCGGTGCTGGTAGAGGGTAGCGCGTTGCAGATTCACCCGCTGGTGTGCTCGGCATTTAACGCCGACTTTGACGGGGACCAGATGGCCGTGCACGTACCTCTCTCTGAGGCGGCCGTACGTGAGGCCCGGGAGCTGATGCTGGCCAGCCGTAACCTGCTGCGCCCGGCAAACGGCGAGCCCGAAGTGGGCCCGTCCAAGGATATCGTACTCGGATGCTACTATCTGACCATGGAGCAGCCGGACGTCAAGGGCTCGGGCATGATGTTCTCTTCGTTCGAAGAGGTCGAAATGGCCTATCGCCTGGGCGTGGTGCATGTCCATGCTGCGATCAAGTTCCTGTATCAGCCGACGGAGGAGGACGATCCTCAGGTGCTAGATACGACGGTGGGGCGTGTGCTCTTTAACACCATCCTGCCGAAAGAACTGCGCTTTGTAAATCAGGTGCTGGACAAGAGCAGCCTGAAAAAGCTGGTGGCCGACGGATACCAGAAGCTGGGCCTAGACGGCACCGCCCGCCTGGTGGATGCCATCAAGGATATCGGCTTTGAGTATGCCATGCGCTCCGGCACAACCATCGCTATCGACGATATTCGTGTGCCCGAGGAAAAGGCCGCCATCCTGGAAGAGGTTAACGCGCGAGTGGCTGAGGTCGAGCGGCAGTATCGCCGGGGCCTCATCACCGATAACGAGCGTTACGTCAAGACAGTCGAGTTGTGGACCGAGGCCACCGAGGAAGTGACGGCGGCTGTGGCCCGCGAACTTGATCCGTACAGCTCGCTGGGCATCATGGTGAGCTCTGGCTCGACCAAGGGTGGCCTGCAGCCCATCCGCCAGTTGGCCGGTATGCGTGGTCTGATGGCCGACCCGTCGGGTCGCATCATCGCACTGCCCATCCAGTCCAACTTCCGCGAGGGACTTACGGCGCTGGAGTACTTTATCTCCACCCACGGTGCGCGCAAGGGTCTGGCCGATACGGCTCTGCGTACGGCCGACGCCGGTTACCTCACGCGGCGCCTGGTCGATGTCGCCCAAGATGTCATCGTCAATGCCGAGGATTGCGGCACGATCCAGGGCATCTTGGTAACCAAAGCCGATGCGCGTGAGGCCGGTGAGCCCTTTGCCGATCGTATCGCCGGGCGCTTTACCGCCAGTCAGGTAGAGGACCCGGAGACGCACGAGCTCTTGCTGGATGCTAACGAGCTGATCGAAGACGAGATGGCCGAGCGGATCGAGGCCAACGCCAAAATCAAAGAGATATATGTCCGCTCACCGCTCTCTTGCGCGTTGCGCCATGGCGTCTGTGTGCGCTGCTATGGCCGCGATCTGGCCAGAGGCACTCTGGTCAATATCGGTGAGGCCGTCGGCATCATTGCCGCACAGTCGATCGGTGAGCCCGGCACCCAGCTTACACTGCGAACCTTCCACACCGGTGGTGTGGCCGGCACCAGCGACATCACGCAGGGTCTGCCGCGCGTACAAGAGTTGTTCGAGGCGCGGATCCCCAAGGGGCAGGCCATCATCGCCGATATCGACGGAGTCGTCGAGCTGCGGTCCGAGGGCGATCAGCGTTGGGTGCGTATCGTGTCGACCGACACCTCGCGCCTGGAGCATCAGATCCCGGAGGGGTATACCCTTCAGGTCGAAGAGGGCCAGGAGGTCGATGAGGGTCAGCTTCTGGCCACCGGGGATGGAAGCAACGGGCACGAGCCGGAGATTCTGTCCAAGGGATCGGGCAGGGTCAGTATCACGGATAATACTATCGTTGTCCTGCACGAAGAGCGTCAGGAGCGGGAATACGAGATTCCCATCACGGCGCGCCTGAGTGTCGTCAGCGGAATGCCCGTCCGCGCGGGCGATCTGATCACCGAAGGGTCCAAGAACCCGCACGAGATCCTGTCCATTCTGGGCGTAGAGGCCGTGCGTGACTATCTGGTCGTCGAGATCCAAAAGGTTTATCGCTCGCAGGGTGTGGCGATCAACGACAAGCACATCGAAGTCATTATTCGACAGATGCTGCGTCGCGTCCTCATCCGGACCAGTGGCGATACCGAGTTTCTGCCCGACCAGCTGGTGGATCGCCTCGAACTGGAGCAGATCAACGAGCAGGTGATCAAGGAGGGCGGCGAGCCCGCAACGGCAGAGCCCGTCATCCTGGGTATCACCAAAGCGGCGTTGAACACCGATAGCTTCTTGTCGGCCGCTTCGTTCCAGCACACCATCAGCGTACTGGCAAGCGCCGCCATCGAGGGCCGCACCGACGAGCTGCGCGGCCTGAAGGAAAGCGTTTTGATCGGCAAGCTGATTCCTGCCGGAACGGGATTCCGTTCCGACGGGGTCAAGTCGAACGGCGAAACGCCCGAGATCGAAGAGCCCGGCTATGAGGATCTGACCGAGGATCTTCTGGCAAGTTTCGACGATGGGCTCTTTGGAGAGGATACCGAGTCTGAACTGAAAGCGTTGGATGCCGAGTTTCTTGCCCGGACAGAATCAGAGGCAGAAGCATCTGACGCGGATGTAGTGGATCAGACCGCTGAGGGATGACCATGAATCTCGCCCTGATTAGACGTCAGAGGCGGCCACAACGGCGAAGTGGAGGGCTCCTCGCCCTCCGCTTCGCTGTTGTTTTCGTTTCGGCCGGCCTCTTTTTGGCGCTAGGCGCCATGTTGTCAGTCGCCGTAGTGGTTTTTGGCCTGTACGCTTCCTATGTACAGGAATTGCCCTCGGCCGAAGAGATCGGCCGACTGAGCGTCGAAACCTTTGAGACGACCCGTATCTATGACCGTACCGGACAGGTTGTTCTGTACGAGATCATCCCTCCTGAGGGAGGGCGACGTACCTGGGTGACGCTCGACCAAATCCCCGAGCATCTGCGCAACGCCACCATCGCCATGGAGGACAAGACCTTTTACACCAACCCCGGCGGTATTAACGTCGAGGGTGTGGCCCGTGCGGCCTGGGGTGTGATCCGTGGGCAGGATGAGGGAGGCGGTAGCTCGATCCCGCAACAGCTTATCCGTAACGTGATCATGTCTCCCGAAGAGCGCATGGAGCGCAGCTATCTGCGCAAGCTCAAGGAGATGATCCTCTCCTACGAGCTGACCCGGCGCTACCCCGGAGTCGAGGGACGCGACAAGATCCTGGAGTGGTACCTCAACAACATCTTTTACGGCCATTTCGCCTTTGGTGTCGAGGCCGCATCACAGGCCTACTTTGGCAAGAGCGTCGAGGACCTGACGCTGGCCGAGGCAGCCATGATCGTCCCACTGGGACAATCTCCGGCGCGAAATCCCATCGATCAGCCCGAAGAGGCCAAGCGATATCAGGGGATGGTCCTGGATCGCATGTACATCGAGGGATACATCACCGCCGAAGAGGCCTGGGAAGCCAAGCAGCAGGAACTCCAGATCGCGCCCGTTCGTTTCGATATTCAGGCGCCTCATTTCGTGATGTATGTGCGCGACATTCTGGAAAAGCAATACGGCTCTGATGCGGTGTATGGGGGTGGTCTGCAAGTTATCACATCCATCGACCTGGAGCTTCATAAGCAGGTGGAGCAGATCGCCCGTGAACGCATCGCAGAGGTGCGCGACAACCATAACGCCGGAAATGCCGCAGTCGTCGTGCTGGAGGCCCCCACTGGCCAGATTCTCTCCATGGTGGGGAGCCTGGATTACTGGGACCAGTCCATCGACGGCCAGGTGAACATGGCCACATCGCCACGCCAGCCCGGATCCAGTTTCAAGCCGTTTACCTATGCCACGGCATTCATGCACGGCTTTACTCCGGCCAGCATGGTGATGGATGTGCGTACCAGCTTCCCGGACTTGCCCAACCCCGAGCCCTATGTGCCCGAGAACTATACCCGACGCTTTTCCGGCCCCATGACGCTGCGGCAGGCGCTGGCCGGATCGTACAACGTGCCGGCAGTGGCCATGATGCACAAGGTAGGGGTGTCTCGCGTGGTCGATACGGCCCGGGCGATGGGCATTACAACGTTGAACCAGCCCTACTACGGCCTGGCTCTGGCACTGGGCGCGGCCGAAGTGCCCTTGATCGATATGACCCACGCGTTCAATGTCTTTGCCAATAACGGCACCATGGTCGGTGAGTTGACGCCGGCCGAGAATGTACGTCCCGGCAATCGCCGCATCGATCCGGTGGCGATCCTCAAAGTCACCGACTCGCGAGGCAATGTTTTGTACGAGTTCAAGGAACCCCAGCGACAGAGCATCATCCCCGCTGAGGTGGCCTATCTGATCTCGGACATTCTCTCCGATAATCAGGCGCGTACCCCCATCTTTGGGGCCAACAGTAATATGCGCATCGATGAACGGCCCGTCGCAGTCAAAACCGGCACAACGAACGACTTTCATGACGCCTGGACGGTGGGATACTCTCCCCAGTACGCGGTCGGTGTGTGGGTGGGGAATAGCGATCATACCCGCATGCGCAACGCCGACGGCTCACGAGTCGCAGCGCCTATCTGGCGCGATGTCATACGCCTGGTACATGACGGCAAACCGGTGGTGAATTTCGAGCAACCGGCCGGTATCGTCACCGCCGTCGTCGACGGCACATCGGGCAAGCTGCCCACCGAGCACTCGCAATGGCGCATGCAAGAGATCTTTATCGAGGGGACGGTTCCCTCGGAATACGACGATGTGCACCAGCACTTCCAGATCTGCCGTGCGTCGGGCAAGCTGGCCACTAACTACTGCCCTCTGGAAGAGGTAGAGGATCAAGTCTTTACCATCTATCCGCCCGAGGCTGAAGACTGGGTGCGCTCGCAAGAGATCCCCCAGCCGCCGCAGGATTACTGTGACCTGCACGGTCCCGAGATCGAGTACTCGGAGGTATCCATCATCAGCCCGCGGCACTACTCGAATGTGCGTGGCGTGGTGCCCGTGATCGGAAATGCCGATGTGGAAGGGCAGCAGAGCTTTTGGCTGGAGTACGGTGAGGGGATGAACCCCGAGTCATGGACCCGCATCGGCCCCGAGCATGGACATCGGGTGAATAACGACGTGCTGGAGCACTGGGATACCAGTGGCCTTAACGGCCTCTACACCCTGCAGATCTCGGTGATGGAGGGGGGCTATCTGCGCCAGTCACTGGTGCCGGTGGTCGTGGATAACGAGGCGCCGAGGGTGCAGATCGTCGCGCCGGTACAGGGACAACGAGTGACCACCCAGGATGAGTGGATCAGCATCCAGGTAAACGCCGAAGATAACACATCCATGAGTCGTGTCGAGTTCTTCCTGGACGATCAATCGCTGGGCTACAGCACCGTGGCACCCTATACCCACCGTATTCCGATCCGTGAGGTGCCGGGCGGTGAACACCGCATCCGTGTGGTTGCCTATGATACGGCCGGGAACGAGGCGCACAGCGATAGCGTCACCGTCCAGGTCGCACGCTAGCGCCGAATCAGTCCGCTTGATCAGAAACGCCCCGGAAGAGTTTCTCCGGGGCGTTTGACGTATCCAGTTCGGCGTCGAGAAGACCTCTCAGCGATTCAGCTCACGTAGATGATCGTCAGACAGGCCAAAGTGATGGGCGACCTCGTGCACGATCGTATCTCGAATGAGTTCGACCAGGTGCGACCGGCTACCGGCGTGCCGCTCCAGCGGTCTTTGAAAGAGGGTGATACGATCGGGAGGCGTCAGATAGTAGCCACGGCCGCGCCTTGTCAGAGGGATGCCCTCATACAGGCCCAGCAGGCTGCCCCGATGCCTCGCCCCCACCGAATCGAGTTGCTCGCGCGACGGCCAGAGCGCCAGCGTGACGGCCACATTGTTCATATGCTCGCGCACCCAATCGGGCAACTCATCCAGCGCAAGAGAGACCATCTTTTCGAATTCGTCCCGATCCAAACGCAAAGGCATATCACCACTCAATCTCAACGGTCGGGCGGTTCCGGCTCGGGAACAACCACCAGGGTGTTTTCGTGGGTATAAGTGACCATACCGGGGCGCCCCCCGGGGATATGACGCACATGCCGCCGCTCGGTAAAATCCACCTGAACCCGCGCCTCCTGACGTGCAGCCGAGTAATAGGCCGCCAATCGAGCGGCCATGAGTAGAGTCTCTTCAGAGACGGCCGCGCCGCTGTTCTTGATGATGACATGGGCGCCGGGCACGCCATGGGCGTGCAACCAGATATCGTCCGGCGCGGCCCGACGAAAGGTGACCTCATCGTTTTGTCGGCTGTTGCGCCCCACCAGTATCGTGGTGCCATCGGGCCCCTGCAGAATCGACGGCCCCCCCGCATCGCCAGAGCGCGCCGGTTTGCGTCCCGCCTTTTTGCCGGAAGAGATATAGCCGGCCTCTTGTAGAGAGGCCTCCACCTCATCCAGTTGAGCCCGATTCTCTGCCAGCGTCACCTCGGTATCGAGCTGGCGCAGATATTCCAGATCCATCTCACTCTGGCGAATAAGCGATGGCACCTGCTCGGCCGCCGCCTTGCGCTTTTGATACTCGCGAAAGTAACGCTGCGCGTTCTCTGCCGGTGTCAACGACGGATCCAGATCGATGTGCCAGGTTTTGCCGTCGGCCTCCTCACCCAGCTCGTCAGGTCCGGCGACCAGCTCGCGCTGGCCCGGAGCAATCGCCCAGGCCATGGCCAGCACCGCCCGCCCGCGTCGCTGCAGGTCCTCCAGCTCATCTGCCGGCACTACCCCCTGTCGAAGCGAGGCCAGTCGACCCTCCTGGCGTTTGATCTGCTCGGCGATCATACCGCGCAACCGCCGCCGAACCTGAGCATAGGCATCCATCCCCTGGCGCCCCTCCTGCACCCGGCGGATGGCGGAGCTGATGCCCTCCACCTCGGGCTCGCGATCGGGCAGGTGGGTGAGGTCATAGGCGGCATAGGCCACCGCCCGCCGTTTGCCCTCGCGTACCTCGTAGGCCACCGTCGGCGACCATCCATGTGTCTCGGGCAGATGCATCATATCGACCAGCGTCGTCACCAGGCGAGACAACGCCCCGTCATCGAGCGACCCATCGGGTTCGACGGTCCCCAGCGCGCGATAGACGATCTCACGGGCGAGCAGAGGGCTGATGCCGGCGACGCCATCCACCAGAATGCGCCAGAGGGGGCGGTCGCCGCGTCC
Organism: Anaerolineae bacterium; assembly: GCA_050942995.1. Classification (GTDB taxonomy): domain Bacteria; phylum Chloroflexota; class Anaerolineae; order UBA1429; family UBA1429; genus JBMNOI01. The sequence goes on from JBMNOI010000003.1 coordinate 26,526, forward strand.
CTCTGACTCGCTCGCGGCCAGAATCTCACGCAGGCGCGCCGGGGTCAGCAGCAGCGGATTTTCTTTCGCCTGAGGTGGCGGCGGCACATAGGATTGGCGCGGCAGAACGGTGCGATAGCGGTTAACGCTGGACGGAACGCGCTTGGCGGCATCCATCACCGTCCCATCCTCCGCCAGCAGGATGATATTGCTCAAGCGCCCTATAATCTCACAGACCAGCGTCACCGTGCCCTCCGGCCCGGAGAAGGTCAACCACAGAATCCGCTCCAGATCGGGCTGTTCCACCGCCTGCAGGCGCGCGCCTTCTACATATTTGCGCAAGAGCAGCGACAACGGAGAGGGCTTTTCGGTGCCACGACGCAGCTTGATGTCGGTTAGCAGCACCCCCGGCGACTGGGCCTCGGCGTTGAGCAATAGCTGGTATCGTTGCCCGGCGTACACCTCCAGCCCCACCGAGAGATCAGTGGGCCGTACCACACGCTGTACCCGGCCACCGGAAAGGGTTTCCGTCAACTCGTCGCGTACGGCGGCCGTCGTCAGGGCGTCATAATACACCGGATTCCTCCATCACTCACTCTTGCATGAACGACGAGATCACCGCCAGTAATCGGGTGGCGTCGTAATCGCCGCGCACACGAATGCGCGGCAACTCGAACATGCGATCTGAGCGTTGATCCACGCCGGCCCGAGTCGTCGCTGCCCCCCAGTAATGGGCCGAGTGCAACACCTGAATGGCCTCTGCATCATAGCGGCCCGAGGGATAGCAGAAGAAACGTACCGGCGTGCCTGTATGAGCCTCTATCGACTCCTTGGGCCCCAGCATCTGCCACACCAGATGCTCTACACTGCGTCCACGCAGATCGTCATGTGTTTTGCCATGGGCCTGCATCTCCATTCCCGCCGCGGCCATCTCGATCACTTGATCCCACGACATGTAATCGGGATGCCCTTCATCGATCACAGAGGTGATGAGGAAAAAGGTGCCCGTATAGCCATACTCCTGCAGAATCGGGAAGGCGTTCTCATAGTTATCCCGATAGCCATCGTCGAACGTGATGACGATCGGCTTCTCCGGAAGCGGGTGCCCGATCTGCAGGGCCAGAGTGAGATCGTGCAGAGAGATGGTCGTATACCCCTGGTCTCGCAACGCGCGCAGATGAGAGGCAAAACGCTCCGGCGGCACGGAAAGATCCCGGCGAACACTGCCGGCTCCCGGGGGCGGCTCGGAGATATAATGATACATGAGCACCGGCATGCGCAACGTCCGGGCGACGCCATCGGGCGTAGGTAAGGGAATGGGCTCGGGCGTTGCAGTGGGCGTGGGAGACGGCTCCGCCGTCGGTGAAGGCTGCGGCGTCGGGGTGGCGGTGGCGGTACCGGTCGGCATCGCCGTAGGAGACGGTTGTGGCGATTCCGCAAGAGCGGTCGGCGTCGAGCTCGGCTCAGCCGGTATCACCACGGTGGCCTCATCCGGCACCCCATCGGCAACGTATCCCGCCGGATGACTGCTCTCCATCTGAAGGATGAGCTCGGAAGGCACGCAACCCGAAACAGCCACCAAAAGGATGGCGGCAATGATGAAAGGGATGATAGGAGAACGGTGAGAGTCTTTGGTAGATAATGTTTCGAGCTTCACCCGCAGATGATATCGTAACGCCGGTAGCGTGTCAAAATCAAAGACACTAAAACATCATACGCGCCATTTGACAAAGCCTTCCGTTCACCATATACTGTTCGTCGCACTTGGGGGGCTGTAGCTCAGCTGGGAGAGCGCATCAATCGCACTGATGAGGCCAGGGGTTCGAATCCCCTCAGCTCCACCAGCAAGATCACTTGCCGGTGAGCCGGTGGTGCCACAGCACCATCATCTACGTAAGGGGTGCACAAAACGGGGCGGATCCTGTTCGCCGCGTGAGATTCTTGCCAAATGAGATATGGGGCTGTAGCTCAGCTGGGAGAGCGCTTGAATGGCATTCAAGAGGTCAGGGGTTCGAATCCCCTCAGCTCCACTCTATCACCCCCGCCGTGGATCTCGGCGATCAGGCAAAAAGAAAAGCCCTTTCGCCAGTATGGCACGAAGGGCTTTTTTCGTACAGGGGCGATCGAACAGTCACTCACCTGATTCACTGTACAGGCTCTACCAGAGCCTCATCATGGGATGTGGGGGCTGTCCGCCGAGGGGGGGCGACATCATCGTCGCGCGGATGGATAGTCCCCAGCCCTCCTTTTTGCCAGCAGATCGCATGGCCGCGGAGGAAGGGATATGCAGAGGACGCGGGGCAAGTACAGCCCACAGGACATTGAAACCAAATGGAGAGCGCGCTGGGAAGAGACGGGTCTGTACAAGACGGTCGAGGATCCGTCGCGCCCCAAGCATTATGCTCTCACCATGCTCCCGTATACGTCGGGAGACCTCCACATCGGCCACTGGTATGCCATGGCCCCCTCAGATGCGCGGGCGCGTTACATGCGCATGCGGGGCTATAACGTCTTTTTCCCCATCGGATTCGACGCGTTTGGCCTGCCGGCAGAGAACGCCGCCATTCAGCGGGGCATCCACCCGAAAAAGTGGACGCTGGATAACATCGATCGTATGCGCGATCAGCTCCGCTCTATGGGCGCCATGTGGGCCTGGGATCGCGAGGCCATAACATGCCTCCCCGGCTATTATAAATGGACCCAATGGTTCTTCCTCAAGTTCTGGGAGCGTGGCCTGGCCTATCGTGAGCGGTCGCCGGTAGACTTTTGCCCGAACTGTAACACCACACTGGCCCGCGAACAGGTGTGGGGCGAAGACCGGCATTGTGAGCGGTGTGGCACGCCGGTGATCAAGCGCGACCTGGAACAATGGTTCTTCCGCATCACCGACTATGCGGAGGAACTGTTGCAGGATCTGGAAAAGATCGAGTGGCCCGAGCGCGTCAAGATCATGCAGCGCAACTGGATCGGCCGCAGCGAAGGCGCCCACGTTGTCTTTAAATCCGAGGAGGGCGATTCTATCCCGGTGTTCACCACCCGCCCCGACACCCTCTGGGGAGCCACCTTTATGGTGCTGGCCCCGGAGCATCCGCTGGTCGACAAGCTCACCTCACCCGAGCAGCGCGAGACGGTGGAGGAATACAAGCTGCAGGCAGGGCGACAGAGTGAGATCGAGCGCCTGTCCACCGAGAAGGAAAAGACGGGTGTCTTTATCGGCGCCTATGCCATCAACCCGGTGAACGGGGAGCGCATCCCCATCTGGATCGCCGATTATGTATTGATGGCCTACGGCACCGGCGCCATCATGGCCGTGCCCGCCCACGACGAGCGCGACTTTGCTTTTGCGATCAAGTACGGTCTGTCCATCATCCCCGTCATCGAGCGTCCCGACGGAGTAGCCAAAAGCCTGGTCTTCCCCGGCTCGGTGCGCGAGGGACTGGCCGATGCACTGAAAGCCGCCGAGATTCCCTTCGAGGTCGGCCCCGTGGGCGACCTGGGCGAGGGAGTATACGTCACCATGCAGGGTGACGAGCAGATCGATCGCTATGTGCAGATCATTCGCGAGTACCTGCTGCCGGGCAACTGGATCGAGGTTGTGGGCAGCCGCTGGCTCTTTATCCGTTCCGATGGTGTGCGCGAGCTCGACTCGGTGGCCGCCGATCGAGAAATCCTGGCACGCTGCAAAGAGACATATCCGCCGGTGCGGCATTATCGCACGGTGATGGAGATGGCCAACGATGTGCAGTTCTACAAGGATATTCTGTTCCATGCCGAGTATGGCACGATGATCAACTCGGGCGAGTTTTCCGGCACGCCCGGCGACCGCGCCAAAGCCGAGGTCATCGCCTGGCTGGAACAACAGGGATTGGGCCACCATGAGGTGAACTATCGCCTGCACGATTGGCTCATCAGCCGCCAGCGATACTGGGGCGCCCCGATCCCGATGATCTATTGCGATCAATGCGGCATCGTGCCGGTGCCATATGAGGATCTGCCGGTGCTCCTGCCCGACGATGCCAAGTTCATGCCGACGGGTGAATCACCGCTCCGCTATCATGAGGCTTTCCTGAATACCACCTGTCCAAAATGCGGCGGCCCTGCCCATCGCGAAACGGATACCATGGACACCTTTATGTGCTCCTCCTGGTATCAGTACGCCTATATCAGCCCGTACTATGACGGCGATGTGCCCTTTGATCCGGAAAAAGGCGCTTACTGGTTGCCGGTGGATCAATATACCGGCGGCATCGAGCATGCCACCATGCACCTGCTCTACACCCGCTTTTTCACCAAAGTGATGCGCGATATCGGCCTGGTGAATTTCGACGAGCCGATGGTGCGCCTCTTCAACCAGGGCATCATCCTGGGTGAGGACAACGAAAAGATGAGCAAGTCGCGGGGCAATGTGGTCAACCCCGACGACTATGTGAGCACTTTGGGCGCCGATGCCGTGCGGGCGTTTATCATGTTCATCGGCCCCTGGGAGCTGGGTGGAAGCTGGAGCTCTACCGGAATCGAGGGGATCTACAGGTTTATCAACCGCATCTGGAGCGTTGTGATGGACGAGCGCGACGCTCCCGAATCGTCCCCTACCGATGCCGACATCGCCAACCTGCGCCGTATGACGCACAAGACGATCCAGCACGTAACCGACAATATAGAGGCGTTCAAGTTCAACACGGCGCTGGCCCGGCTGATGGAGTACAACAACTATCTCATCAAGGCCAAAGAGACCGATGTGTACGGCACGGAGGCCTGGTCTGAGGCCATGAACAGCCTGACTCTGCTCATCGCGCCGTTCATGCCCCATCTTGCCGAAGAGCTGTGGGAGCAACTGGGCGGCGAGTACAGCGTGCACACCCACTCCTGGCCAGAATATGACAAGCAGCTGGCCGCCGACGATATGATCACGCTGATCGTGCAGGTGAACGGACGAGTGCGCGCCCGCATCGATGCGCCGGCCGATATCCCCGAAGAGGAGGCCAAGGCGCTGGCCCTGGCCCACGAGAATGTGCAACGACACATCGAGGGCAAACAGATCGTCAAGGTGGTCTATGTGCCCGGACGGCTGGTTAGCATCGTCATCCGCTAAGTGAACGATCGAGCTATCCCTGAGCCCCTGCCGGCAAAGTGCTGCAGGGGCTCTTTTTGCTCTGTATCGCCGTATACAGCGATACGCAAACAGTAAAGGGATGATCTATATTATACCGATATTTATATATATGATTAGTTTTAACATTATAACCGATCATACGTCCCGGATATGAGTCTTTGGCATATTGTCATGTATCCACATATATACATCGTAAAATTGCGGCGTCCATATGCATGTGTTATACTGCCGGTATGGTGATGAATCCCCCCGGACGACCTCGCCGGGACCCCAATGAATCAAGGGGGTTATTGTGTCGAGCGATGAGCATCTGATCGCGGACAAGTTTCGGATCATCTCCGTCATTGGCGAGGGCGAGTATGGGCGCGTTTATCTCGGCCATGATGATGAACTGGATCGCCCCATTGCCATCAAAGAGCTGCTGCATCCGCGCGCCGAATCATCGACCGACGAAGGACGGCCCGCCGAATGGCGGCTAGACGAATGGCGACGTCATAGAGCTCGATTCGTTCGCGAAGCCCAGACGGCGGGACAGTTCACCCACCTCAACCTGGTCGCCGTCTATGGTCTGGAATCCGATGCCGAGGGCAACCTCTATCTGATATCCGAGTATGTCGAAGGGGGCAGCCTGGAGGAACGGCTGAACGAGAGTTCCCCCCTCTCCGTCGAGCGCGCCATCGGCATTGCGCTGGACATATGCCACGCCATCGATGCGTTACAGCAACGCGATATCGTCCATCGCGACATCAAACCCTCTAATATCCTCATCGGCGGGGACGGCACGGCCAAACTCTCCGATCTCGGCATCGCCCAGCTCAGACAGGACACACGCCGCACCCAGGAAGGTATCGCGCATCCGGGAACGCCGGCCTACAAGTCGCCCGAACAGGCCACCTCGACCGGCAGCCTGGACCAGCGCTCGGACATCTATTCTCTGGGGCTTGTGCTCTACGAGATGCTCACCGGTCGCCGCTATATGCGCGACGGAACCCCACCCGGCGCGCATAACCCCGATGTGCCCCAGGCTCTGGATGCCGTCGTGCTTCGGGCACTGGAGAGCGATCCGGCGGCCCGCTATCCCTCGGCTCAGGCCATGGCCCGCGATCTGGAGCAGGTCCGCGGGCAGAGCCTGTGGGGACAGGCGCGCATCCTGTGGGGCCGCCTGCCTTCCGGACATCTCGCCCTCATCGGCGGAGCGCTGCTCATCGTCCTGATAGTCGGCGGGGTCTATCGTCTGGGCGCCGCCCTGTCAGATCTGGCCAATACGGCGTGGGCGGGACAATACACCCCCACACCCGATGAGCTGGCGTTGGAGGTACCGCGCACCGTCGGTCCCACGCGGCACCTGGCCACGCTGTCCGGCGAGGTGGGGTTGGCCACCGTGGACATCTACGAACCCGACGATGACGTCCCCATACCAATCGCTGTGGGAGAGACACAGCTTCGCACCTTTGACCCAGAGGGGGATGTCGATCGCGTTACCTTCCGGGTCAAGGCGGGGCAGATATATGTCGTGACCGCGTCGGATCTGGCGCCGGGGGTGGATACCTATCTGGAAGTACTGGTTGGGGGCGAGCGCCACACCGACGATGACATGACGCCGGGCACGCTGGCCTCACAGGTCGAATTCGCCGCCGCCGAGGATGGGGTGGTGCTGGCCAATGTGCACAATCGGGATCATTTTGGCCCCACACAGGGGTATCGCCTGAGTGTGATGATGGCCCTGCCCACGCCAACGCCCGGCATCACACCGACAGAGGCGACGGTCACACCCACCCGAAGCGGCGCCACCATCACGCCGCGCCCCACCTTTACCCGGGTCATGACCGGCACACCGACGGGCAACCCCACGGCAACCCGCACCATCACACCGACGCGGACCATTACGCCGACACGAACGCTGCTCCCCACCCGCACACCGACGGCGACTCGCACCCCCACATCGACCCGCACGCCGACGCCGACCCGCACTCCGACTCTGACGCGCACCCTGACGCCCACGATCACGCCAACGCCGACCGACGTGCCGACATCGACGCCGGTGCCGCCGACGGAGACACCGACGCCGACGGCCACGTTCACACCGACGGCGACGGCGACGCCAACGGAGACACCCTTCGCCTATGTCGAGGTGGTTGTGGATAACGATGGGCCGGGGTTCTCTTTGACGCCGGAGGGTGATTGGACGCGGCTCACTCCCGATGTTTACCCCCTCCCCTATTATGGCGGTAGCATGTGGGTCGCCACACAGGGACAGGGGACGAACTCTTCTCAAGCCATATTCCGGCCGACACTGCCGGTCGCAGGATACTATGCGGTGGAGGTATGGAGATTCTCCTTTCAGGACGCGGCAACGAACCAGCCCTTTACCGTGTACCACCGGGACGGCAGCGAGGAAAAAGAGGTCGATATGCATAACGCGCCCGCTGAGGGGGAGTGGTTCCGGCTGGGCGTCTACCCCTTCGATGCCGGGGATGAGGGCTATGTGATGACGTTCGATGCGGTAGATGGGTTGTTGGTCATGGCCGACGCCGTGCGCTGGGTGCTCGTCGAATCACCCTAGTCTATGCTTGAGATGAAGAGGCGATACGTTCTGATCCTGTTTCTGATCCTGCTCACCGGCGGCCGGACGCCGGGCGTGGCCCGTGCCACGGGGGACGCCGCGCCCGCCCCACCGCCGATGAGCGAGCGATCATGGAGCTGGATTTCTACACGTGACGGCCTGGCGCCGGGCGCCGTGCTCAGTCTGGCCACGGCGGAGGACGGCGCCACCCTCATCGGCACGACGGGAGGCGCCAGCATCTGGGAGGGTGAGAGGCTGCTCAGCTACGGCGCCGGCAGCGGCCTGGCCGAGGGATACATCGGCGCACTCGCCGCCACCGAAAACGCCCGCTGGGTCGGTAGCTGGGGCGGCGGGATATCGGTCCTGCGCGACGGCCGCTGGACGCGCTACCGGGCCGATTCGTCGTCCCTGCCCGGCGATTGGATCAGCGCCCTGGCCGTGGACGATGATGACGCGCTCTGGGTAGCGACCTACGGCCGTGGGCTGGCCCGCCTGAAGGATGACATCTGGACGGTCTACCGGCGAGATGATTCGCCCCTGCCCAGCGACTGGCTCACCGCTCTGCTGCCGGACGACGGCGGGTTGTGGATCGGCACCGAGCGCGCCGGGCTGGCCTATCTCGGCGCCGATGGACGGTGGCAGTACTACGATCTTCCGTTTCCGACGACGACCGAGGTCACCGCACTGATCCGACAGGTTGACGAGCTATGGGCCGGCACCCCTCTGGGCGTCGCCGTGTTGCATCCGGCCACCGGTCGCTGGCGAACCATCACGCCCGAGCAGGGATTGCCCGCGTCCCGCGTGACTGCCCTGGCCGCAGGACGCGATGGTGGTGTATGGATCGGCACGTACAACGGGTTGGCGCTGTGGAGGGAGGAACAGATCATCCCCATCCCCCATGCCGGAGATCGCCCGCTCCACGCCATCAGCGCTCTGGCCGTCGATCGGGATGGGCGCCTGTGGGCGGGCGTCCCGGGCGCGGGCGTGGCAGTTTCGGCAGCGCTGAATCTGCCCGAAATCGAGCGGTTGCCGGTGGTGCTGGTGCACGGATGGCATGGTCCCGACAGCGACCGGCTGGAGGATAGCGAGTTCTGGCATATAGCCCGCTGGCTACGCGAGGACGGCTTTACGCCCTACTATGCCACCGGCATCAGCCCCGATAATACCCTGCATCGCAATGCGCAACGTCTGCGTGAGGTCATCGAGGAGGCCCGTCAAGAGACCGGCGCGCCGGCGGTGTACCTGGTGGGGTTCAGCATGGGCGGACTGAACAGCCGCGCCTATATCGAATCCACCCTCTATCAGGGCGATGTGCGCCATGCGTTCTTTTTGGGAACGCCTCATCGCGGCGAGCATTTGTGGCAGACGCTGCTCTTATGGGAACGTCTGGCCTGGACCGACGAACCCTCGGCGCTGGAGTTGCTGCCGATACACGCCGCGCTGTTCAATCGCGTGCACCGCAATCCCTACCGTGTGCCCTATACCCTGATCGCCGGTGACGCGCACGAAGAGCCATTACCTCTGCTCTTTCGAGAGCTGCCACCCGGGGACGGGCTCGTTTCGGTGTGGAGCGCCATGGGCCTCGACGATCTGCCGGGCGAGCATCGCCTCACCGGTGATCTGCACGCCTGGGGCGGCGATATCACGCTTCTGGGGGTCGATTCACTGCTCCATCCGCGACGCACCTACGATGCCCTGATCCGGCCACACCTCTTTGGCATGGGCGAGATGCCCACCGAGATCGATGAATTCGGCCCCTATGCGCCGCCCGAGATCGATCCACGCACGGCGCTGCGCAGCGGAAGCATCCTCCCCGGCGAGACGGTAACGCTACCGCCCATCCATCTGGAGGCAGAAGAACGCGCCGGCATCTATCTGCGCTGGCATGGCGAGCCGCCCGAGTTCGGTCTGCTGGATCCGACGGGCCGCTTTATCGACACCGATCGGGCCGACGATCTGGACGATGTCGAGTTCTTCGAGCTGGATATGGCCGGATTCGCCGCCTACACACTCACCGATCCGCTGCCCGGCCCCTGGCGCATCGTCCTCACCGCCGACGATGCAGAGAGTGGGCCGACAGATTATGTCGCCTATGCATCGGTCCCCTCGCCGGTGCGCTTGCGGCCCGTCACCGACCGCGAATGGTACCACACAGGTGATCTCGTGACCATCGCCGCCACGCTGGATCACGCCGACGCCGACGAGGTCACCGTCGAGATTCATCGCCCTGACGGCCTACGCGAATCGCTGACGCTCGAGCGAACGACGGGCGCCGACGGCGCGCTTTTCCTGGGGCAGCATCGCCTTCCGAACCAGGAGGGCTATTACGGGTTGCTCTTTCGCGCCACAGGTGAACGCGACGGGTATGTTTTTGAACGAGGCGCCGAAAAAGTCATCGGCGTCGCCGGAGACGGCGCCCGACTCGCCGGCCCCACCGTTCTGAAAACGGATGGCGAGCTTACCGCCGAAGTGGGGGTTACCGTCCGACGCGCCGGACACTATCTCGCCGCCGTTACCCTGCTCGATGCCCGCGGGCAAGAGGTCACCACGATCGCCCATCCGACCCAGTGGCTGCCCGGCGAAAAGACGGTGCGCATCCCTATCGATACGACGGCCTTAGCCGGCTCCTCCGGCCCCTATCACGCGGGCGAAGTGCTGCTGATCGATATCCATGGGGCGGGACTCTTGCTGGATCGCGCTCCATAGGGCTCGATTTGAGCATACGCGAGAGAATACGCTGTTCGCCATTATCTGCTATACTCTGAAGTGTGTCGCGTACAGACAGCTCCCCGCCGGGTGGCGCATCTGGATTCGGCAACGACGCAAAAGGCATGGTTTGGAGAGGACGGTACATCCGTGACGCGGCGAACTCTTGTATTGATCATCCTCCTGCTCCTTATCCCGGGCACCGGGGGGGTGCTCCTGTATCAGCAACTATCACGCCCCGACCCGAACCGTGTGGCCACCGTGCGCCGGGGCGATATCGAGGCCACCATCGGCGCGCTGGGGCGTGTACAGCCCGGCCGTCAGATCGATATCTCCAGTCGCGTGAGCGGCACCATCCAGTATATTGCCGTCATCGAGGGGCAGCAGGTAGCCGAGGGAGATCTTTTGCTAGAGCTGGATGCCCGGGATCAGGAGAACGCCGTCGCTCAGGCAGAGCGCAACTTGCGGGTGAGGCGCGCGTTACTCGAAGATGCTTTACACGCCCCCGATGCCTCGGACATCGACCTGGCCAGAGCGCGTCTCCGACGCGCCACCGCCCAACGGCTGAACGCGCAAAGAGATTATGACGAGATCGCCGATGAGCCGGATGCCGAATCTAGCGATGAGGCGGTTGCCCTCGAGATCGCCAAACTGGAGTATGAGATCGCCCGGGCCGAGTTCGACCGGGTGATGGAGGGGACACCGGAGGTGCAACTCGAACGGTTACGCGCCGATGTCGAAGAGGCCGAGGCGGCCCTTCGTCGGGCTCAGGAGAACATGCAGAACATGCAACTGAGGGCGCCTTTTGCGGGGACCTTACTGAGGATCAATGCCCGTGTCGGCGAAAACGTTCACGGGTTCACGCCACTGGTCGTGCTGGCCGATCTGACAGAGATGATGGTGCGGGCCGAGATCGACGAGATCGACGTGGCCGCCGCCGCCGAGGGACAAAAGGTGTATGTGCGACTGGATGCCCTCCCCGGGCAGGAGCTCGAGGGGCGCATCACCCGGCTGATGCCCGGATTCAGCGATGCGCGCGGCACCACCACCTATGCCGCCATCGTCGAGCTGGAGGATCACGACCTGCCGCTCAGGCCGGGGATGGGGGCCAACCTGACCATCGTAACACAAACAATCAGCGATACACTTCTGGTGTCCCGGCGGGCAGTACGACAGGCCGGACGCTACCATATCGTGCGCGTGTTGGATGGTCGGAGAGAGAGGGACGTCGTTGTCACCGTCGGTCTGTCTAATGACACCGAGATCGAGATTCTCTCGGGTCTGGAATCAGGACAGACCGTCCTGCTGGAGTAGGGCCTGCGACGCGGTGGAGAGGGAGGCGAGTTACTCGTCCGTCGATTGCCCCTCGAGCTCGTCGGCCACCGCCGAAAGCACCTCGTGGATCCTGAGTTCGGCGTCATCCAACTGGCGCCCACAATGCTCGGCCAGCTGCATCCCCTCTTCATAGAGGGCCACCGACTCGTCCACAGAGAGATCGCCTTTTTCCAGTCTCTGGATCACTTCTTCGAGTTTGGCGTAACTATCTTCAAAACTGAGCGAATCGAGCACTTCCTTATTCATACTCCAAAGACACCCCCCTTATCATTCTTGCCGTTGCCCCTGTGCAACACGCGTGATGCGTCCCCCCAGATCCCCATCACGAAGGGTAATCGATACCGTCTGTCCCGGAAAAGCCTGATCGACGGAACGGATTCGCCGCCCCGTTTCATCATCGACCAGCACAGCATAACCGCGTTCCAGCACCATCGCCGGGTTGAGTGCTTGCAGCCCGGCCAACGATCGTTCCAGCCGGATACGCTGCACGGCCAGGCGATGCTGCACCGCCGTCCGGGCGCGATGCACCATCTCGTCGATCCGCTGGCGGCGTTCGTGCAGTATCCGTCGAGGATCGTGCAACCGCAACAGGCGCTTGTCGCGGTCCAACGCCTCTCGACGACGGACGATCTGCTCGATGATGATGTCGGTCAGCGCCTGCGCCATCATATCGATCTGCTGGCGCAATTCGCGCGCATCGGGCACCACGGCCGCAGCCGCCGCCGAAGGCGTGGGCGTACGCAGATCGGACACGAAATCGACGATGGTAAAATCAGTCTCGTGCCCCACGCCGGTCACCACCGGCACCGGACACGCGGCCACCGCCCGTGCCACGGCCTCGTCATTGAACGCCCAGAGATCCTCCATCGATCCGCCACCGCGCGCCAGGATGACGACGTCGATCTCTGGCTCTTCCCCCAGGCGCTCGATCGCCCGCACCAGAGAGGGCGGCGCATCGACTCCCTGCACCATACATGGAGAGAGCACCACCTCGACCAGCGGATAACGCGCCCGCAACACGTTGAGAATGTCCTGCAGGGCCGCGCCGGTGGGCGATGTTACCACACCGATGCGCCGCGGCCAGCGTGGCAGCGGCCGCTTACGCGCCGGGTCGAACAACCCCTCGGCCTCCAGTCGGCGTCTGACCTCTTCAAAGCGCTGCCACCACAGCCCCACACCACCCCGACGAATCTCATCGACGTAGAACTGGTATGCGCCACCGCGCTCATAGACCGAGATATAGCCATGAGCCAGCACGCCGTCGCCGGCCACAGGACGCCAGCCCAGGCGGGCCGCCTGCCCGCGCCACATCACACAGCGCAGCTCGCAGTCGCTATCTTTAAGTGTAAAGTAGCAATGCCCTGACGATGCCCGTGTAAAGTTGGAAACCTCCCCCTCGATCCAGAGATCGTCAAGTTCATCGTCGGCCTCCAACAGCATCTTGATATATTGAGTAACCGCAGTGACGGATCTAACCTGCATGCCTAGATTATAGCATATATTCGGTCTGGTGAACGACGAGTTTTCGTTAAACGCCGCTCTTTGCCTTATCGTACCGCATTCTGTCGCCCATAGGGGCCTGAGATATCCCTACTTTTGTACCAGATGGATCACGCCGTGCTTACCGTTCACCAGCCATTCGGGGTCCTCAGCGTATAATTCCTCGGCGCGCCCCTCCGGCAGCCCCACCATCACCTCGGCTTTGAGCGTGCGCAGCGTCACAAAGGGGGCGGGCATGTAGGCGGCAATCTCTTCCGGCCGCGATGTGAAGGGCCAGTGAGCGTCATCCACTAACCGACGATAATTGGCGTCCCCTTTAAAGATCACCAGATCGGCCTGCGCGAGGACTCGGCGCACCTCGTCGGGCATCTCTCGAAACAGCAGACAGCGCGTCCAGAAGGGGTCATCGTGCACATGAATACGCCCTGCATCCCGCCAATGAACCAGGCGCTCTCCCAGCCCGTTCAACGCCGGCTCGGAGGCCGCCAGCAACGCCTGCCACGTATCGTCCAGATCGCGCGGAGTGGCGTCGGACACAAAGAAGGGATAGTTCTTGAGGTGCAGGTGTACCTCGCCGGCCAAATCGTGCGCCAGCACCAGATCCAGCAGCGCCAGATCGGTCAACAGCTCCGAGCCGCTGTTGTCGGCCACCAGATCCAGACGGGCAACGCCGTGACGCAGAATCTCCCACACCGCCTCGCTGTGATCGATCAACAACAGGTCGTCGCCGCGCTGACCGGTATTGTCTTCTGTATTGCGCACCACGGCGATGTTGCTCAGGTCCACCCGATTGCCCCACAGGCTGCTGCGCAGCCGCGCCAGAAAGCGCTCGCGCAAATCCATCTCTGGATTGTCGTCATCATACAGGCCGGCCAGCATGGGCAGCCCCTCATGCAGTGCATCGCGCTTGTGCGGAGCAAAGGGATCGTTGCCCTGCCACGGGCCGGGCTGAAAGGTCTGCACCGCCTCGAGCACGCGTCGGTAAAAGTAGGTTTCGGCGTGAAACCAGGTCATTTCGCGCCACGTTTTACCCCGCCAGTGCTCGTCCCAGGCAGCACGCCAGAAATCGGCGTCCGCGGCATCCTCGCGCAGCGGCCTCACCAGCCCCTCGGCCATCTCGGCAGCCAGAGCGCGCAACGCAGACACAATCTCGGGCGGATAATCGTTAGCATCGATGACGCCGTCGATGATTCCCGGCACGCGAACGGCCATCGTATACGCCGCAAACGAACCTGGCTCTGAAACCATAAGGGGGGATGGTCGCATACCGCTCCTCCTGAAGGGATGGGTGCCTCGCATGCCGCAACAGACCCGGCACGACAGGCGCAAAACGTACCCTATCAGTGTACGCCATGCGGGCCAGGAGGGCAAAAGGCTCCCCCATCGGGTTCTCTCTGTGAGGACGCCGGACGATCATTTATCCCATCCCGGCGTTTGTGGTATACTTTTCACATCCCCGTCGGCCCAGATCGGGGCGTTGTAGTGTCAGGTTGCAAGAGGAGCATTCATATTGCACGCCATCGTATGCATCAAGTCGGTACCCGACACCACCCAGGTACGCTTTGACCCCGAGACGAACACCCTCATGCGGGATCAGGTCGAATCGATTATCAACCCGTTCGACATGTATGCCATCGAAGAGGCTCTGCGCCTGAAGGAGTCACACGGCGGCCGGGTGACGGCACTCACCATGGGGCCGCCAAAAGCAGAGAAAGAGCTGCGCGAAGCGGCCGCCATGGGTTGCGATGATGCCATACTCCTCAGCGCCCGTGAATTCGCCGGGGCGGATACCTGGGCCACCGCGTATACCCTGGCTCAGGCCATTCGCCGCCTCGGCGATTATGACATCATCCTGTGTGGCCGACAGGCCATGGACGGGGATACCGGTCAGGTAGGTCCCGGCATCGCCAACCAGCTCGAGATTCCCCAGCTTACCTACGTCTCGCGTATCTGCGAGATCGATTTCGCCGCCCGCACCATCGAGGTCGAGCGGTTGCTGGAGGAGGGGCGCGAGCGGGTGCAGACTGCCCTGCCCGCGCTGCTCACCGTGGTCAAGGATATCAACCGTCCACGCACTCCCACGCCTCGCGGCCTGCGCACCGCCCGCCGCCTCGAGATCCCGGTGTGGACCCCGGCCGATCTGCCCGAGATCGACGTCACACGGCTGGGATTGGAGGGCTCACCCACCCGCGTGGTGCGTGTGTTCTCGCCGTCGGTCCGTGAGGGCCGGGCCGAGATGTTCCCTGCCGATTCTGTCGAGGACGCCGCCGAACACCTGTGCGACCGGTTGCTGGCCGATCGCGTGATATAGGAGGACGGCCATGACTTTGTTGCACATCGATGTCGAGACGTGTATCGGTTGCGGGGCCTGCGTGGACGTGTGCCCTCATGGCGCGCTCAAGCTGGTAGACGGCGTGGCGGTCGTCGATGAGAACTGTATCGCCTGCGGCATCTGCCCACCTGAATGCCCTGTCGACGCCCTCTCTCTGCCACAGACGGCCGCTCCGGCGCCCGATCAGGAGGCCGGCGGCGTATGGGTGTGGGTCGAGCAGTTCCGTGGCCGCCCCTCGGACATCTCGTGGGAGATGATGGGGCAGGGGCGCCTGCTGGCCGATACGTTGGGTACCACCCTCACTGCATGCGTGCTGGGGCATAATGTCGCCGCGGTAGCCCATGAAGCCATCGCCTACGGCGCAGACCGTGTCTTTCTGGCCGACGCGCCGCTGCTCTGCGATTATCGTACCGAGCCCTATGCCCGCATCATGGTCGAACTGGCCCGCGCGCATCGCCCGGAGATTCTGTTGATGGGCGCCAGCTCGCGCGGCCGTGACCTGGCCGGATCTGTGGCCACCGAGCTGTACACCGGCCTCACGGCCGATTGCACCGGCCTGGATATCGATCCCGAGACCGGCCTGCTGCGTCAAACCCGCCCCGCCTACGGCGGCAATATCATGGCCACCATTCTCACACCGACTCGCCGGCCACAAATGGCCACCGTGCGCCACCGGGTATTCGAAATGCCCACACCCGATCCGACGCGTCGGGGGCAGATCGTCCATGTGTCGGTAGAGATGGCCGAGGATGAGATCGCCACCCGCATCCTGGATTTCTATCTGCAGGATGACACGGTGAACCTGGCCGACGCCCGCATCATCGTATCCGGCGGGCGCGGCGTGGGGGGGCCGGAAGGGTTCGCCCTGATACGTGACCTGGCCCAGGTGCTGGGCGGCGCAGTGGGCGCCTCGCGCGCGGCGGTCGATGAAGGGTGGATTCCCTACGCCCATCAGGTGGGGCAGACGGGGCGCACGGTGCGTCCCGATCTGTATATCGCCTGCGGCATCTCCGGGGCCATACAACACCGCGCCGGAATGGGCACTTCTCGGATCATCGTGGCCATAAATGATGACCCCGATGCGCCGATCTTTGATTTCGCCACATATGGAATTGTTGGTGATCTATTCCAAGTCGTGCCGGCATTGACCGGGCAATTTCGGAGGAAACTGAACCGATGCTGAAACTGGTACGAGTTGAAATCGATCGTACGCTGTGTAACGGATGCAATGTATGCGTGCACACCTGCCCGCGTGACGTGCTGGCTATCGACGGCGCCCAGTGGACGGGCGGATTCCATCCCGTCAAAGTTGCCGCCATCGGGCGTTGCACGGCTTGCCGTAACTGCGAAGCCCTTTGCCCCACCCACGCCATTCGGGTGGCGGTATAACGAATCGCCTCAAAGCGCCCGGCTTTCGGGCATTCCGTCGGGCGACGGAACCCTTTTATGTGTCCTCGGGCGAGATTGAGGCGACCTTGAGGAGCATATCTCTGTCTGCCATGTCCGAATACAAGCTGGAACAGATCGAGCGGGTGCGCGATCTGCACTACCATCGCACGCCTGCATTGCGTCTGCACACCGAAGAGGATGCGGAGCGTTTCGTCAACGAGGTCGGCTTTTGCTTTCTCTTTGGCGGCCAGGGAGCCGAGATCCCCACGCTCTGGGCGGCGGTATGCGGCGCCCGACGCGAGATGCCCAATACACATCATGACGCCGACATCGGCCGCACCTGGGCATGGAAAGACTCGTTGCCCGCCCGAGGGGCGATCTTTTATGGCAAGCTCTTGCGTAACAAACCGACCCTCGTATCGCTGTCGCTGCTGCCCTCCTTTTACGCTCTGTCGTCCAACTATGGCGATCCGGAGGATTACCTCGAGCAGTACGAGGACGGGTTGCTGAGCGTCGAGGCCAAGAATGTGTACGAGGTGCTGCTGAATGAGGGCGCCATGGCCACCAGTCGGCTACGCCAGCTTGCCGGACTGGCCGGCGGCGGCGTCAACGCGCGGCGGTTCGATCGCGCCGTCGCCGAGTTGCAGACCGAGCTAAAAATCGCCAAGGTGGGCATCTCGGATGCCAACCGCTGGGGATACGCCTATGTGTACGACCTGTTTCTGCGCGCATTCCCCCAGGTGCCCGATGCGGCCCGCAAGATCAGCACCGACGAGGCCATGGAAACGCTACTGCTGCGCTACCTGCACAACGTGGTGGCGCATACGGCCGCCGGCACCTATCGGTTGTTTCGTTGGGAAAAGTGGGAATGGGATCGCCTGCTGGATCGGCTGGCCGACAAGGGCCTCATCCGGCGTAATGTGCGCATTCAGGGGCTGTCGGGAGATTGCCTGGCCACGGCAGACCTGGATCGACTCGTCGAATCCTCGATCACCGAACGCTGAAGGAGAGCAAGATGACAGAGCGGCATCTATCGGGCAAGGTGGCCTGGGTCACCGGGTCTTCGCGTGGCATCGGCCGGATCATTGCCACCCATCTGGCCTCCTGCGGGGCCCACGTCGTCGTGCAGGGCACCAGCCCCACCTCTACCCGAGCGTTCGGCGAAGCCGAATCGCTGGAGGCGGTGGCCGCCGAGATCTCACGCGAGCATGGGGTCGAAGTGTTGGCGGTATGGGGCGATCTGACCGATGAAAGCGTGGTACAGCGCATGGTCGGACAGATCAGAGAGCGTTTTGGGCGCATCGACATCTTGGTGAACTGTGCCGGGGGCGATATCGGCGCCCGTGGCGTCGAGGCGCCCAATGCCGGCAAGCCCGAGGGGAACGACGCCGTCCACATTTCGCTGGACGATATCCGCACCGTGCTCGACCGCAACCTGATGACCTGTATCCTCACCTGCCGGGAGGTAGCGCCCGAGATGATGGCCCGACGTTCGGGTTGGATCGTCAACATCGGCAGCATCGCCGGCCTCACCGGTAACGAGAAATCGGCCATCTATTCGACCGCCAAGGCCGCCGTACACGAGTACTCGCGCTGCCTGGCCGTGATGATGCGCCCCTATAATGTTTATGTAAACGTCATCGCCCCGGGCGATACCCTCACCCCACGATTTGCCGCCAGCCGCGCGCTGGACGAAGAGATGATGGTGGAAGAGGGCACTCTGGTGCGCTATGGCCGCCCTATCGAGGTAGCCCGTGCCGTAGAGTTTTTGGTATCCGGCGGCGCCTCTTACATCACCGGGCAGGTACTCCGGGTAGACGGTGGGCGCCAGTGCTGGCCTGCGTGACCGGGCGCCACACGTGCCCGGCCCGCCCCCGCGACCCTGCGCGCCGTCGCGCGTATAGAAGATAAGAACAGATTGCGGAGGCACGGGAGGTGAGGATGAGCGATATTCTGGGGATTTTCAAGCAGCGGGCCGAGGATCTCATCAACACCATCAACAGCAAAGGGGGGCTGCGCGCCACCATCGATAGCGTGCGCCGCCAAATGGCCGAGGCCGATCGCCGCCGCGCCATCAACCGTGCCCGAGACGAACTCGGGCGGCTGGATGTCCAGATCTCCGAGTTGATCACCGCCGTAGGGGTGCAGGCCGTGGGATTGCACCGCGCCGGCCACCTGAACTCGCCAGAGCTCAACCCGCTATGCCAGCACATCGTCGAGCTGCAGACGGCGGTAGAGCAGCAGCGCGCCGAACTGGCCCAACTCGAGGCCAGAGAAAGCGTCGAGCCGCCCGATAGCGGCGGCCGGCAATGTGCCCGGTGCGGCCATGCCCTCACCACAGAGGTCAGCTTTTGCCCCTACTGCGGTGCCCCGCAAGAGCGCGAGGCGGCAAAATTCTGCCCCCATTGCGGCGCCCCTCTGCGTCCCGGCGCCCGCTTTTGCGCCCGATGCGGAAAGCCCATCGAAGGGACGGGCTAAAGGATACTCCGACCGTCCCTCACCAGGCTATGAAATCAAAACCCGCCTCGCCCGAATGTCCTGGGGCGAGGCGGGTTCGCTATCTCCGTGCGGTGGCTCTCAACGCTTGCCGGCATACTCCATGAACTGGCGCAGCTCCTCGGCGCCCACTCTAAAGGCGTGCTCAGGGCCGGGATAGGTACCGTCTTTGATCTCGGCCACGAACTGTCCCATGGCCTCGCGCAGCACCGCGCCCACCTGGGCATATTGTTTGGCGTGGCGTGGGGTGAACGCCTCGAACATGCCGATGACGTCATGCAGGATCTGGCATGAGCCGTTGCAATCCGCGCCCGAGCCGATGCTGATGGTGGGCACACTCAGCTTTTCGGTGATTACGGCGGCGATACGCGCCGGCACCAGTTCCAGCAGCACGGCGAATACACCGGCCTCCTCCAGCGCCAGAGCGTCCTCCAGCAGGTTGATGGCCGTATCGGCGCTGCGGCCCTGCACCTTGTAGCCACCGATGGCCGAGGCGCTCTGCGGCGTCAGCCCCAGATGGCCCATCACCGGAATGCCGGCGCCGACGATGCCCTTGACGGCGGGCACCATGCTGCGGCCGCCCTCCAGCTTGACGCCGTCTACTCGCCCCTCGGCCATGAGTCGCCCGGCATTGCGGATCGCCTCGGACACCGAGACCTGGTACGACATGTAGGGCATATCGCCCAACACAAAGGCCCGCTCGCACCCCCGAGAGACGGCCTGGCAGAACAGCGTCATCATATCCATAGTCGCCGGGAGGGTATCCGGATGTCCCAGCACCGTCATGGCGACCGAATCGCCCACCAGCACGATATCTACACCGGCCTGGTCGATGATGCGCGCCGTGGGATAGTCGTAACAGGTGATCATGCTCAGCGGCTCGTTATTGCTCACTTTTTCCAGCAGATCGGGTATTGTCAATTTGGCGGCCAACGCTCTGTACCTCGCTTTCTCTTGAGAGTGCCCGTATTATGCGAAGTGGGCGAAATCGTGTCAATACGCCCCTATGCGGAAGATGATGCCCCCTATCGCCAGGCCGCCACGATCTTTTTCGCCGCGGTCACAATGTCGTCCATATCGGCCTGGTCGCCCAAGAACACGCTTTGGGGCAGCCAGAGGCCGCGGATGCACACCTCCTCACACACCGGGCAGTCCCCCGGCTCTTCGGCCGGAAGCCCCAGCCTCCGGCGGATCTCGGCCGAGTGTTCGACCACCACCGGATGGCGGTTCAACGGAATCGGATAACCCACCGTCATGGGGATGCCCTCGGCACGCATGGCCGCGGCAAACTCTGCAGCCGAATGCTCGCCCACACGTTCGGGCTGATACCAGATCTTGAACAGATGGTAGGCGTTCCGCGTCACCCGATGATCGGTCCGGGCCGGCACCAGGCCGTCCACATCGCTCAGCGCCTCGGCCAGATAGGCGGCATTGCGCACCCGCGTCTCGGTTTGCTCGTCGATGCGAGTGAGTTGCACCCGCAACACCGCCGCCGCCCACTCGGAGAGGCGATAGTTACTGGCCAGCCCCACATGATGATACCAGGCGCCCTCTCGTTCTCGCCCCACATTCACCACCGACCAGCACCTGTCCGCCCAGGATTCGTCGTTGGTGAGGATCATGCCCCCCTCACCACCGGTAATATTCTTGCTGGCCTGAAAGCTGAAGCAGCCCATATCGCCGATGGCGCCCACCTTTTTTCCCCGCCATGTCGCCCCATGGGCCTGGCAGGCGTCCTCGATCACCACCAGATTGTGCCGTCGGGCGATATCGATGATGGCGTCCATATCGGCGGGCTCTCCCCCCAGATGCACCGGAATGATTGCTTTGGTGCGCGGGCCGATGGCCGCCTCGATCATCTCCGGGTCTATATTCCACGTCTCTGGACGCAGGTCCACAAAGCGCGGGATGGCGCCCACCAGCAGGCACGCATTGGCCGTGGCGATAAAGGTATAGGGCGTGGTGATGACCTCGTCGCCCCAGCCGATACCGGCGGCGCGCAGGCACACCTCCAGCGCGGCGCTGCCGTTGGTCACCGCCACACCATACCGGGCATCGTGATAGGCGGCGAATTCATCCTGCAACGCGTTGACCTCGGTCCCCTCCATCGACCACCAGCGGCCTGAATGCAATACCCGCAAGAGCGCGTCTTCCTCCCCTTTGTCCCACTGCGGCCAGGAAGGATAGGGTCGAGTGCGTACCGGGGTGCCACCGTTGATTGCCAGCATGTCAACCTCCTCGGCATGATGCTCGAGCCTAGTGTAAGTGAGAAGACACGGGGGAGTCAACCGCCTCACCGGCTTGTCGCCAGAGGGATTATGGCGATAGAATCAATCGTATCATATCCAGATCAGATGGAGGCCGGCATCATGAAGGTTTTGGTCACAGGGGGAACGGGCAACGTCGGTCGGGCGGCGGTCGAGCGGCTGGTCCGTCATGGGCACACGGTGCGCGTCATCGGACGACGCGCCAACACGGTGATCGAGGGCGCCGAATATCGGCAATGCGACGTGACCGATCTTGACGAATTGATCCGCGTAATGGACGGGATAGAGGCGGTCGTCCATCTGGCCGCCATCCCTCACCCATCCAAAGGCTCGGGACCGGAGATATTTCACATCAACTGCGACGGCACATACCATGTCTATGAAGCCGCCGCCATACACGGCATCCGACGGGTGGTAACGGCCAGCTCGATCAACGCGTTCGGGTACAACTTTGGCATCAAAAACTTTGATCTGCTCTACTTTCCCGTCGACGAGGAACATCCTGCCTGCACCACCGATCCCTACTCCTTCTCCAAGCAGGTGACCGAGGCCATCGCCGACTATTACTGGCGGCGCGAGGGGATCTCGGGCGTGTGCCTGCGCCTGCCGGCCGTATACGAGGTGAATGCCGGAGGAGAAACATATTTTTACCGATTCGCCGACAACGTCGCCCGGGGCGTGGCCAGACTGCTGGATCTACCCGACACAGAGCGGCGCAAGCGGGCGGACGATCTCATCCGCCGCTTTGAGGCGCTTCGTGTCGAGCGGGCATGGGAACGTCCCGGCGGGGGAAGAAGCCCTTACGATGATCTGGATGCCGCGCTGATGTTCGGCCGCTCCAACTTTTGGACCAGCATCGACGCGCGTGATTCGGCTCAGGCCATCGAGAAGGCGCTCCTGGCCGGCTATACCGGGAGCCACCCGCTGTTCGTAAACGACCGGTACAATATGGTGGGCGTCGATTCGGAGACGTTGCTGAATCTGTTCTTCCCCGAGGTCGAGGGGCGAAAGAAAAGCCTTCAGGGGGACGAGACGCTGGTCAGCATCGACAAAGCACGGGCGCTCATCGGCTACGAGCCGGAACATTCGCTTCCTACCGGGGATCTGTTTCCAAAACGCCGTTGAGCAGGGCGGGGAAAAAGCGAGCGATCTCGCCCACGTTGCTTGGGATACCTGGGGGGGAGAGCAACGCGGGCGAGACCTCTAGCTCTATTTTAGCACATTTTTCCTCTTGTTATGTTACAAAACTATTAGAGTTTTCATGAAAACGAGGGCGAAAATCGAAAAATGTGCGGTGCATAGATCCATCGATTCACAAAAAACGAGGAGGGGCATCATCCATCCCCTCCTCGCTTCTTTTCATCCGGGCAAGGAACTAGTGCACGCGCTCTGATACCAGATGCCGCTCTAGGCGACCGTACGACACGAGCGGCCCACCGATGAGCGGCCGGGCATACTTGATAAACTCTTCCGTCACATCGTTGCCGGAAGGTGCAATCATGTCGGACGGGAGCATGTGCTCGCGGTTAGCGACCTTTTCGAGGGGAGCCAATCCCGTGGTGCACCGATACTCATCTCCCGGCTCGCGCACCAGCGTAACCATCTTGTTGCTCACACCCGCCAAAGCGGCCCGCACGGCGGCACGGCCCACTTCATACGCCTCTTCGCGATCCACAGGCGACATCAGCTCGGCGAAAGAGCGCTGCATATAACCGGGCTTGTCAAAGCGGGCGGTAAAGCCCAGATGCTCTTTGATGGCGTCGGCGATCACATCCACCACGCCGCTCTTGCGCGCATGGCCAAAGGCATCCACCTCGACCGGCTTGCCGTTGGACCGCGCCAGCTCTTCGCCATCCGGCCCGGTCAACCCCTCGCTGACGGCAGCGACACAGAAGCCATACTTCTCGTAGCAGTTCTGAACATCTGCCACAATCTGCTCCAGCGTGACACCACGCTCGGGCACGTAGATCAGATGCGGCGGATCCCCCTCCCGCTCGCGGGCCAGCGCCGTCGCCGCTGCAAGCCATCCGGCGTTACGGCCCATCACCTCCACCAGCTTGATGGGGCCGCTGTCCCCCATAGACCAGGTGTCGAGGCCGGTATTGCGAAGGCCGGCGGCCACAAAACGCGCCGCGCTGCCATAGCCGGGGCAGTGATCGGTTTCGGCCAGATCGTTGTCGATCGTCTTGGGCACACCGATCGCATACATCTCATAGCCCAGCTTTTCGGCGGCCAGATGAATCTTGTGCGAGGTATCCATCGAATCGTTGCCACCGATGTAGAAAAAGTAGCGAACGTTAAAGCGCTTGAACACCTCGATCAGTCGCGGATAGTCCTCTTCAGTCACCTTGTAGCGCACGGTGCCCAGCGCCGAAGCGGGGGTGTTGCGTAACAATTCCAAAGTCTGCGGCGATTCTTTGCGCAGGTCCATGAACTCGGCGTTCAGAACACCCCGAATACCGTGCACCATCCCGAAAATGTCGTCGATCTCGGCATGGGCCATAGCCTCATGGATGACGCCCACCAGCGAGTTGTTGATCACAGCGGTGGGTCCACCCGACTGACCGACGACCAGGTTTCCTCTTACAGCCATTACTCCCTCCCCATGAGTGGTGCGATATGGTGGTGTGATGTTTCAGGCGACTTCCCATCCCGTAATATAAGGAAAATGTAACGTTTCGGCAACTGCGCCCCTCCCAAACAGCGCTGCGGCGCGACAACGCCGCCCCTCGCAATAGAAAAACGCCCCGCTTGCCCCGTTCCACGAAATGGAACAAGCGGGGCGCTATACGCGCGAAAAGATCAGTTGTCGACAACCATGACCTCGTCCACAAAGCGATCCACCTCTCGCTCGTAAATCGGGTTCCCTCGATCGCTGTCGTGACCACATCCGGGGGAGAGCACCAGACGCGCATTGCGCAGCGTAGCGGCCATCTCACGCTGGGCCTCGGCCGGTACAATGCGATCGTCCTCACCGCCGATAACCAGCGCCGGACAGGTGATATAGGGCAGGATAGAGCGGGCATCGGCCCGAAGCAACTCTTGTATCAAACGGGTCATGCGCGTCCGGGCGTACGGCTGGGGTCGAACAAAGAGTCCCAGAAGCGGACGAAGCAGTCGATACAGCCAGAGCCGCCAGCCACTGCATGTATATGAGATGCTGCTCCAGATCAGATCCTTCCAGCGCTCCTCGGCAACCAACTCCAGCCACTCTTCGGCCACGGCCCGGCCGGCCTCGTTCATATAGGCCGCCGTCGATGTGAGGATCAGGCCGCGCACCAGGTTGCGCCCCTTGATCGCCGCCCACAGAGCGATAAACCCACCGGCCGAGATGCCCTCCCATACCGAGGGCCCCCAATTCAGCTTGTTCACCGCCCACAACATATCCATCGCATGCCGATCGACGCCGAAACGCTCCGGGATGGGCTCGCGCCGGCCGATGATGAGCAGGCGATACTTGTCGAGGCGTTTGTAATAGGATCGGGCCAGGCTGGCGGCCGAGTCGCCCACCGTAGAGAGGCCGTCGTTAGCGCCCGGGATCACCACCATGGGCACCGAACCCTCGCCCATGATGACATAGTCGATACGGGCACCGTCCACCGTCGTCAGAGAACCCCGCGTGTATTTTGGTGTAAATCGCATGAGGGCATCCTCCTTTATGAAGCGCCGAACATGATCGATTACACGATAGCTAAAACAAGTCCGCGTCTGTTTCGTCCGACAGCACCTGGTCGAGCGCCGGACCGGCGCTGCGCATCAAGTCGTCCAGCGATGCCGACGCGCCCCGGACCCGGGCAATGATAGCCCGCAGCGCCTCTCCGGTGTGCGCCTCGAACCGTAGCGTGATGAGCGGCTCGGTGACCGAGACGCGCGCCAGCGCCCATCCCTCGTCAAAACGCACACGCACACCGTCCAGTGTATCGATGGGAAATCGGGCCAGACCCTGACGCAATTCGTCCAGTATACGCCGGGCCGCATCGAGTGGGCACGGGATCCGCAGATCGGGCGTGCCGGGATATTCGGGCACTGTGTCCATGGCCGCCCCCAGCGTCGCGCCCGCCTCATCCAGAATGCGCAACATCAACAGTATGGCGTATAACGCGTCATCGCCGCCCGTCTCGCGAAAGAAATAGTGCCCGCTGACCTCGCCGCCCAGCACAGCGTCCTCGGTCAACAGCCGCCGCTTGATGAACGCGTGGCCCGAGCGCTCTATCAGCGCACGTCCGCCTGCGGTCCGGATGGCTTCGGGCACAACGGACGAGGATTTGAGGTCGTACACCACAGCCGCCCCCGGGAACTGCCGTAGCAGATGGCGGATCATCAGCACCAGCAGGCGGTCGGCCGGCTGCACCCGTCCCCCTTCATCGACGAATATGACCCGATCGCCGTCCCCGTCAAAGGCGATACCCAGTTCGGCACCCGACTCGCGCACCCGGCGACGCAGATCCTCGAGGTGGGCCGGCACAGCCGGGTTGGGATCGCGCCCGGGAAAAGTGCCGTCGGGCACACAGTGAATCTCATCGACATGATGCCCCAGACGGCGTAACACATTCGGCGCCGTCTGCCACATCGCCCCGTTGCCGGCATCTACCACTACATGCCGGGGGTGTTGTCCGGAAAAGGCATCGCACAGCAGCACCTCATAGGCCGGCAATATATCGGCCGTTCGACGGTTCCCCTGCCCCTCGGCCAGATCATCGCGTTGCATCTCCCGGGCCAGCTCCTGCAGTTCCTCCGGCTCGATCGGTAGAGCGCCCAGCATCAGTTTAAAGCCGTTATAACGCGCCGGGTTATGCGACGCCGTGACCATCACGCCCGCCGATATGCCCAGCGCCCGCATGGCATAATAAAAGGCCGGCGTGGGCACCGTGCCCACATCCACCACGTGCGCGCCGCCGCGCAACAGGCCGAGGATCAACGCCTCTTTGAGCGCGGGGGTGCTGATGCGCAGGTCGCCGCCCACCACCACCTCGCGACTCTGCATACGCGCTCCTACAGCGCGCCCCAGCCGATGGGCGGTCTCCTTGTCCAGTTCACTGCCGTACACGCCGCGAATATCGCACGTCTTGAATATCGTCATGAGAGATAGCCCCTCTCACGGCAGGCGGCGATAAAGCGCTCATACCGTTCTGTATACGCCGACGCATGTTCGGTCCGGGGCTCGATGATGCTCTGGCAGCGCACCATACGCCGTGCCGCCGCATGAAGGCTCGTAAAGGCGACCCCCCGGGCGGCCAGAACCGCCGCGCCCATAGCGCCAGAAGGTGACCGGGGCAGCCACATGCGCCGACCCAACACGTCTGCCCGAATCTGCAGGCCGGCGTTGCTGCGCGTGGCGCCGCCTACGGCAAACACCGTATCGCTCACCACCGCCCCCAGCGACTCGACAGTCTCGTAGGCCAGCCGTTCGACGTAGGCGAGCCCCTCCAGATGAGCGGCAAGGCGCGTCGCCGCGTCATCGCTCTCCCCCAGGGTGAACCCTTCGGCATCCTCTTTGAGAAAGGGAAAGCGCTCACCCCTTCGCACCAGGGGATAGATCACCAGGTCGGTTGGGGCGCAGGCCAGCGCCGCCTCATCCAGACGGGAGAGGTCGGCGGAATCAAAGCGGCGGGCCAGGCAGTCGGCCCCCGTGCTGGAAGCGCCGCCGGGCAGCCAGTAGCCGTCGGGATGGCGATGGCAGTAGATGCGTCCCAGGGGATCGGTCAGCAGTGAATCGCTCACCCCCTTGAGCACCAGTGTGGTGCCCAGGGTACTGTTCCATTCGCCGGGCGATACGGCGCCGCTGGCGAGTTGTGAGGCCGTGCCGTCGGTCGCACCGGCCACCACCTGTGTCGAGGGAGTCAGGCCGGCCTGTGCGGCCAGTGGAGTATCGGCCCGCCCCACAATGGCCCCCGGCGCCTCGACACGAGGCAGCTTCTCCAGGGGGAGCGCCAGGTCGCGGGCGATGAACTCGGGCCAGCGCAGATCCACCAGGTCATAGCCCCATTTGAGGGCATTGGTCCAGTCGGTACGCCCCCACTCGCCCGAAAGCCAGCCGATGATCAGATCGGTAGGGCTGAGCAACCAGCGGGCGCGATGCATGACCTCTGGCGCATGACGCTGCAACCAGAGCGCCTTGTTCAGCGCAAAAGAGGCGTTGAACCGGGCGCCGATGCGGGCCACCGTCTCGCCGCCTGCCGCCTGCGCCTCTTCCGCCTCGGCGATCGAGCGGGTATCCGAATACATGATGGCCGATCCCACCGGCTCACCGACAGCATCGACCATGCAAAGGGTGCCCGAGGTCGAAGTGACCGAGAGGGCGGCGATATCGGTAGCCGGATGACCGGCAGAGACAAAGCGAGATACCGCTTCGGTCAGGGCGGTCACAACGCTACGCCGCCAGACAAGGGGATCCTGCTCGAAAACGCCGGGCTGCTCCGAGGTCACCTGTTTCGGCGGAAATGCATCGGCGATCTCGACGCATACGCGCCCGTCCAGATCCGTAATCAGAGCCCGTGCCCCTTGCGTACCCAGATCGATGCCGAGGACGTACACTGCACACCCCTTTATGAGTAGATCGGATGGTCGGTATGATATGTGCACGACGGACGGGCGTCAATCGGACGGCCGGTGCCATGCCGGAGGCGATTCGCCCTCCAGCCGCACCCACTCGACCGCGTCATGATGCACGCGCACCTCGCCCGTGGCGTCGATGAACCGCCCGACGCTGTCGGAAGGAAAGGTGATCAGATCGACCGGCGCACGACGTGGCATGTCTCCCAACGCGCCCTGTACCATCTCGAGCAACGGGTCCAGCCGGGCATCCCGGCGGGCCAGGGCAAAGTGTGTCTCACGATAGCGGCGCAACAGCGAGCGCATCTTGTGCAGGTGCACTTCTCCGGCCTCGGCCCAGAAAAGCGGCCTCCCCCGATCATCCAGCGACACCAGATCTGGCTTGAAGCGGTCGCCGATGGATATCTCGACGGACATGTCGGGGTAAAAGGGCAGATACAACGCCCAGAGCAACGCTTTCATGATGACATGCTCGGCGCTCTCGATGGGGCGCTTGATGAATACCACCTGTCGACCGTGAGCGCGTAGCGTCCATTTACGGCGCAACATCAGGTTACTCATGCAGAGATTATAGCCGCCCGGCGACGGCCTGTCATGGGGGAACCCGGCGATTACAGCATCACCAGGCCGCGACGCACGCCGATACTGACCGCCTCGGCGCGATTGGTCGCCCCCAGTTTGGAGTATATCGCCGAAAGATGGAACTTGACCGTATGCTCGCTGATGCTCAGCGTGTGGGCGATCTGTTTATTGGCCATGCCCTGCGCGACCAGTTGCAGCACCTCGCTCTCCCGATCGGTCAGCGATTCGGCATACAACGACGGCCCGTCGGCCTCGTCCGTCGCCTGGGGCAGCAGGCGGACCAGGTCCGGATCTCCCACGACGAGCCCCAGCGCGACGGCACGCACGGCAGCCACCAGTTCCTCGCCCGAGGCGTCATAAGAGATCAGCCCGAAAGGACGCCCCCAAAGCCCGTCGAGCCCCGGCAACCGGTCGGTCGCATCGGCCATGATCAGCAGACCGGCCCGTCCCTCGAAGAACCCCGGCATGCGCGACAGGGCATCGGCTATGATCACTTCGGCGGTGACCAACAGCAGATCATAGTCGATGCCCGTCCACCCGGCCTCGGACAGGTCGCCCGATTCGGCCACGATCTCGATCGTCGGGTCGATTTGAAGCAACGTCCGCAGGCCGGCGCGTATGGCCGACGCCGGAGCAAGGACGGCCACCCGCACTCGTTCGCTCATGCAGCACGCTCCAGCGGAGCCAGATTCAGATTCAACTGCCGCCGTTCGCCGCCTCGCACCAGCGTGAGGGTCACCCTCTCACCGGCGCCATGCTCCAGCAGAGCCCGCATCAACACCCTGGACCCTGTGAGCGGCATGTCGTTCAGCGTCATCAGCAGATCACCCGGCTGCACCCCGGCCGCAGCGGCCGGCGCGCCGGGGCGTATCTCGACCACCAGCAATCCGGTCGTCTGTCCGTCGGCGGCCTGACGACGCAGCGCATCGTTCAGCGGAACGGGCCGCACCCCTACACC
>JBMNOI010000113.1:0-12245 GCA_050942995.1 Anaerolineae bacterium
TGGCATTTTAAAATACGATTTTTTGGAAATAAGAACTCTGGCTCGGGAGACAATCTTTGAGAACAACTTTGCCGGTATGCTGGTATTGGGGCCGGGGAAAAGAATAATAGACTACAACAGGGCCGCCGAAAAGTTTTTTGGGGCGATAGGCATCTCATTGAATAACTATCCTCTAGAGCATATTCTCGGTCGAGAGCCAGAGTGGCTGAAGATTTTCGAAAGTGAGACCAGCCGAGATTTTTCTCTGGTGATAGACGGGGAAGAACGATTTTTTGAGATCGATGTGGTGCCGCTGGGAGATCCCCGCGATGGAAACACGAGAATGCTCAAGTCCATCCGGGATGTTACAGAGGAAAGAAAGATTCAGGAGCAATTAAAGTTCCTGGCCACTACAGATTCTCTAAGCGGCCTCTATAATCGGGCAGAATTTATGAATTTGGCCCAAAAGGAGTTTGCCAGGACCAGAAGGAATAACGAGGAACTATCGTTGTTGGTTATGGATCTGGATAATTTCAAGGCCATCAACGATAATTTTGGACATGCGGCGGGCGATGAGATGATTCGCGAAATGGGAGACATCATAAAAACCGGCTTCCGAAAAACCGACATTGCCGGGCGCATAGGAGGAGAAGAATTTGCCGTGATTTTAAAGAACGCTTCTTTAGAAGAAGCGAAAAAGAAAGCGGAACAGCTCCGAGAGACTGTGGCCGGGAGAAAGGTGATTTACGGAAATCAGGAAATTGGTATTACGGTGAGCATTGGAGTGGCGGCGATCCGTGGTAACGCTGACGATGTTGGCGATATTGAAGATATCTTGAAAATGGCAGATGATGCTCTGTACAAGGCGAAAGCCAAAGGGCGGAATTGTGTGGCAACTTTGGGGTCCGGGATGGAAGATGTGACACCACTTAGCAATTTCTTGAAAGAGTGGTAGTCGGGGGCGATATGTTCCCACCCGCCACCAGCACAAAAATGTCGTGGATCTATTTCCGAGAACCGACAGGACGAAAGACAAAAACCGGTCCCATCATCGTAGACTTACTTACAAAAGAGCTCCCCGGCCATCATCCCGCCTCGAACGACAGTGCTGTTCGACCACATCAACCTCCCTCACGCAGAGCAACAATTGAGCTGGGATCTGCAACCGGGTTCTGAGCTGACAGAGCCGGAGCTCGACCGGTGAGACTTGAATATGTGCGTGTGCTTTATTCCGCACAGCGTCAAGTATTACGTGCGCAATCCATGGCTGGAGGATATCCCCGACACAGACAGGATAGAAAGGCTGTGCTCGCGGTTTGGCGTTGGCTCTCCCATCTTTGATCTGGAGTCATTCGAGAGACCAGAAGCCAAACTGAGGTATATTCGTGATTTCGTCGACTGCCCGGCCGGCTTACTTCCACATGCCAGAGCTTGTGGTGTCAACGTCCCCCAGGAGGCAATCCCTTCTATCTGCCGCTTCCTCGCTGTATTTGAGGCATTTGTAGACGCGCAATAGCATCCCTATAAGGGACATGAGGGATAACAGAGCGGGTATTATGCCTTTGTCAAGAGGACTGATATGATTAGTTCATGAGTAACGACTTGTAGATCTGATAGTCAGGGGATCGGGTTAAAATAGGTCAGGCGGTTCAGGGGGCAATATGAGGGAGATGCAGTTCTCGATCGAGATCGATGCGTCTAAAGAAAGAGTCTGGGCCACTCTTTGGGATGATATAACGTTTCGCGACTGGGCGAGTATTGTCGATGAAGGTACCTATATAAAGGGAGAGATAAAAGAGGGGAATGAAATCCAGTTCCTATCGTCTTCAAGCGGTTACGGTGTGACGAGCCTGGTAGAGAAACTGGTTCCGAACGAGTTCATGCGATTCAGACACAGCGCCGATACCCAACAAGGTGGGCAGCAAGAGCGTGAAAAAGAGTGGACCGGCGGGGCAGAGAGCTATTCCCTCGTCGAAGAGAACGGCGTCACTACGTTGATCATCAGACTCGATGTCCCGAAAGAGCAAGAAGGGACGTTCAATGCCAGGCTTCCCAGAGCGCTGGAACGCATAAAAGCTCTGGCGGAACAAACTCGATAAAGATCCGGTGCCGGCGATACCGGTTCATGGGGGCACAAGTCGGTGACGGGAACAACCCAATCGCTTGAGGGATGATTGTATGAGTGGTGGCGATGCTCAAGGGGCAACGGATAGCCTCCGAAATGCGTTGAATTTCCAGTTCGATATCTCATGGCGGATGCTGACGTTTCACCTTGAGGATTTAGAGGATGACGAATGTCTTTGGAGGCCCGGCCCCAGGGGGCTTGGCGTGACTTGTGAATCGGGCATCTGGGTGGCCGATTGGCCGGACACCGAATCTTATGATATGGGGCCCTCGAGTATCGCCTGGTTAACCTGGCATATCATATTCTGGTGGTCGATGGTTTTCGATCACTCTTTTGGCCATGGGACCCTGTCTCGTGAGGATGTTCGGTGGCCCGGGAGCATGGCCGCCGTTCGAGAGAGGATCGAACGACTCTATGATGATTGGAAAGAGATTCTGACCACCCTGCCGGACAAGGAGCTTTTATCCTGTGAAAGAACGAGGTGGCCCTTTCAAGATAGACCATTCTATGAGCTGGCTGCATGGCTCAATCTCGAACTCATGAAGAACGCTGCCGAGATTGGGGCCGGCCGATTCCTCTATGCCTCGAGGAACCATACCGGCTCTGCAGAATCGCAGCCGGAAGGATCAGACCGTCTAGCATAAACCGGCCGGGTTTGGCGCAAAATCAGAGGAACCGAACCCCCCTTCTCTCAATAAGGGATGAGCGTTACCGCCAGACGATCGGCGCAGACCTTACTCTGGAGACCTTGTGTATTTACTGCTACTCATCATTATCTATATCTCGTTCATCAGCCTCGGCCTTCCGGATTCGCTGCTCGGTTCGGCGTGGCCGGTTATGCATGAACAGCTCGATGTTCCGATATCCTATGCCGGAATCGTGGCGATGATTATCGCCGGCGGGACCATCGTATCCAGTCTGATGTCCGACAGGGTGATGAGAAGACTGGGGGCCGGCCTGGTCACTGCGATCAGCGTGATGATGACGGCAGTGGCGATGTTCGGGTTTTCCATATCGAACTCTTTTATGTTGCTTTGCATATGGGCGGTCCCCTATGGACTGGGCGCCGGGGCCGTGGATGCCGCCCTGAATAATTACGTGGCGTTACACTATGCCTCCCGGCA
The DNA here is from genome assembly GCA_050942995.1 of Anaerolineae bacterium. Classification (GTDB taxonomy): domain Bacteria; phylum Chloroflexota; class Anaerolineae; order UBA1429; family UBA1429; genus JBMNOI01. The sequence goes on from JBMNOI010000113.1 coordinate 3,229, forward strand.
CATGAACTGGTTGCACTGCTTTTGGGGAGTGGGAGCGTCCGTCAGCCCATATATTATGGGATATTACCTGACGGGCGGCTATGGATGGGAGAGCGGCTATCGCTCAGTCGCCATCTTGCAGATTGCGTTGACGGCCATCCTTTTCCTGAGCCTACCGCTCTGGGAGAGGAATACGATCAATGGAAACGACTCCGAGGCGCGGAAGACGGCGCTGAGCCTGCCGGAAGCCCTGAAGATAAGGGGGGTCAAGCCGGTCCTTCTGGCGTTCTTCGGCTACTGTGCTCTCGAAGCAACGACAGGCTTGTGGGCAAGCAGTTATCTCGTCGAATTTCGCGGGGTTGACCCCGAAACGGCCGCGAGATTCGCATCGCTGTTTTTCCTGGGAATAACCTTTGGCCGCTTTCTTAGCGGATTCGTTTCTGATAGAATTGGAGACAAGCTACTCATTCGATCGGGCATCATCACGATGATGGGCGGGATTCTCCTGGTGGGGATTCCCGGTGGGATCAGTGCAACGGCGCTGATTGGGCTTGTCGTAATCGGCCTGGGCGCTGCGCCCGTTTATCCGTCGATCATTCACTCGACACCGGCGAATTTCGGGCAGGGAAACTCGCAAGCGATCATCGGGATACAGATGGCAAGCGCTTATGCGGGCAGCACCTTTATACCACCGCTCTTTGGAGTGATTGCAGATAATATCAGTATCGGGCTGTATCCTCTCTATCTGATTTTCTTTGCAATCCTCATGCTCACAATGTCCGAGCTGCTCAACCGAACTGTTGAATCAAAAGCCGGCGCCCCCCGAGTTGTGGGCCGGTATGAGGAGCATCGTCCGTAATAGATCGTATGGTATGATGAGGCCGATGTGGATGTTTCAGGAGGGAACAGCATGGAGGTTTTCGCCGAGTATCTGGCGCGTATCGATAATCCACAACATCGAGTCCGCACGCAAGAGGTTTTGAGCTGGGTCGCCGAAAAATTCCCGGATTTGGAGCCCAGAATCGCCTGGAATCAGCCCATGTTTACCCATCACGGCACGTTCATCATTGCCTTCAGCATCTCTAAACGACATCTGGCCGTCGCCCCTGAACGGGTGGTGATAGAGCGTTTCTCTGACGAAATCGCACAGGCCGGCTACGATCACAGCAAAGAGCTGGTGCGAATCCCGTGGGATAGTCCGGTGGATTTCTCATTGCTCGAGAAGATGATCGCCTTTAATATTGCGGACAAGGCGGACATCCCAACCTTTTGGCGGCCAGGAGCGTGATGAAGCCACATGATGGTCACACACATGGTCGGGGCGCAGAAACGTTCCGACCATGTGTGCGTTTTGGCGAAATCGACGCATGAATCATGCCATGCTCTGAACCATGTGGCGTGTGTTGTGTCAATGTCAGGGCGAGTTTGGAGCGCCTGGTAAGCACTTTTGACTCGTAGGCCTGGCGAGAGGAGATCGGATCGCTCGTTCCGAATCAGATCATCACCCCCCTTATACACGCAGGAGCCAGGTAGATGAACCACATTATCGTAGAGGTTAATCCCCAAATCGAGTTGATGAACAGCATTCTCTACACAAGCGATCATGGACAGATCGTCAAAGACTTGATGGGCTTTAACCCCGTAATCGATATCGAGACAGATTACACAAACGCGGTGAGGGATTTTTTCGAGCGCTACAGGAGCCACGACGTTTATCGTATCGTCGAAACGATGACTCGAGATGGATTTTTCCTCGGGAGGCCGATGGAGCTGATGTGTTCCGTCGGGCGACCACCGGCATTCGAGCGCAAGTACCCGGTGTCAGAGCTCTGCACGCAGCTATGCGGCGGAGAAGAAAATATCGATACCCTCCTGAATGCATTGCGTGACTTTTCCCGGCAGATCGGATATATGGATTTTTTCAGTGTCGTAGAATGCCGTTACGATGATTTGATCGAGGCCGCGAAAAAGCATATCGATCGATATCCATTTGTCTCGCTCATGGAGAATTTCTACGGCAAGAAGCAGAATTCGTACCATTACATTATCACCAATCTATCTCATGGCAGCTTTGGCATATGCTTCCTGAACGATGGAAGATACGACATGTTCAGCGTCATGACCCTGTTCAACGTGAGCGATAGCGAGGAAGAAAACGAGCAAAGCCGGGGGGCGCTATCGACCAATGTAACCATTCACGAGTTTGCCCATCCGTTGATCAATCCTTTGACGGAACGATTCAACGATCTGGTCGATGAATATATCCGGGCGTATGAATGGCTGAAGCCATATAAGCAGCCCAATTTCCGCTCCGGCTATGGCGATTGGGACGAGTGCGTGAACGAACATATTGTACGCGCAATCGCCATCTATCTCGCCGAAAAGCTGGGTGAGAGTGGATATGCTTCCATGCATCTGGATTATGACATGAAACTGGGGTATATGTACTTGCCCGCACTGCTCGAAAAGTTTCGGTATTACGAGAAGCACAGGGATACGTACAGGACGATCGATGATTTTTATCCGGAGCTAATCACCGTGTTTGCGGAGCAAGTCTGATCGTCCTGTCTGGCGCTGAATATCGCCAGGTTATATCTGATGTAAAACGCAGGATTCAGGGTCACCGGTCATATCCGGTACCGCATCACGGGAGAAAGTGTTCGTGGAAAGAGATATTGCCCTGTTCTTTGACAGGATGCCGGAGGCCCTTCCTTTATACCTGGCTTTCGAAGACAAGATCCGGGCGAGATATCCGGACGTAAAAATCAAGATCAAAAAGACCCAGATCTCCTTCTCTAACAGGTATGGGTTCGCCTATGTATGGCTGCCACACCGTAAAATGAAGGGGCGGCCGGCGGTTTACATGATCGTATCTTTCGGAGCGCCCTATCGCATCGATTCTCCGCATATCGTGGAAGCGGTGGAACCCTATCCAAACCGCTGGACCCACCACGTCATCATCGAACGCCTGCAGGATATCGACGACCAGGTGATGGAATGGATCGACCTGTCTTATCATTTCTCCCTGACTAAATGAGTTGCAAGGAGCTCTGCTCTATAGCGGCCGATCCTTCCGAAAGGCCGTCTGCCACCGGTCGAGGTTCCGAACGATGGCGAGTGCCACCACACATACGAGAGCATGTCTCCGGCGTGGTGTCGCGCGGTGCGCTCGCCGTCGAGCAGCGCCACCCGGTCGCCGATAGAGTGGCGAGACGATGACCGGATTATAGGCGGCCTCTGATACCGTGTGAGCACCTGTCCGCTATTCTCAACCTGAGCGATGCTACTTTTGAGAGGGAAGGTCACGTGAAGCTCCTCGAATCAATCGCCAGCTACACGGCCGAGTCGAGAAGAAGGATAGAGAGCGTCCTGACCGATGAGGTCAAGGAGATCATCGTCCGGATCGTGCGTTCGCCGGATGCCGCGGCAGAGGTTGACGGTGAGCTGATTGACGAGCCGGTCGAGATGGACGTCTTTCGATGCGAGGGTGGCCGACTGATCCCGAACACGGCCATCTTTTTCGAGGACGACATAGAGCGGTTGCGGGAGCCCGTCTTTCAAATGGGCAGAGATCGCCGGGATCGTCAGGGCGAACGCCGGAGGGCTCGAGCGCTGCTCTCCGAATATCCGCAACTTTGTCGGGAGCATTATGGGGGCGGGGCAGGGATTACACGAGTCCCTTAAAGAGATGGGGCTTGTGTCTACCTGGTACAACAAGACCGGGAAGTATGAGAGAAGCAAGGTCGACTTTAACCAGCAATGCCGGGCGTACGACGAGTTCGGCGAGGACCTGCAGATCAAGAGGGTGATCCGTGGGGAGAGGTTCACGAGTGTCACCATCGGCCCGGGAAGCAGCAACTATCACGACTATCTGATCGATGCAGGGAGGCCCTCGAGCGGGGATGCGCAGGATTTTCGCAAGAACCTGGTCCATTCCTTGACGGATCTGTTTCCCTGCCTTATCACCGGCCAGATCGAGAGCGAGGCGCTGCGGAACGCCGCAAGGTTGGCCAACATCGATGTGGACGACAGATCATCCGTCATCTCGGTCGACGGTGCAGAGGTGTACGGCAGCATAATCAGGAACATCGGCAGGGGATGCACAGAGTACTACTGTGCCAACATGGATCGAATCAGGTCGATGCTGTCGTCGACCGAGGTGGGGCAAAAAGGGGCGCCCGTCGAGAATATGATGATGAACCTGTGGCGTTACCTTCGGCGGGCGATCGCCATAGAGCTTTACGAGAGCGGCTTTCTGAGCGACGCCGTTCCGACCAAAGGCTGTATCACCATCTTTTACGACAACCGCATCGACTTTTTCTGATTCCCGGAAGATCGGGGATAATGGGCTGTGCTCTGGCATGCCGTATCTTCGCCGGCAGGGGCGATAGACCTGTAGACCGGTTCCGGCGGTGAGGATTCCGCCCGTTCGATAACGATTTATTCAGAAAGGCCCGGGACCTATGGATGATATCCGGTATTGCCACCACATCTCGGTGGCCGACTATAACCACCTGCGTGAATCGGTTGGGTGGGCCGCCATCGAGGAGTCTCAGGTGTGCGCCGGCCTCACCAACTCTTCCTATCTCATCGCCGACGTCATCGTTCTGCCCGAATACCAGGGCCGGGGCATCGGCAAGGAGATGATGGCCCGCATTATGAAACATATCCGCTCCGGTCTGAAAGAGGGCCAGAAGGTGATGGTGAGCCTGATGGCGGCGAAAGATAAAGAGCCGTTCTACGAGTGGTTCGACTTTGTGCGGCGGCCCAACGAGACGATGGGCTGCGGCATGGTGCAGTGGATATATGGCGAACCGCAGGCTGAAACGCGGGGATGAATCGGATGAAGCAGCAGTTTACCGCCGAAATCAAAAAGCACGAGGGCATGGACGCGGCCTATGTCGAGATCCCCTTTGATGTCGAGGAGGTATTCGGCACCCGGCGCGTCAAAGTCAGAGCCTGGTTCGAAGGAGTGGAGTATCGCGGCTCGATCGTCCGTATGGGAGATTGCTACATGATCGGGATCCCTCAGGCGATTCGCCGCCAGATTGGCAAATCTTTCGGAGACACGATCGATGTGATCGTGGAAAAGGACGAAGACGAACGGGTCGTCGAGCTGCCCGATGACCTGAAACGGGCGCTGGAACAGAACCCCGCCGCCAAAGCCCGATACGCCCGGCTCTCGTACTCGCATCAGAGGGAATACGTTCGCTGGATCAACGACGCGAAACGCCCCGAGACTCGGGTCAGGCGCATCGATAAAATGGTGCAGATGCTGGTGGAGGACTCGACGCGGTGAGCCCTCGATGGGGCGTCGGAAGGCGGGTATCATGAACGCAACTCTCCAGGTGATGGGTCGTTACGGAATCGAAATAACCCGTATCGAGCCGGGGGACGAAGGCTCTACGAACGCCAATCTGATCCTGAACAGCGTGGCGGGCCGGTTTTTCCTGCGGCGATACTCGAAACCCCGGGAAGCCGGCTGGAACCGCATCATCAGAACGAGGGAGACGATCCGGTACGAGCACGACGTGATGCGTTACGCCGCGCAGCATGGGATTCTGTGCATTCCGCCCATCGAGAATATCGAGGGAGATACCGTTACCGAACACGACGGTCGCTTTTACGCTCTGTTTCCCTATATCGCCACAGAGCCGCTTCGCCCCTCGGGGGCAAAAGGCATAGAAGAGGCCAGGCTGCTCGCAAAGTACCACAACGTCATGCTGCACTACCCCGTGACCCGGCAGAGGCCGGGCTGGGGCTATGCGGGCAGGCTCCCGGATTGGTTCCATGAGAACCAGATCGGCATCGGGACAGTGGACGAGATCCTCGATTGGCTCGATGAGCTGTCGCCCGTCGATGAGGTGTCGGATTATTTGAGGCGGAACGCCCCACATATTCGCGATGCAGTCGCGATGCTGGGGGACGAGTTCCCCGAGGATGTATACAGAACCTGCCCCATCGTTGTGAATCATGGGGACTATATCTTCAAGAATATCGGGGTTACAGATGGGCGGTTGATCCTGTTCGATTTCGACTTTTGCGTTCGCGATCTGCGAGTCTATGATCTGTCCATGCTCCTGGGCTATACCGCCGGGGAGGCCCACACCGCCCGGGATATCGATGCGCGGGTTGCGCGCCGTATCGTCGGTACCTATCGGGAATTCGCCGATCTGTCGACGGAAGAGCTGCGCCTGGTGCCCTATATGCTGATCGCCTTTCGATTGCGCATCTTTTTGGGAAACCTGGGCATCCTCAGGAGCACGTCCGGCTACCCTCTGCTCCTTATCCGGCGGAATCTGGAGGGGATTCGCTGGCTGATGGAGCACCGGCGGGATATCTCCCGGATGCTGATATAGAGCGCAGCTCACACGCCTCTTCCTTTGGACTCGACGATATCGAACAGTATCGGAAAACGACGATGCACCTGTTTCACGAAACCATCGACGGCGGGGAGTGACCTGTCGAGCTTGCCGCCGCACGTCGGGCTTTTGCCTCTGGCGTCCCGCCCCCCGAGATCGTCGGTTTCGGAGAGATACATGACCGGCACCTCTTTCGCTATATCATCATGCGATATGTGCGATATGTGGACGGCCATTAACGTGCGCCGAAAAGGATGATGCCATGAGGATCCCCACCATCGCACAGGCCGAAGCGATGCTGGCCGAGGCGGAGAGGATGAACCCCGGACCGTGGGTGGCCCACAACCGGGTGGCGGGACGGTGCGCGCGGGCCATCGCCGCTGCCTGCGACGATATGGACGATGCCGCCGCCTGCGTTCTGGGGCTGCTGCACGATATCGGACGTCGCTTTGGCGTGTGCGACATGAGACACACCATTCTCGGCTACCGCTTTATGCAGGAACGGGGCTTTGACGATAGCGCCAGGATCTGCCTGACGCATTCGTTTCCGTACCGGGATATCGCCTCGTATAATGGGCATAACGATTGCACAGAAGGCGAGACCGAGTTCTTGAGAGCCTTTATCGATCAAGCCGGATACGACGACTATGATCGATTGATCCAGCTCTGCGATGCTGTGTCGCTTCCCGACGGCGCCACCTGGATGGAGAAGCGGCTGGTCGATGTCGCGCTCCGCAGGGGCGTGAACGATCTGACGGTGCCGAAATGGAGGGCGTTCCTCCAATTAAAGACATATTTCGATGAGAAGACAGGCGGCGACATCTATCGGCTGATCGGTGTCGTGGGGGCGTAGAATCCTTTTCCACGCCTGCAGAGCCTGGCGACGGATGAGCCCGTCGCCATTTGCCCGACGATCCCTCGAACGATGCGTTCAAAGGAGCAAGCCATGACACGCACATCGGAACAACCCGACCTTGCCCTGACCCTGGCCCGTCTGCAGGTCGAGTACACGACCACGCCGTTGGGGATCGATATCGAGGCGCCTCGCTTTTCCTGGCGAATAGAGGCACCGAGCGATGTGCGCGGTGTGGCCCAATCGGCCTATCGCATTGTGGTGAAGGATGAAGGCGATGAGGTGGTGTGGGACACGGGCCGGGTATCGGACGACGTGTCGCTGGGCATTCGGTATGCCGGTCGGCCTCTGCAGCCCACCACCCGCTACACCTGGACGGTGACGGCTTGGGATCACAGCGGTGCTACGGCGTCCGCAACCTCCTGGTTCGAGACGGGGCTGATGAACCCCAATCCCGATCTTTCGGCCTGGGACGGCGCGACCTGGATCGGTGGCGGCGACGATGATCTGGTGCTCTATGCGCACTATTTGTCGGTATTCAAGGCGTGTTACACGATGCAACTGGAGGCCGGCTCTACCCGGGCGGCCTTTGTGCTGGGGGCCAATGACAGCCGCCTGATGGATCGCTACAAGAATATCTATGGCATTCAGAACGCCCGCGACGCCGGTTATGTGTCCTTTGAACTCGATATATCGGCGGTCGACGGCTCGAAAGACGGGCCGGCCCGCCTCAACGTCTATCGCGTCGGCTATCATCCCGATGATGACGCCGGGGTTCCGTTCGAGACCCTGACGATTCCGGCGGAGCTGATCCATGCGGGCAACGCATATCAGCCCCACGATATCTATCTCGAATGCGATTTCGGCGTGTTCTCTATATTCGTCGACGGCACCGGCGAAGAGAATCGGATCACCACGACGCTCAGCGGCAGACTGCAGTATGGGGGCGGGTTGAATATCAACCCCGTGGGCAGGGGCAACGACTATATCAGCTTCCCCATGCTGGCCGATATCGGCTTTTCCGTCCCCGCCGGACAGAACGCCCGCTTTTCCAATCTTCGGGTCACTCACTATCGCCCGCCGTGCAACACGCTGTTCCACGAGGACCTCTCCGACGGGGCGACCTATGGCGGCATCTATGCCGACGCTCTGGGCTCCGGCCTGACGATAGAGGACGGCGCCTACCGATTGGCCGGGGGCACAAAGGGTACCTTTGTGGTGGCCGATCCCAGCCGCAACGCCATGCCCATGCTGCGCACCGAGTTTTCCCTCGACGACAAACCGATTGCGCGCGCCCGCCTGTATGTGACCGCCCGAGGCATCTATGAGATGTACATCAACGGTCGCCGGGTGGTTGGCGGCGCAGGGGCCGCCGATTACTTTAATCCCGGCCTGACCCAGTACAACGTGACTCACATGTACCAGACCTATGATGTAACCGACATGCTTCGGGTTGGTGCAGACAACGCCATGGGCGCCTGGCTCGGCGAGGGCTGGTGGAGCGGAAACGTCACCTTTAGCGGGCAGAACTGGAACTATTTCGGCGACCGCCAGTCGTTGCTGGCCAAACTGGTCATCACCTATGCCGATGGCCGCTCCCACGTCGTCGCCACCCGCCCCGGCGATTGGCGCTACTATGGCGACGGCCCCGTCATATACGGCAGCTTTTTCCAGGGCGAGGTGTATGATGCCACCCGAGAGGCAGCCATAGACGGATGGAGCGAGGCCGGCTACGACGACGGCGCCTGGAAACCCGCCGTCGAGGTGCCGCCGGACGAGACCACCGCCTATTTCGGCGTGCGCCGCGATTTCGGCGGGCTGAC
>JBMNOI010000114.1:0-12238 GCA_050942995.1 Anaerolineae bacterium
GCGGTGGAGACCGCGGCGAGACCCAGAGCAAGCGCCGCCCAGTGTGAGGGCCGATGGGTTCCGACGGGCGATACGGTCTGTGGAGCGTCATGGTGCGCGGTAGATCGTGTCATGCCCCTCATTCTAGGCCGCTATCCCGTCAGGTCAAAGTAGCGGCTTGCAGCACAAGAAAAAAACACCGCCGGCCTCATCCATTACAACCCGATAGGACCGTCGGTGTCCATGGGCGGTGCGGCCGGGATTCACCCGCACCGGTGTTTGGTTGCCCGCTATAGTAGCGACAAGATCGCCTTTCGTCAAGTGGTCCTCCCCACAGATCGGCGCGCCGTACAAGCTACAAAACGACCGCCTTTCAAAGAAAACGATTGCCAACCGTGTGTTTTCCTCGTCATCCGTTCGTTCCGGGCAGGGGCCCGCGGGTGCAGGTGCCATGACTCGCCCCACCCTCGCCGGTTGCCATCATCGAGCCCTATGGTACAATAAGAGTCAGAGTTTGCGCGTACTGTGGAAGGATCGCCCTGCCTATGCCCATTCATGTACTGCCGCCCGACGTAGCGGCCAAAATCGCCGCCGGAGAGGTGATCGAGCGTCCCGTATCGGTCGCCAAGGAGCTGCTCGAGAACGCGCTGGATGCCGACGCCACCGATATCCGCATCGAGATCGCCCAGGGCGGCCGCCGCCTGGTGCGCGTCAGCGATAACGGCTGCGGTATCCCCGCCGATCAGGTCGAGCTGGCCTTTGCCCGACATGCCACCAGCAAGCTGCGCACCGCCGAAGAGCTATACACCATCCGCACGCTGGGCTTTCGGGGCGAGGCGCTGGCCAGCATCGCCGCCGTCTCGCGGTTGACCCTCTCTACCCGCGCCGCCGACGAGGCGGTGGGTACAGTGCTGCGTCTGGAGGGCGGCGAAATCGTCCATCGCGAGCCACAGGGACGCCCACAGGGCACGGTGGTGCAGGTGGAAAACCTGTTCTACAACACCCCCGCCCGCCTCAAATTTCTGCGTAGCGATACCACCGAGGCCTCTCACATCGCCCGACTGGCCACCAGCTATGCGCTGGCCTATCCGGAAAAGCGCATCACGCTGCAAAACAACGACCGGCTCGTCTTGCGCTCCACCGGCACCGGACACTTGCTAGACGTGCTGCTGGCCGTGTATGGGTTGGATGTGGTCGAGAGTATGATGGAGGTGGGCGAGGTTCCCGAGGACGAAACGGCGCCTGCCGGGCGCGGGGAAGGCATTCGTGTGTGGGGTTATACCAGCGCGCCGGATATGCACCGCGCCGGGCGTCGCGACCTGACTCTGCTGGTAAACCGGCGATGGATTCAGGATAATGCGCTGGCCTACGCCATTACCGAGGCCTATCGCACGCTGCTTCCCCAGGGGCGATTCCCGCTGGCGGTCATCCATATCGAGATGCCCCCTGAGGATGTAGACGTCAACATTCACCCCACCAAACGCGAGGTGCGCTTTCGCCACGAGCGCGAAGTGTTTGCCGCCGTACAACGAGCGGTGCGCGCCACGCTCCTGTCTCAACATCCGGTGCCGTCCATGCACGTGTCCTCGGGTCCGGCGGCGTCCTCGGCACAGGGGCATGCGGCGACGTGGTCACCGCATCATCCCACCCCGGAGCAGGCCCGACTGGGACTCGAGTTCCAGCGTCCCGCCGACCGCCCGCCGCTGGATATCCTGCGCCGCGCGCCCGAGACGGCAGATCGCCCGACCGAGCGCCTGCCCATGCTGCGCGTCGTGGGCCAGGTGGCACAGACCTACATCATCGCCGAGGGGCCGGGCGGCATGTACCTCATCGACCAGCATGCCGCACACGAGCGCATCCGCTATGAGGCGCTATCGACACAACTGGCCGCCATAGATGTCGCCACGCAAGAGTTGATGGACCCGTTGCCCGTCGAATTGAGTCCGCGCCAGGCCACCCTGCTGGAGGATCACTTGGACGTGCTGACCTCGTTCGGGTTCGACATCGCCCCCTTTGGCGGAAACACCTTTATGGTCAAGAGCGTGCCCAACAATCTGGTCGGCGAGGATATCGGCGCCGCGCTGGCCGAGATCGTCGATGCCGCCATCGAGGGACAGCGCTCGGCCGGGTTCTCCTGGCGAGAACAGGCCCTCATCACGCTGTCATGCCACACCGCCGTGCGCGCCGGCCAGACCCTGTCTCACGAGGAGATGCGCGATCTGGTGCGCCAGCTCGAACGCGCCACCCTGCCCCATACCTGTCCTCATGGGCGCCCGACCATCATCCACCTCAGTCAAGCTCAGCTGGAGAAAGAATTCCGCCGACGCTGATCCTGTTCGTGCTCCGTCACACCGCACGCGGTGCCCGTGCGCCCCTCTGAACAACTCGAGAACGACATAACCTGCTGCAACCCATGCTTTCCGTCTGCGTATAGGGGATAGGGCGGGCGAGACCGCCCTCAACCAACAATCAATCTCTCCCTGGGGGAGCGTGGAGGTGTTACGATGAACCGCCTGTATCGCAGCAAAACAGATAGCTATCTGGGTGGAGTGTGTGGCGGCTTGGGCGCCTATTTCCATATCGACCCGCTGCTAGTGCGCATTGCCTTTGTCGCGTTGGCCATGACGAACGGCCTCGGCATCACCCTGTACATCCTGCTCTGGCTGCTGTTGCCATCCGCCCATGTCGCCTATGACAGGCAAAGCGCCCCCGGCAACCGCTCGGGCGGTCCCTGGAACGATACGCCGGCGGGCAACCGTTGGCTCCTGGCCGGTGTGGCTCTCGTGGGTCTGGGGCTTGTACTGTTGCTGGACAACCTGGGTCTGTTGTGGTGGCTCAGCTTTAGCCACCTGCTGCCGCTGCTGCTCATCGCCATGGGTGTCGTCATCCTGATGAGCAACCTGAGGGACGCGTAACCATGCCTGAACGCGAGCGACGCCACCTGCTGGGACCGATCCTGCTGATCTTTGCCGGAGCCCTCCTGCTTCTGCATCAGACGGGCATCTGGCCTATCTCCTGGGCCCATCTGCTGCGGGCCTGGCCGCTGTTACTGGTCCTGCTGGGATTGGATATCGTACTGGGGCACACACGCACGGGGCGCGCAGTGTTTGCCGTCTTGGCCGTCGGCCTTTTGCTGGCTATCCTCCTGTATACACCGGCCGCCCACGCGACCCCCGCCCTGGAGGCCGATAGCCTCACCTACCCATCGCGGGGCATCGAAACCGCCGAAATTCACCTGGAGTTGGGGGTCGGACGGGTGAGGGTCTCGACACCGGCGGACGATGACGAGCTGTATCACGCTCGAATCAGCTATGATCCGGGGCGCGCACAGATGACGGCCGATGTAGCGCACGAGAGGCAACGGGCCGTCGCGCAGCTCAAGGCCACCCAATCGGCATGGGCGCCCTTCTGGTCGCCCTGGATAGGCCCCGGCGCCGACGAGTGGAACGTGCGCCTGAACCCGGATATCCCCACTCACCTGGTAGTCACCGGCGGGGTGAACGACACGATGCTGGATCTGTCTCAACTGACCCTCACACGGCTGGACCTTTCGGTCGGCATCGGTCAGACGCAGGTGATCCTGCCCGAAGAGGGGCCCTATCATGTCAATATCAACGGTGGCATCGGCTCGCTCATCGTCGAGCTTCCGCAGGGCGTCGAGGCACGCATCCGCGCCGATAACAGCCTGGGATCGATGGATATCGCCGGGCGATTCCGACAGGACGGCCGCTACTACTACACTCCCGGTTACGAGTCGGGAGATCGCGTAGTCGATATCGACATCGACGGTGGCATCGGCAATATCACTCTGCGCTAGCTCTGCCCCGGTGGGATGTGCCCGGCCCGCCCGTCGCATTCTAGCGCATTCCATACACAACAAACCCCTTTCCGGCTCAAACAAGTGCCAGAATCGAATTATTGGCTATAGAGAATAAACCACTCCAGCGCTACGCTTGACGTCGCGCTGGAGCTGCCTATACTAGAGCTACGAGCATCGACCGGGGCCGGCCGTCGTTCTGGCCGCCCCAATCATCCTGTGCCCGCACCGTGCAGGTGCCCGGCACGGGTTATTTTCGTAAAGGTGGTACCATTGGAAAGACAGCGCACAAAAGACGAGATCCTGACCCGACTTCGAAGAGTCGAGGGGCAAATTCGCGGCATCCAGCGCATGATCGAGGAGGAACGCGAGTGCGAGGCAATCGTCACCCAGTTGATGGCCGCCCGCGCTGCGCTGGACAAGGCCGGCCTTTATATCATGAGCCACCACATCGAAGATTGCTTGCTCAACCCCAGCGATCGTCAAGATCGACGGCAACTGGAGCGAGTCATTTCGTTCTTTATGAAATTCGCCTCTGTCCCTCCGGAAGGATCATCCGAGTCGACCGGGGAACCGGTGGATGAGCCTGTCCTGGACTGAGAGCAGATTACATACCCCACCGAGTCTGTCATGCCCTGCATGCGAACGGTCGTGCCTCCTTCTTCCGGGCAACCCGACCATCGTCCTCTGTCGCGACGCCTTTTTCGAGGGACGGATATCCGCCCGCCGTCGCTCTGGCAAAACGGAGCGCTCTGCGTATAATAACTTCGGCCCGGATGGAGCCGCTGCCTCTATCCGGGCATAATCCTAATCTACACTCTGGAGGAATAATGGCGCTTACCGAAGTGACCGATGCCAGCTTTGATCAGGATGTATTACAGGCCAAACTGCCCACCCTGGTAGACTTTTGGGCCGAATGGTGCGGCCCCTGCCGCATGATGGCCCCCGCCCTGGAAAAGCTGGCTGAGGAACGGGCAGGCTCGTTGCAGATCGTCAAGATCGATGTTCAGACCAATACCGAGACACCGGTGCGCTACGATGTGATGAACCTGCCGACTCTGCTGCTCTTTGTGAACGGTGAACTCAAGGAGCGCATCGCCGGGCATGTGCCGGTGCAGCGAATCGTCAACACCATCGCACCATACATCAACAGCTGATATCGAAAGCGGCCACACGTCCCTCATCGTCGGGCTCCACCGCGCAATCAAGGAGGCCATCATGCCCGAACTACCCGAGATCACCATCCTCTCCGGACAGATGAAGAAAGAGCTGCCGGGTCGCGTATTGACCGCTATCGATGTGCTTCAGCCCAAATGTCTCAACATGCCCGAGGATGATTTCCGCGCCGCTCTCGTCGACGCCACCATCCAGGATGTCGGCCATCGCGGCAAATGGATCACTACTCGTACCGATCGGGGCTGGCTGTTGCTCAACCTGGGTATGGGAGGCGAGATCTGGCTGGTGCGTCGCGACGCGCTGCCCGAGAAACACCGGCTGGTGTTCCACCTGGACGGAGACGACAGCCTCAGCGTGAACTTTTGGTGGTTCGGCTATGCGCATTACGCGCCGATCGACGGCCTGGACGAGCACGAGATGATCGCCCGAATCGGCCCCAGTGCACTGGACCTGAGCGCCGATGACCTGCGCGCCATGTTCGCCGGGCGCCGTGGTCGCCTCAAGACCTTTTTACTGGATCAGTCGCGCATGGCCGGCATCGGCAACGCCTATGTGCACGATATCCTGTTTCTGGCGCGCCTGCACCCGCTGCGGGCCGTCAATACCCTCACCGATGCCGAGATCGACGCTCTGGCCCGGGCCATTCGTGACGGGTTGCAAGCCTCTATCGCCAGGGGCGGCGCATCCTACGAGACCGATCTCTACGGCCAGAAAGGGGGCTTTACCCTGGAGAACGACGTCCTCATCGGCTACAAGGAAGGGCAGCCCTGCCCGAACTGTGGCACGCCCATCGTCAAGATCAAGACGGGCAGTACGTCGAGCTTTATCTGCCCCACCTGCCAGCCCGAGGCGGGTTGAGCCATCCCGACGTCATGATAGAGATGATAAGACAATAAAAGGGGCGGGGCTATACAGCCCCGCCCCTTTTGGCTCGATCGTCACGCGTCAGCGTTGATCGGGATCGTGCGGCACCACGTCGCACGTCTCCTGATAGTGGGTCAGCAGACGCTCCTTCAGCTCGGCCAGCACCCCGGCCAGCGCCGGATCATCGATGCGGTTGTGTTGCTCGCCGGGATCCTCGCGCAGATCATACAGTTCATCCTGCTCGTAGAGCCTGCGCACATATTTGAAATCTCGGGTGCGACACATAATGGCCCTGGTATGCTCGGGCCCCTCGCGGGTTTGCAGGTTCAACCGCGGCCAGTACAGCCCGGTGGGCGATTGGGAGTTGCTCTCGAGTTCCATACAATGTGTTTCGCCGTGTAGCCTGCCCCCCTCGCAGAACACCGCATCGCGATGTGTGTCGGTCTCACCGGCCAGCACCGGCAACAGCGAGCGCCCAAAGTGGGTGTGCTTCGGCTCGATGCCGGTCATGGCCTCGACGGTGGCGGAAAAGTCCACCAGCTCGACCAGCGCGTCCCTCACCCCCGGCTGTACAGGCACCTCTTTGGGCGGCTTGATGACGAACGGCACCCGCGACAGGCAATCTTCAAAGGTGTTCTGCGTCTTTTCGACCAAGCCATAGTCGCCGGTGAAATCGCCATGGTCCGAGAAAAAGAACAGCGCCGTATCGTCATAGATGCCGGCTTCGCGTAACGCCTGTACAAGCAGCCCGAACTGATGATCCACTCGGGCACACATGCCGTAATAGACGGCCCGCAGCTCGCTCCAGCGGGCCCCGTCCCACCCCTGCAGCCCCTGGCACCGATGAATTCCGGCCAGAAGGCTGGGCTTGCCTTCCCATCCCTCGGGCGTCGGCAGGCGGGGTGGCAGCACCTCGCGATCGACGACGCTGTACCAGGGCTCCTCGACGGCATAGGGCGGGTGCGGATAGGTCAGCGGTAGATAGATACACAGAGGGCGGTCATCCGGACGGTTGCGGATCAGATCGATGGCGCCCATCACATAGGCCCAATCCGAATCATAATAGGGCTCGCCGGGCGGCGTATCCAGGCGTCCCACATAGAAAGAGTAGTACCGGTCATCGCCCGGTTGCCCCCGCCATTCGTCGGCCCGATCCATGGCCCAGAGCGGCCTGATCGGCTCGGTGGGTTGATACTTGACGTCACAATAGGGCTCGAAATCGCCCTGGCCGGGGATCAGGTCGTTCTTGCCGCCCCACCACACATAGTACCCGGCCTCTTTCAGGGTGCGCAGCAACACCGGCTCGTCGGGGCGCATCATATGATACATGGTGCGATGCCCGCGCACGTGCGGATACCAGCCGCTCATGAACGAGCAACGGCTGGGGGTGCAGACGGTGTTCTGGCAAAACGCCTGTCGAAACGAGACGGCGTCGGTCTCGACCAGACGATCCAGGTTGGGCGTAACCGCCGCCGGATTGCCCAGATGCCCCATGACGTCGCCACGCCATTGATCGGGATTAAAGATGACGATGTGTGGTCGTTTGCTCACGCCCCAGTCTCCTTGTTTGTCGGCACTCGAAAGCAGGGGCCGCTCACGAGCGACCCCTGCAAGGCGAAACGATCATTTATCTGCGAGGAAAGGGCCGATCCCGTCCATCGGATCGCCTTTTACCAGCACAGCACGCCCTTGATGTAGCCATCCGACTGATGATAGGCGATATCGAACATCTCGGGCGCCCGGTCCGCCGGCATCACATGGGTGATGAGCAGCTCGAGGCAAAAGACGCCCCGCTTCATCATCGGCACGGTGCGCTTCAGGATGCGCGGGAAATCGGGGGAGATGCTGGGCGATGCGTTGTACACCTGAATGCCCATCATGTGCCAGGCGCCCAGATCGACCTGGCGATAGTCCGCTTTGTGCCAGGAAAAGATGTTCAGGCGACCGCCCTCTCGCAGGATCGAGTAGTTGAGGTCAAAGGCCGCCTGAGCTCCGGCCGCCTCCACCACCAGATCCACCGGATTGCTCTTGAGCGCCTCCACCTCTTTCTGTCCCTCGGGGGTGCTCAGGTCGATGATCCGGTCGGCGCCGAACTGTCGCGCCAGTTCCAGTCGACGCGGGTTGATATCCATGGCGATGATCTCCTGCGCCAGAGTATGGCGCAGCCCCTGCACAAAGATCAGCCCCATAAATCCGGTGCCGATCAATGCCACGCGATCTCCCGGCACGATGCCGCTCCACTCCAGGCCGTTCATCACACAGGCCACCGGCTCGGCCAGCCAGTTTTGATAGTCCTCTACATCGTCATCCAGTTTGACCAGAAACCGGGGCGGCACGTTGGCGATCTGGCCAAAAAGGTGGGAATCGTTGCCCATGGCGGTCACCTTGTCGCCCTCTTTAAAGCCGGTTACACGAGCGCCCACCTTGCGTACAACGCCCACCCCTTCGTGGCCGTGGATAAAGGGATAGGTATAGCCCGGGGGGACGACGCCCTTGTAGATGGCCTGATCCCAGGCACAGAGGGCCGAGGCCTTGAGCTCGATCTGTACCTCGTAAAGATCGGGATCGCCGATCTCGTATTCGCGCAGCTCGACCTTTTCCGGTGCGACATAGAATACGCCTGTTGCTTTCATGGGTGCTCCTCGCTTTAACATTGTTCAGGGCATACGATGTGGATGAAAAAGATATCACCGTCCGGCCGGCGGCCCCCTCCCCACCCCGATAGGACACGGAAATGGCGAAAAGGTTACGTCAGTTCATAAATGGCGCGGGCCAGCGCGATATCACGCTCCGTCACCACGTCGCCGGCCTCGTGTGTCGAAAGGCTCAGGCGCACGCGATTGTACACGTTATAGATCTCGGGGTGATGTTGCCGGCCCTCGGCCACCAGAGCAACCCTCACGATAAAGGCAATCGCTGCAGAGAAATCGTCAAAGCGTTGCTCAAAGACGATCTTGCCCTCCTGATAGCGCCAGCCCGGCAACGCCTGCAGCGCCATCTCGATCTCACGATCGGCCAGTCCTTTGGCCATCTCGACCTCCTCAAAGGCTTTTCCCGCCATACAAACATAGTATACTCGGAATACTCTGCCCCGTCCCGCATTCGCTGACGGCGTCGGGCGGGCTCTGACGCCGTCAGCGAGCAGATCCACGCGGCCGCGCGCTCCGTCGAGGCCCCTCAGTCCGCCGCATCCAGAGCCCGGCGCACCTGGCGGTGCAGGTGCTCGACCGTGAAGGGCTTTTGCACCAGCGGCGTGTCGGGCGTCAACGTCATATGCCGGGAGATGGTCTGTTCGGTATATCCGGACATGTAGACGATCCGCAACTGCGGGCGCATCTCACGCAACCGCGCCACAATCTGCGGCCCGCTGACATCGGGCATCACCACATCGGCCAGCACGAGACGAAGATCATCCGTCGCGCGGCAGATCTCCTCGGCCTCATCGGCGTTCCCCGCCGCCAGCACGTGGTAACCGAGCTGCCCCAGCACCCGCACGACCAGGCGACGCACCTGATCCTGATCCTCGATGACGAGGATCGTCTCATCCCCGCGGGGTAGTGAAGTAGAGGATGCGGCGACCTGTCGGCTCACCGACTCTTGCACCGCCGGCAGATAGATCCGGAAGGTTGTGCCCTTGTCTCGTTCACTATAGACATAGATCTCGCCCTGAGACTCTTTGACGATGGCATAAACCGTCGAAAGCCCCAATCCGGTGCCGCTGCCCTCACCCTTGGTCGTAAAGAACGGCTCGAACAGGTGGGCGAGCACATCGGGCTCGATGCCGGTGCCCGTGTCGCTGACGGTCAGCATGACATAGCGACCGGGGTCGAGCCCCACATGCTGCGCCGCCTGAACCTCATCGAGTTGAACATTCGCCGTCTCGATGATAAACGCCCCACCCGTCGGCATGGCGTCGCGGGCGTTGGCCGCCAGGTTCATGATCACCTGCTCCATATGCCGGGGATCGGTGCGCACGGGGGCCAGATCCTCGGCCAGCGCCAGATCCAGGCGCACATCCTCCCCCAACAGACGCTCCAGCATACGGGCCACGCCTTCCAGCACGTCGTTCAGCGCAATCACCTTGATCTCGGCGCGGTTCTTCCGGCTGAACACCAGCAACTGCCCGGTGAGACTGGTCGCGCGCTTGCCCGCCGCCAGCATCTCGGCCATCTCGTGCCGCGCCGGATCGTCCGGCGCCATATCATCATAGATCATCTGCCCGTAACCGTTGATGACCATGAGCAGGTTATTAAAGTCGTGGGCGATGGTGCCGGCCAGCCGGCCAACGGCCTCCATCTTGTGCGCCTGGCGCAATTGCTCCTCCAGTCGCTTACGCTCGGTCAGATCGTCGATGATACAGATCGCATAGATTCCCTCGTCCTGGCCGTCTGCAAACGCCGAGCAGCTGGCACTGGCGATTATGGTGTGACCGTCCTTGTGAATCAGGCACATTTCATGGTTGAGCACCATGCCCTCTGCCAGAATACGCCCCAATACCTGCCGGCTCTCTCTCAGATCATCGGGATGAATCAATGTGCCGACGGATCGGCCGATCAACTCGTCGGGAGCGTAACCCAGCAGATCACAGCTGCGCTCGTTACAATCGCGAATAATTCCCTCTCGATCCACCGATATCATCAGGCTCGCGGCGATGCGGAATATCGAGCGATAGCGGGCTTCACTGACCCGCAACGCCTCCTCGGCCTCGATACGATCCGTTATATCGGTGACAAAGCCCTCCAGCGCCACCACGCGCCCCGATTCGTCGAGAACCGGGCTGCCCTGCTCCCACACCCAGCGCTCCTGGCCCACCGCCGTCATAATGCGATACTCCAGGCGAAACGCCTTTCGCCGGGTCACCGCCCGCTGAATATCGTCATATACCCGGCCGCGATCATCGGGATGGATGAGATCGCCGTAGGACAGACGTCGGTTGCCGATCAGATCCTCTGCCGTATAGCCGGTCAGCCGCCCGCATCCCTCGCTCACCAGCTCCATGGTCCAATCGGGGTCGTTATGTGAACGATAGGCCATGCCGGGCAGGTTGCCGAGCAGGGTCGCCATGCGCCGCTCGGTCTCTTGCAAACGTTGCTGCGCCTGTTTGATCTCGGCCACATCGCGCGACACACCGACGATTCCATTGACCTGCCCGTCGGCAGCATAGAGCGGCGAGAGTGAGGTGAGATAGTGCGTCAATCCGTCGGGTGTATCGACAGACCATTCATAGGCCACCGGCTCCCCCGCCAATGCGCGTCGATTCGCCGCCTCATGCATCGGCGCGGCCTCTGGCCCGAAAGCCTCCCGTGCCGTTCACCCGATCATCCTCTCGGCCATGGCGGCGTTTCGTCCCTGCCACCGGCCATAGATCTCGACGTGTCGCTGTTCCGTATCCAGGGTAAACACCAGATCGCCGATGGAATCCACCAGCGTTCGAAAACGCTGCTCGCTCTCGCGCAAGGCCTGCTCGGCCTGTCTGCGCTCGGTAACGTCCTCCCCCGAGCTGAGCAATCCCGTGACCTCGCCGGCCTCGTCGCGCAGCGCCACGTTCCGCCAGGCGATGATGAGCTCCTCCCCCTGACGGGTCAAGACCAGGTTCTCTACCTCATGATCGACGACAGTTCCCGTTTCGAACAGATGGGTCAGGCGCGCTCTGACCATCTCGCGCTCGCGCTCGGGCACGAAATGGTCGCACCAGTTCAGCCCGATCACAGCCTCCCGCTCGCATCCCAGCACCGCGTGTCCCTGGCGATTGAGCAGCACGATATTGCCGGCACGGTCGAGGGCCAGAATGATGACTCCTGCAATATCCAGATACTGTTGCGCGCGCTCCTCTTCATCACGCAGCGCGCGCTCTGCTGCCACACGCGCGCTTATGTCGCGTACGATGCTAAAGACGGCCGGAGCGCCACCATACTCGACGCGTCGGCTGTGGATCTCGATGGGCACGTCGGTGCCGTCACGGCGGCGATGATACGATTGATAGTACCCCTCGTCCACCTCGTGAAAACGACCGACTCGCTCCCTCGCCCGGGCAACATACTCCGGAGAAATGACATCGTACACCTTCATCGAAAGCAGTTCATCGCGACAATAGCCCAGCATCTCGCAGGCCATATTGTTCGCGTCGAGAATCTGCCCGTCCAGATCAAAGACATAGATTGCGTCGGCCACGTTATCGAACAGCATGCGTAGCCGCCGCTCGCCCGCGTTCATCCGACGACGCACATAATCAAGGTAGGCCAGCAACAGGCCGGACCCCACCAGCAGCCCCAGAAGCATGTAGAGCAAATAGGCCAGCGCATCCGGCTCGGGGTAGAGATAGCGAAATGGGTAATAGACCTTGTAGAGCCCCCAGGCCAGCAGGCCGCCTCCTGCAAGATACCGCCCCATGCCGCGCACGAG
>JBMNOI010000004.1:0-52173 GCA_050942995.1 Anaerolineae bacterium
GCTCCTCAGATGGCGGCGCCGTTGCTTCGGCGGCCGGTTCGATTGGTTCGGCCGGTGGCTCTTCCGTCTCGACGGATTCTTTCTGAGCGAGCTCGTCGTCGGGCTCTTCCGGTGTGGACGGCTCTGGCTCTATTGGTGATGGCTCTGGAGCGGGTGATTCGTCTGGTGTCGGTGACGGGTCGGGCGTGGGTGAGGGTTCGGGGGTAGGGGTTGCGGTTGGAAGAGGCACGTGATTCCCTACCGTGACGTGTACAGAGAACGCTTCCCAGTTGCCATCCCGCCGCACAGCCTGCAACTGCAAGGTGTATGCGCCATCGGGCACTACTGTCGTGTCCCAGGTTGCGAGGCGGCCGTTTATTACCGGCTCTGCGTGTGTGGTATCCCCAATGACCGACCAGCCGGCAGGCTCGTGCCCGGCACCGAACTCGACCTTGTAAAACTGGAAATCGTCGATAGAAGCCGATCCCATGATGTTCACCGTTCCTCGCAGCATTGCGCCGTTTCCGGGGGAGGTGATCCTGACCTGCGGCGCCTGCCGGTACGGAGCCGCCAGACCGTCTCGAGGCAGCATCAGTAGCAAAAGCGCCAGCGCCCATCCGATGCATGCCCTGCCTGTCAATCGTTTCACCCTATCTTTTCGAGAATCGAACACTCGTCTCCCTTTGTCATCAGTGATACCACCACCAGTCATTCAAGAACGTTTTCACGTCGTTCACCCGGCCGGAGTGATCCTCCATGACGCCGTCGCGATATACGAACAGATAAACTCCCTCCCGAGAGATGCCGTCGGGGGCTCTGTCCAGCCACTGCTTCAGATCGGGGTCGACGCTGCGGTACACCTGAATGCGATAGTCGCCGTAGGCCATGCGTATCGCCGAGCCGATCCCTCCGCCCATATAGATATAGGCCTGACCGTAGCGGGCAGGCAGCCCGACAAAGAACATGTGGCTATTCGACGGCACCTCTGGCTGCAGAGCGATGATCTGGGATACGATGTCGCGGGCCATCTGCCCCGCACGGTGCCATTCCAGGGCGCGCACCTGGAGTGCGACCACCGACGTGACCAGATACATGGCGAGCATCGCTCCGGGCAGCCACCGGGCCAACGAACGGGGCGTTTGCAAAAGATCCCACAGGCGGACTCCTGCGCTGCCCAGTGCCGCCGTCAGACCCATTGCGGCGACATAAAAGTAACGATCGGCAACTCCAAAGGGCACGAACAGTACGATGGGGACCAGCGCCAGTAGCGCCCACGAGATGAACAGGCGTTCGTGCCTCGTTCCTCTGGCCAGAAGGAGCAGAGTGCCTGCCAGCGTGGCCACGGCCAGAGCCAGAGACCCTGCGTCGACTCCCAAATCCCAGAGGAGTATCTGGGGCCAGATCATATAGGTGATGTAGGACACCATCTCTTTGGCCAGAGCCAGGCTGATTCCCTGAATCTGATAGGTCTCGAAACGCTGGCGCGGGTCCAGAGTGCCCGGCTGGAGACGAAAGGCCCTCGGACCTGCCAGTGACATGAACGCCACCAGCGCGACAAAGCCCAGCCAGATCGCATATTTGTCATAGCCCCCCGGTCCGGCTTTGATTGCCGAGCCCCGTTGCCGCGCCCATACCCATTCGGTCATCAAAGTGAGTGGGAGTGCGATGACGCTCACCTCGTTGCTGAAAAGAGCGAGCGCAAAGCTGATCGAGGCAAGAACAAGGTGGGGCCATCGTCGGCTCGACAGGTAGTGTGTGAAAAGCAACAATCCGGCCAGCAGAAACACGCCACTCAGCAAGAACTGGCCGGCCGCCAACCACATGACCGTGCCATGATGCCGGGGGTATACGGCAAAGAGCAATGCGGCGACCTGCCCCGCCCGACGATCGCGCGACAGCCGCTTGACCAGATGATAGAGCAACAGAGAGGCGATGAGGTGCAGTATCAGACTGCCGGCATGATAGACGATCGGTTCGGCGCCCGCTATGCGATAGAGCAGCCAATCTTTGATCGAGGCCAGGAACCGTAGCCGACCCATATAGCGCATGTGAAACTGGAGGAACTGTTCGGGACTAAGGGCGGAAACAAAGAGCACATCGAAATCCTCGGCCACAAACCCGTGTGACAGCCCCAACAGATAGGGTAAGGTGGCGGCCAGACTTATGGTCAGGGTGGCCACCCCTCGCCTGCGCCGGAAGGGTACCGGTATCCACCGGGTTGCTTTGCCGTTTGCGGTCTCTATCATATCACTGCTCTGTGATTCCGAAGGACATGCCATCCACATAGGCCACCTGACGAGGCCCGGCCGCCAGATATTCGAGCACGTCTCCCCCGGGAAGTGTCGCCCTTTGCACGGCCGATGGGCTGGTGTTGTAATAGGCTAACAGCGGATCGAATAACACCAGGTAGACGCCCTGCTCGGATGTCCTGGCCTCGTCACCGGCTATCACCCGTTGAGCCAAGCCCCATCCGTGGGCGGGCTCAAAGGCCGCCACACGATATTCGGGCAGGTAGTAGCGCACATGTTCCCAATTGGCTGCCAGAATAAGCGTCCGCTTTGGATCAAACTCGGCGCGGATATGTTCGAATCGTTCGATGTAGTAAGCGTCAGAGCGCGCCAGTGTCTCGCGGGTTAGCAGGCGTTGCCCGCCTATTCCGAAGGGATACTCGGGCGCCAGATTGTAGAACAATGCCTGCACCAGAACGATGGCGATGACGACCGGCGCAACGGCCCGTGTCGTCAGCAGGCGATCGACCTCGGCGGCGGCCATGAGAAGCAGTGCGGGCAGATAGATGAGCACCAGCCCCTGCTGCCCCATGTGGATAAAGGCGTAGAACAGGATCGATGGCGTTATCCACAGGATCAAAAAGACCGGCCGATCTATGTGTGAGATTCGGCGCAGGCGCATGCTCCCGCGTACCCCTCTGATGAGCAGCGGTATCAGCGCCAGCCCCAGGCCATAGAGGGTGTAGGGCAACAATCGGCGGACGTTGTATGTGATGCCTGCCCATCCGGCCCCCATCAGCACCGATGTCGCCGAGTTAAAGCGGGCGCCGTATTCGTCCATTTTGGTCAGATAGGCCCCGAGCCCTCCGGCGCCGGCCAGTAGCGGGATCAACCAGAACAGGCAGGCGACCAGTCCCATCGCCCCGGCGACTGCCAGATGGCGGCGATTCACCCGCCATGTGGCATAGAGCGCAACCGGCAGCAGAAATACCAGGGTCTGCTGCCGCACACCTCCGGCAAACGCCAGCGTCAGCACCGCCGGCCAGAGCATCTTTTCCCTTCCCTGGCGCACATGGTAGAGCATCCACAGGCTCGTAAGGGTCAGCAGCGTGTCCAGCGTGTGGGGCAGGGCGATCTGCCCGTAGAACCAGAACAACGGGCTGGCCGCCAGGAACAATGCCGCCATCAGCCCCACCCGGGGGCTCCACATGGTGCGGCCCAGCCGGTAGAGCATGACGACGGCCAGAGCGCTGGCTATGATGCTGATCCAGACGAGCGCTTTGTTCGTTTCTCCCACCAGCGCCATCATCATTCTGCCGAGCCACACATAGACGATATACCCGGGGGGCTGTGGATGCTCGGCCAGCACGTCAAAGTGGCGCAACCCGTTGGCGAAATTGACCGAATCCCAGTGGTACAGGATGCGACTGTGAAACGGGATGCGGCTGAGGGCCGTCATCAGCACCAGCCCGAGATGAACGATGCGGTCTCGCCCTATCCCATCGACGAAAGACGATCTCGTCACGCGCGTTCCTCCCGTATCGGCGCAGAGGCTACCCGGCGCCGACCGTGTCGATACCGGCCTGTTAGCGCCAGTCTGGTGACAAAGGTAAAAGCCTCCAGAAAGATCGCCTTGCTCATCTTTGATTTGCCCACCCGACGGTCCTCAAAGACGATGGGGAACTCGGTCACGGTATGGCCCAGTTTTTCGACGTGATAGACCACACCGACCTGGAATCCGTACCCTCGTGGGGTGATCTCGTCCCAGGGAATGGCTTCGATGGTGTGGCGCCGGAAGCAGCGGTAGCCCCCGGTGCAATCGTGAGTGCGCAATCCCAGGGCGATGCGGGCAAACAGGTTGCCGCCCGCGCTGACGAGCTTGCGCAGGATGCCCCAGTTCACCGTGCCACCGCCGGGGATATAGCGCGACCCGATCACCAGATCGGCATCGCGAATCGAGCGATACAGGTGGGGTAGATACCGGGGATGGTGAGAAAAGTCGCAATCCATCTGCAGGATATAGTCATAGTTGCGTTCTAGTGCCCATCGAAAGCCGGTGATATAGGCTGTGCCCAGCCCCATCTTGCCCGGACGATGCAGCACATGCACTCGGGGGTATCGATCTCTTAGCTGATTGGCGATCTGACCGGTGCCGTCGGGTGAGTTGTCATCGACGATCAGGATGTCAAACGGCACGGGCAGATTCAGGATCTCATGAACCAGTGATTCCAGATTCTCGGCTTCGTTGTATGTCGGTATCACGATCAGGGCGCTGCCCTCGTGATCCATCTTGCTCGCTCCTCCATACCTTCCTGCCATGGGCTGTATTGGAGCATTCTTCCGCACCCGTGAATGGCTTTGTGCGTGTCGATCGCTGCTCTGGAGCCCTGTAATCCGGGGAGAGGAACGCGAGAGAGGGTCGTTTGAGACAGCCTGCTAGGGCAGGTTCACCTCGTACAATCGAGTTTCATTACCGATATAGACAGGTCGCAGGATGGGCCATTCCTCAACCGGGAATCCGCCCAGAGCCCGCTCGGCGGGGCCGTAAAACACATATCGAATGTTATTGTGGCGCAGCAGATCCTGGCGTTCGGCCTCGGACGTCTCGGAACTGTAGAACGCCATGACCTCGCCACGACGGCGATGAGAGTCCATGGTCATGACGGCGTTGGACAGATAGGGACGTATGCCGGTAAATCCCGGGATATAGTGGCCGATCTCGAAAGAGCTCAGGACGATATCCTCACGGTGGGCGTTCAACTCTAGCCAGCGCATGGCCGCCAGATCCTCTTGATGGATATAGTAAGGGTAGTTGTTCCGCTGCAGGTCGATAATGCGCCAGCTCAGCAGATACAGGTTGGTGGGCAGTACAGCCAGCAAGAGCAACGCCGGCAACCAGTTCGCGATCCTTTTGCGATCGGGTAGCCGGTGGCGCAACCAGGGGAGCACTCGATTGTACAGCCCCCAGGTGGCCATCACGGCGATGGGTAGCTGATAGCCGTTGAGCAACGTGATCTGGAAGCGCAACGGGAGGTATGCCAGCAGTGGTGTGATAATGAGCCAGCCTTTAATAAAGAGTTGCTCATCGCTCTGGCGCTGAAGCGGCACGATTCCGTTGTAGGTTGCCAGCGATAGCACAAAGGGAATTCCTAACAGGATGAGCAGATGCAGTGGGTTGGGCGTGAAAACGCCCAGATTGTCGTATTGCGCCAGCGCTTGCTTCCATATCGGGTTTGCATCAGAGACCACCCATCCCCAGTAGAGCACCGCCGGCAGCGACATGAGCACCACCGTCGCCAACCGCCCGGCGACGCGCCACGACCAGCCGTCACGCAGGGTGAGCAACAGGCCGAACATGCCCAGAACACCCCACACGGTAACCAGATCGTAAATATGCCCCATCGCCAGGAACAGGGCGGCCAGGCCCGATGCCAGCGTGAGACCCCAGCCTTTGGCCCGTAGCCCTTTGAGGGCCAGCAAGAGTGTGAAAAAGGTCGCGGCCAGAGCCAGCACCAGATGGGGCGCGGCCACCATCACCCAGAACGAGTTGCCCCCCAGGGTATACACATCCTGTGGATGTTCCAGGGTGTAGGACGATGTCAGATACTTTTTAACCACCCAGATCCAGCCCATCCCCGATGTAAAGGTGGTCAGCAGGAAGGCATAGTGAGCCCGTCGGGTGTCATCGAACAGATGGGTGCAGAACAAGTAGGTGGCGGCTATGGCCAGTGGAATGTAGAGCAGCCGCGAGATCTGATAGATCTGCACCAGAGACAGGCCCAGCAGTGCGGCAGAACGTCCTGGTATCCACCAGTGCAGGTTAAAGTACACCGGCGTGCTGATCTCTGGCGTCAATCGATTCTCGATCAACATGGACCGGCCGTATTCACGCATCCAGGAGTAGTATTGCGCCGTATCATGGACGTTGTATACCACCCCCGAGAACCAGCGATCTTCCGGCACGGTCAGGTAACCGAGAACTGTTGGAATCGATGTGACCAGCAACAGGAACAATGTGACCGTGACGGGCAAACGAGCGATACGTCTCAGCGCGATAGAGCGTCTGAGTGAGACGGAAGCACTTGCCTGCAAAACCCACCTCCCTATGATCTTTTCGGGGCGCATCGGCCTCATCGTTTAGTCTATCTGGCGCCCACCGGCCTGATGGCCTGTCGGGTCTGATGCTGTGTCCAGAAAACCAGCAGGCCAATAATCCCCGTCATCGCCAGAGCCAGAGGCAACAGGCTCGCCCAGCCGGGCAAGCCAAGCGCAGCGCCCAGGTTGCGGGCGATGTCGCCTTTTGCCAGGAGCGGCAGAGAGTGGCGAAACAGCGGATTCAGCGTATAGCCGGGAAAGCTCTGGCCGCCCAGCGTCTCGGCCCATATCGCCAGGAACGACCACGACGTGCTTAGCCCCAGGACCCGTCGCGCCCAGGTGAGCCGTCCCCACCGGGACGCAGCCAGAGCCAGTGGAGGCACCATAAAGGGGAGCATGGGCACCAGATAGCGAGGACCTATGGCATGCCCGCCCTGCCACATGACCGAGGAACCGTTGAACAGCACAAAGGCGACCGACGCCCAAAGGCATACCCAGAACTCGGCACGCCAGGCACGGCGGCGGGCCAGCGCGACCATGCCCGGGATCGCGGCGAGTAACGCGGGCGAGAGAAAGAACAATCCGCGATACGAGCTAAAGGTGATGCCCCATAGCGCATCGGCCTGGGGATAGGTCAGACTGAAAAAGCCCGTGGTGTTGACATCCCGAAAGAGCGGCTCGTGCTCGTAGGCAAAGGCGATAGGGCGTCCAAAAATAACCAGATTGTAAGCCACCCAGAGCGCGCCGGGTAACATGCCGCCCAGCAACGTCAGGCCGATCTGCCGCCGATCGGGTTGCTTTACGGCCAGATAGACGAACAGGGGCGCGGCAATCAACGCGGCAGGATGCTCGGTGATGACGGCATAGCCCAACAGCATCCCCACCCCGAGCGCAGCCGCCGGGCGTTGACGGTCCATGGCGATACGATGCGCCAGTGCGAACGCCGCAAAGAGCATGACGGCCACTATCTGATGGCTGTAGAACGCTCCGGAGTAGGGGAACGCGCCGGTTCCGAGCCCGTATAACAGCACGGCCCATATTCGCGGGGCGGGCTCTGGCACCAGGTGCCCGGTAAAGCGGTAGAGCAACACACCCAACAGCGCCGAAGGCGCCGACACGGTGATCAACGTGACCAGGTAAAGCGCCAGCGCGGCACGCACCTTGCCGTCTGGCAAGCCAGAGCCGTCCTCACGCAATGTGCGGGCCAGCGTTTCGCTACGCTGTATTCGCTCGATAACGGTTGCCAGAGGTCGGCTGTCCAGCACTCGACTCAGCCCCCAGTATACGGGCACGCCCAGGAACGCCGTCCCCGGGGGCTTGGTGCTGTAGACTCGCCCGTTGTACAGGGCGTAATCGCCCGTCTGGAGCACACCGTCATAATAGCCCTCGATATGCAGCGTTCCCCGGTCTACCATGGCCATGACCAGGCTCAGGCGCGAGTTCTGGTTCCAATCGCCCCAGCGCGGCGGAAAATAAGCGTAGCATGTCAGCAGCGCCAGAAAGAGAAGCCAGCATATCCTTCTATCGCGTGTGCCCGTATCGGGCGCGGTGGGTTTCGTTTGTTCCATTATGATCCACTCTCACGTAACGAGTGATGGGTCGGTCTGAGTCGCTCCCGGTCTCGGGGGGGCTCAGCCGGATTGTTTATCTTGATGGCCTCGACAGCGCGAAAGGCTCTGGCCTTGCCAGATGATGCTTCGGTGTATTCAGGTGTAAAGCCGGGTTGTTTCGCGCCGGAGAGGCTTCCCATGCGCCACATAATGGCCATGGCCGGATCGGTGCCCGTCTCCCACCCTCGGGGGGCCACGCCCTGAGCCGGAGATCGATAACGCAGGCTATAGATGGCCGTCTGAAACAGGACCTGCAGATCGAACCATATGGTCCAGTAACGGATATAGTAGAGATCCAGCCGAACCTCGTCCTCCAGTGTGGGCAGGTGTCCCAGCGCCCACGGCCCGGTGATACCGGGCTTGACGGTGAGTAGATTGGATAGCCACACGCCAAACCGCTCTTCGGTGCCGGCGGGCACGGGCCGCGGCCCGACCAGGCTCATGCGTCCACGCAGCACATCCAGCAATTGGGGGAGCTTGTCCAGCCTTGTGCGGAACAGAAACTCGCCCAGGCGCGATGAGGCCCCCAGAGAGGCCAGATCATCGGGCAGCGTCTGTCCAAAGCTGCGCCGTAGCTGCCCGGTCAGGCCGGTGCGAAACCGCAGGCTGCCAAAGCGCTTGCCGCGTAGCCCCAGGACCTCCTGCCGCTCCAATATCGGGCGACCGTCTATCAGCGCGATGAGCAGGGCGATCATGCCCATGAATGGCGCCAGGACGATCAGGAGAGCGATCCCCAGGGTATAGTCCAGTGCGATCTTGAGCAGCGCATCGAGGTCGGTGATGCGTACCCCTTCCAGCGTGAACAGCGGGATGAGGGATTTGTGACTGACCTTGACCTCGGTGGTCAGGATCTCGTAAAAGCCGGGCGATAGTTTGATCTCGGTCCCGTTCAGTCCGGCACTCACCTCGCGGATTGTCTCCTGAAAGCTCTCCCAGGAGAGCGTTTCCGGGAAGATGATGATCTCCCGAACGTCATGCTCATGGATCAATCGTTTGAGGTCGGCGGGGGTGCCCAGCACCTTTTGTGTATCCATCACAGTGGTTCCGACGGGCAAATAGTCATCGACGAACCCCAGGACGCGCATCCCGGTATGTGTTGTGCTCTCCAGTTGCCGGGCCACGTTTTGGGTATGTTGACTGACTCCGACGATGAGGACACGCGAGTTAAAGAGGCCGCGCGTGCGCAGCCAGTAGATCACCCGCCGGAAGGAAAAACGAACGACCACCATGAACAGGATCGCGAGTCCCCAGGCCAGCACTAGCAGACCGCGAGAGAGCTCCAGATCGCGCATGGAAAAGTTCACCAGCACGAGGACGATGATGCCTGCCGTGCTTGCCTTGGCCACGCGGGCATATTCTTCAGGGCCACCCAGTAACCATTGAGTGTTGTACAATCCCATCGCCGCGCAGACGCCGATCCAGATGGGCACGGCCATGGTGAACATCTGGGTATATGCGTGCGGATCGGCCGATGCATGATAGGGCAGCCAGCCGCTACCGATCCGCAGATGGTACGCAGAGGATAGCGCCGCCAGAATCGCCAGCGCATCCAGGACGACCAGCGAGACGATGAGTATCACCCGCTCCCGTTTGCTCACAGAATCTCCTCCACACCAAGCCGAAGCGATGTGTTCATGAGCACTCGTGCCCCGCCATAGTCAAAGCGAAAGTCCATACGCTGCAGGTCTTGCTGTTCCAGCGCACGGGTGACATCTGCTTGATGCTCCGGCTCGCAATACAGTAACAGAAAGCCGCCTCCACCTGCCCCGGTAATCTTGCCGCCCAGCGCACCATGATCTCGCGCCAGGTCATACCAGCGATCGATCTTGGGGTTGCTGACGTTCGAGGCGAACTTTTTCTTCTCTTGCCAGTTCTCGTGCAACAGGTGCCCCATGGCGGCGATATCGCCACGCTCCAGACTGTCTCTCAGGACATAGGCCATCTCCTTGACACGATCTAGCGCGGCGATCACTCGGGCATCACGGCGGTCACTGGCCCGACGCTGCTCACCCAGGATCATCGACGAGTGACGCGAGGCTCCGGTATAAAAGAGCATCAGGCGTTTCTCCAACTCGGCGAGCTGATGGGGCGCCAGCCTGATGGGCTCTACCATGACGCCCTCGGACGTAAAGGTGACGAAATTGAGCCCGCCGAACGCCGATGCGTATTGATCCTGCCGACCGATAGGCATGCCCAGCTTTTCGATCTCGATGTAGCAGGCCAGCTCGGCGATCTCTTGCCGCGAAAGGTGCAATCCGCACGCGGTCGCTACCGCCTTGACCACGGCCACCGCAACCGCGCTGGATGAGCCAAGCCCGGTGCCCGGGGGAATCTCGGAGGCGAGAAACATGGTCACGCCGCGAGAGATACCGAAATGATTCAGAATCGCACGGGGGAGCGCCAGATCGCCTTCCCATAGCGGAGGGCCACTACCATCGTGCCGGTAGAAGGTGCGATAATCCGACGATGTGATCTGGATGGTGTCATCCTGGTTGACGTTGAGGAATATGTAGAAATATTTGTCGATGGTGGTATTTAGAACGCATCCGCCGTAACGCTCGTAATAAACAGGAAGGTCAGTTCCTCCTCCCGCCAGACTGATTCGAACAGGTGCACGTGCAATCAACATCTCGTCCTCCACGATACCCCGATCCTGCAATAGCTAAAGCAACGCCCCGGCCGGTTTTGCCTCTCTCCCCGTGTAGCGTGACGTACACGTCCTCCAGAGGAGAGCAGGTTACCCGGTAGTCGTACTGTTCCTCGGCGAGCCGTCGGCCGGCGGCCCCCAGACGCCCTGCCAGTGCCGGATCGTGTAACAACCTGAGCACGGCATCGGCAAACTCTTTCGGCGTATCGGCCAGAAGGATATTTTTGCCCGGTGTAACGGCAATCCCCTCGGCTCCCAGCGTGGTCGAGACGATGGGCAATCCCTGTGCCAGCGCGTTCAATATCTTGACGCGCATCCCCCCACCGGCGCGCAGCGGCACCAGAAAGGCGGCGGCCTGTTCCAGGTAGGGTGTCGGGTCGGCCACATAACCCGGCACACAGATCCCGGCATCCTGCTCACCCAGGCGGACCAGGTGGGGCGGCGGCCGCGACCCGACCACATCGAGCACGACATCGGGCCGGTGTCGTCGGATGAGCGGGTATATCTCCTCGATGAACCAGGTCACTCCGTCGATGTTGGGAGGCCAGTACATGGTACCCATATGCAGCAGGTGATTCGCTCCCGCTCGACGTTCGACGACGGATACCTGATCGGTATCTATCGCGATGGGGATGACGGTGATAGGGCGGGCGACGCCCGTCGCCTCTTGTAGCGCCGCGCGATCCTCGTCACTTACGGCCAGCACGGCATCGAACTCGCGCACAATGCGCCCCTCGTACCGCTTGAGCAGGCGCCAGTCGCGCTCCAGCATCCAACGTCGAACCCCGGGCTTTATCCGTGAGGCCAACCGGCGATAGAGGAGCCACAGGGCGTTGTGCTCATCCAGCACTTTGGGCGCATTAAGGCGAGCCGCGTACTGTGCCATATTGAGCTGGTCGGCGTGGACGATATCAAAGGCTGTATCGGCCGCTACCCGCTCCACCAATCGCCGCATCGCCCGACGATCATCCCGCGCCATCATCCAGGGTATTCCACTGACCAGGCTATACAGCACCGCCCGACCGTCGTTCAGTATGGTTCGCTCGATCGGCACCGTGTACACAGCCCGACAGTAGCGCGCCAGTTGAGCCTCATCCTCCTGCTGATCGCCGCGCACAAACGAGACCAGCGTGATATCGTGTTTTTGCGCCAGGAAGCGCAGTACGTTCCACGTCTTGATCTTGGGGCCGCTATCCGGCGGATAGGGCAATACCTGGGTCAGAAACAGGATATTCACACGGGCCCCCTCATAACGCTTCGGAAACGCGCTCTCAAGTCGCCCAGCGCGACAACCTGTCGTCCCCGGCGACCGCCGCTTATCGCGCGCACTGCGCCGTGAAACAGCCGTTTGGTCGCCGTAAAACTATAGATCATGGCCTGTAGTGCGAGGGCTCTGGTCGGGCCATAGTGTGTGCGATAGAATCGCACGCGGCTGGTATACAGATCGGCCTCGCGGGCGGTGGGGCGGCTGCGGCTGCTCCCTCCGCCGTAATGGATCACCTCCGCCTTGGGCTGATACCACACCTCCCATCCCGCCGGGCGCATCCGATAGCAGAGATCGACCTCTTCGGCGTACATGAAATAGCCCTCGTCGAAACCACCGACCGACGCAAAGGCGTCACGATGAATGAGCATGCAGGCTCCCTCGACGGAATCGACCGACCGGGACCCCTGCTCCACTCCCGGCCCGTGACTGGGATACCATCTCCCGTACAGGGCACGCCCCAGCCCGGAGAGGATCAGGGCATCCTGCACCAGCCCGGGGAAATCGCTGTGCCCTGCTTGAAAGGCGCCGTCTGCATGAAGGAGGCGCGCGCCGACGATGCCGGCACAAGGGCGATCTCTCAAGACCGAACGCAATGCCCCCAATGCTCCGGGACACAGCCGGGCGTCGCTGTTCAGCAGCAAAAGGTATCTGCCGGTGGCCACCTGCGCGGCCTGATTGTTAGCCCGCGCAAAGCCCACGTTCTCATGATTTTGCACGATCTGCACATCGGGGAACCGGCGGCGGATCATCTCCACGCTGCCGTCGGTCGATGCGTTATCGACCACGATCACCTCATGGCACATATCGGCGGCCGTCTCGTATACCGATGCCAGGCATTGCTCCAGCAGGTCGCGCGTGTTCCAATTCACTATGATCACCGATACGTCGCTCATCAATCTATCCCTACCCATTCCTTCATTTTCTCTATCTCGATTTCTCCTTTAGTAATCATCCGATGCAGAGCCGCCATAGCGCCCAGGAACAGCCAGGTGTATACGGCATAGTCGTACCCCTCGATGGTCTGTGTGTATACAAAGGGGATCACCCAGTCGCCTAACCCCATGGCGACCACCGTGCCTAACAGCCCGCCTGCGGCACCGGTGCCGAACGCCTCGATAAAGTCTCCGCGCCCGCGGATGCGGTGCAGCAGATCGATGGCGATATATCCCAGGGCGCCCAGAAACAGGGCGAAAACCGCCAGGCCCACCACTCCGGCCTGGAGCAGGATGTCCAGATAGTTGTTGTGTGTGGCCATGGCCTCTTCGGGATAGTAGTACATGTAATAGGCGGCATACCCCGCGGGGCCTACGCCAAAGATGAAATGGCCGCGTAACACCTGCATACTGTTTATCCAGGCATCGACTCGTGTTTCGCCGCTTTCGATCCGCTGTTCGTGATAAAGCATGGTCACTTCGGTCCAGTTGAGCATGACAAAAATCAGGGCCAGCACAATCAATAGAGCGAAGAACAGCCGTGAGCGCCTCAGCGCGATATAGCCCATGGCCAAAAAGGTGGGCAACCAGGCAGAGACCCAGCCGAGCCATTCAGAGAGCGTGTAGAGGGTCCAGGCGCTCACCAACCCCAGAATCACCGCCCGGTGGCTGTTCGACAGTTGCCGGTTGTAAAGCGCCTGGCCAAGTCCGAGGCTGGCGAACCATAACGGGAATAGCGGCCGCGACTGCACCCACCCCAGGGGCAGCGAGGTATACTGATCGAGCAGAGTGAGCCCCCCTACGAGCAGGGTCAGCCTGACCAGCCAGCGTAGCAGGCGCAGATCGCCCAACCATTCCGAGGCCAGCAAAAAGGCACAGGGCAGCAGCACCATGACGGCCAGCGCGCCCAATTGAACAAAGCCCCAGGTATCCCACACGGTGAGAAGCGGGTCTCGAAAGGCGATGCCCCAGATATAGGAGATGATCGACACGAGGATAAAAGCGATCAGAGGCTTGTGGGCCGGTGACGATCTCAGTTGTACGCGGCCTGCCAGCATCATACGACTGACCCAGATCACCACCAGTAGCGCCGTAAACAACAGACTCGCGACGATGCGGCTGTGCGTCCCGCTGGGCAGGGTAAAGCGGACAAATGCGGCGGTGAAAAAGATGCCGACGACGGACCACTGAAGCCTGTTGGCCGCTATCCCGAACAGGATCGGGGCCAGAATGACCGGCAGCACGAAATTGAGGCTCACCCGTGAGGCGATCAGCATGCCGACGACCGGCAATGCCAGCATCAACCCCGCCAGGATAATCCCTTGCCGGAGCCGTGGGCCGGCGTGAGACAATCTGTGCCTCAGCGTCTCGATCTTGCCCGCCACGGCTTATGCACTCCTTGCTTTTTTGACGACATCCCGGATCAATTGCTCCATCTCCTGACCGATCGATGCCCAATCGTAACGGCTTTCTACCAGTCGGCGTCCATTTTCGGCCAGCCGGGCACATAGTGCATCATCCGTCAATAAGCGGATCACTCCATCGGCAAACGCCCCGGGCGTATCGGCCAGCAGAATGTCTTTGCCGTCGGTTACATCCAGCCCCTCTGCTCCTTTCGAGGTCGAGATGACCGGCGTGCCCAGAGCCATGGCTTCCAGAATCTTGAGTCGGGTGCCCCCTCCGATGCGCAGCGGCACCACACAGACCCGGCTCTGCGCCACACACGGGCGGATGTCGGGCAAATAGCCGGTATAGATCACCCCATCGTCGGGCGGCAGTCGATCCAGCGCGACCCCACGGGTGCGACCGGTGATGGCCATGCGTGCCTGCGGACGCTGTGCCCGCACCCTCGGCCAGATTTTCTCCAGGAAATATGCAATGGCGTCATAGTTGGCCGAATAGGTCAGGGCGCCGTTAAAGATCAACGTATCGGGCACGGGCTGCCCGAAAAAGCCTCGATAATAGGCCATATCGACGCCGTTCGGCACCACGGCGATCGGACGAAAATCGGGAACGATTCGTGCCAGATTCGCCCGTTCCGGTGCAGATACTACCGTGCATCCATCGACATTTTCTCGCAGCAGACTGCGTATGTATCGGGAGAACTTGGTCCAGCGGAGATGAGCGCGCAAATGCTGAATTCTCCCCGCAGGGTGAGCGAGCTCATCCAGCAATATGGTAGTTTCGATCTCTTCCAATACCCTGGGGGTGTCGTCGAGCAGCGAGAGGTATGGCGCCATCTTGATGCCCGAGGCGATGACCACATCATATCCCGGGCCGGTTGCTGCAGCGCTCTGCGCTCTGCGGACCAGTCGCTCCATTTCGGCGCTGTGCACATCCACCAGCCAGCGCGGCCTGGACGAGACAAATCCCGCCAGCGCCTTGAGGCTGGTGCGTCTGAATTCGCGAGCCGGAACGACCTCGATCGTCTCACATAACGACGCCAACTCTTTTACATCCCGGGTTGTTTGACCATCATGGACGAAGGAGAGCAATGTGATGCGATGGCGCGCTGCCAGGTGCCGGATCAGGTTGTAGACACGAATGCGCGCTCCGTTGTCCGGCGGATAAGGAAACCAGGAGGAGAGAAAAAGAATCTTCATCGGCGACTCTTTTCTATGCGGACACTCGAGCGAACCGATGTATCCGGCTCGTTCGACAGCGTATGGGCCAGATCGCAGAGATATCGGGCCAGTGCGGCAAAGCCGTACCGTGCCACCGCTTCACGACGGGCGTTGGCGCCGATGCGTCGCGTCTCTTCCGGCGAACGCAACAGTCGCTGTATGGTAGCAGCCATATCATCGGCGTCTCGAGGTTGGACGAATATCCCTGTCTCCCCATCACGAACATAATCCAATACGCCGATAGAACGCGTCACAACGACCGCGCGTGCGGCCGACATGGCGCGAATCAGTACCGTCTGCCCGGCTGAATAGTCACCATCCAGCAGGGGCAGTACGACCAGGCGGGCTCCGCGCAACAGATAGGTTACCTCTGCCGAGGGCAGGTCGTAACGCACCTGGACGTTGGGCGGCACTTGCAGACCCGTCAGGTTATAGGGATGGGCGACCAGAATGAACCGGGCATCTACCTGTGCAGCGGCTTTTAGAAACGTCTGGTAATCACGGCTCGAACTGCCCACGCTCAGCACATAATCGCTTTCGTCCCACTCATCAGGCGAGACGTCCTCATCCTCTGATACGTCCCACACCAGGTGACAGAAATGAATTCGTTCCTCGGGTAACGCCAGGAGCTCTCGACACAACTTGGCCTCGCGCCGTGTAAAGCACACAACACCGGCCACCGATGAGAGCAGCCATCGCGCCAATCGATGATGCTGCAAGACGGCTCCTTTGACGATCAATCCTACGATCACATGAGCCGGCCGTTTATGGAAAAACAGCCGCTGATACAGGGCAACCATCAGCCCGCATTTAACTTCCCAGGAAAAAACCACATGGTGATGTTTGAGCATGGGGAGCACGCGTAGCCCGGCGAGGATGTATCGAAGGGGATAAATGGTTAACTTTTCAATTCGCGTGTGTGGCGCCTGTACACCTTGCAGAGTGACGATATCGTATCGATCGTTATGCTCAGGGAGGGCGCCCCATATCCATTCACCATTCTCGGGCCAATCAACGATGGTGAGAGCTTTCACTATCTCCTCTTATTATCCATGCGCTCTATCTGGCCGCGATCCTCTCACCCCACCGGCCAAATATTGCATCCCCAATAGCCTGTAACATGGCGTCACGATGCGCCCACCTCGTGCGCCAGCGCGGTTTGATCGTCCAGCTGGCCAGTGTTCGAACGTTGCCGAACAACGTCCTCAGCCAGGCGCCCGGCCGCGCTCCGGTGAGACGGAGAAAAAGAAAGCGATTGCGCGTCATGTAATAGTGCACCATGGGCGATGAGGTCCGTCCATCCAGGGGAATCTTGTGCCACATACGTGCCTCGGGCACATGGATGATGCGATATCCGGCACGGCGCACACGCGCACACCATTCTGCCTCTTCATAATAAAGGTAAAAGCGATCATCCAGCAGGCCCACCTGCTCCAGCACGTCGCGCTTGATCAGCAAGGCGCAGCCGGTGACGAAATCAACATCCCGCGGTCGGTCGGTATCCGATTGGCCCCCGTCGCGGCGACCCAGCCCCAGCATGTGGGTTTCTCCGGTTCGTCGGTCGAACCGCCCCCCGGCCGACCAGATCGTATCGGGGGCGTCATAGAAATAGATCGTGGGGCCGGCGATGCCTATCGATTCTTCGGCTCCGGCGGCATGAACCAGCATCCGCAGCATGTCCGGCGCGACCTCGGTGTCGTTGTTCAGCAGGAGCGCCCACTCGACCCCTCGCTCCAGCAGGTACCGCAATCCCGTGTTATTGCCGCCGGTAAAGCCCAGGTTGCGATGCATCTCCAGGACGGTTGTGTTGGGGTAACGGCGGCGAATGATTGTGGGCGAATCATCGGTAGAGCCGTTATCGACTATGACGATATCCGGCGCCGGATAATCGGCTTGCGCCAGCGATTCCAGGCAGGCCAGCGTGTCTTCCAGCCCGTTCCAGTTCAGAATGACGATGCCGACTCGTGGCCAATCTGTGCCGTTCATACCGTCTCCTCTGCCACGTGCAGGCGAAAGAGTCGTGCGAGTCTTCTGGCGCCTCGCGCCAGCAGCGCGCGCTCGACGTCATCCAGCAGATGCAGCGCAGGGGCCATGATCAGATACGTCATCACCCCCAGGCCGATGCGGATGAATAGATGCACCCCCCCGGCGAGCGCCACCACCGTCCCCATGACGCCGGTTGCCAGAACCACCCGCCCGATCACCGGGCGCATATCGGGTAGATTCAGGCGGCGGCCGAGCAACAGATGAAACTGGATCGTGCCCACCAGATCGGTAAGCACCGTGACGACGGCTGCCCCCAGGATCCCATAACGCGGGATGGCGTACAGGTCGAGCAGCACATTTACCGCCGCATTGACGGCATATACTCGTCCCGCTGCCCGTTCCTGGCCGATCACAGTGGTCATGTTGCCGCAAAAGCTACAGAACATCAGGAGCGGCATATCCCATATCAGTATGGCGAACGCCGCCGCCGAAGGCATGAACGTCTCCCCGTACAAAAGGCGGATGATCGGCACGGCCAGCAACATGCCCCCTGTCGCCATAGGCAGCGATGTCACCACGATGAGCCTGACGGAACGATGGTACCACTGCTCGACCTGTCGCGGCTCGCTGACATAGGTGCGGGAGAGAGAAGGGACGATGGCTTCATTGAACCCGCCGGTGAAGAACATGAGCGAGCCCATCAAGTGATAGGCCACGTTGTACCAGCCCACCACGTTTTCCGCGTGGTGCATGGAAAGCACCACTGTGCTGATGCTGAACGAGATCGTCAACATCAGTGAGATAAAGCCAAAGGGCAGGCCGCCACGAACGATGGATAGCCATGCTCGCGGATCGATGTGAAATGCCAGATCGGCCATGCGCTGTCGGCGAATCAATCGGATCGCCAGGGCGATCTGCAAAGGCAGGCCCAGCAGGTTGGCCACGATGAGGGCGATGAAACTGGCTCCACTCAACAAGAGCGCCCCACCGGCCACGACGAATACCATTCGCCCCAGGATGCTCAACCCGGCCACATAATCCAGCCGTTCATTGGCCGATATGACCGCTATCAACGGCGCGTGAAAGGCCGATAACAGATAGCTGCAACTGTGTATCAGGACACCCAGCACCAGGACGGGCGCGTATCCTGCAATGGTGGCCCCCCAGGTCATCCCGACAATGCCGACGACTGCCAGGATGAGCCGCATGACCACCAAATTCCATAGCAGAGCCTGGGCCCTGCTACGGTCGCGCGCGATCTCGCGCATGACGTACTGGGTCATGCCCAGTTCGAGGAGGATGGAGAATAGCCCGGTGAAGGCCAGCACGATCGAGTACTGACCGAACCGATCGTCACCGAGTCGCCGCACAACATATACGTTGAATGCGAATGTCAGTACCTTGATGGCGATCTCGGCCATAGTGAGCGAAATCGCATTCTTGAGGATGATGCGCCCGGTGCCTTGCCGGTGCTGCGTGTCGTCTGCCGTCCGCTTATCCACGCCTAGCCTCCCACCACCTGCCGATATTCTGGTTGCGGAGGCAGGATCTCCTCACGCACGGGCCGGAGACTCGACAGGTGTTGGCGGAAAAGATCCATCGTCAACAGGTTCCAGGTAAGCCACCCCGGTCGGGCACGTTGTTGTTGCCAGTCGGCAGCGCTCATCCAGGCCGGGCGCTCCATATCCTGCACCATGTCGCGTAATACGCCGTTACGCATCCAGTCGAATAGCTCGTGGTCGAATCCGCCCGAGAGCTTGGGGCGCTCGGTAAAAGCTCTCCCATGGCGCCGCGCGAGTATCTGCTTGGGCAGCCACTTGGTCTGCTTATCGATACAGTAGCGCACCCGGGGATCGAGCTTTAGCACGGCGCATACATAGGCGCTGTCCAGATAAGGCGTTGCGATCTCGATTCCCCACGCCCTGAACGCCTGAACCAGGGCGGCCTCTTCATCGTGTACGTCATGCATCAGCTCGGCCATATGTACCGTTTCGGTCAGGCTGGGGGTGACGCCGCCGTATCCGGCCAGTGTATCGAGACGGTACTCCATGACCCGGCGAATCGCCACATCACCAAAGCACCGCAGTACAACCTGTAGATCGGAGAACATTCCCTGCCGGCTGAGCGGCGAGACGGGCGCCAGCATATCATCAAGCTGCCCCAGAATCCGCGATGCCTCGGCCATGCCGTGTGCTTTATGGGGCCACAGAGATCTGATCATCCGGCTGACGGCGTCCAGAGAGATGCCCATACCCGGGATATTCTGTAACCGCTCGACCTGCAGCAGGCGACGGGCGTTCTCATTGCCGAGAAGCGTGTCAGATGCCGACCCGGAGAGGAACCAATCGGCGTCGCAGTGGCCGGCCAGCTTTTGCGCCAGAGCCAGGTAGCATGGATCTTGTTCGTTATCCGTCGGTTGTGCCGTCAAGCGGGTGAATCGATCCAGCCAGTCGACATAATTCTCGGCCGTGATGTCATGAAACTCGTGATGGGTCTCGATCTGGCGACTGGCCTGGCGTGCATAATGCATTTCCTGAACAAAGCCGGGCACACGGATGGCGTAGCCGGTCGTACAAAGCCTGTCCCATGGGTGCAGGTTCGAGCGTACCAGGCTGGCCAGCAGCGTCGAGTCTACCCCGCCCGATAGAAGCACGTTCAGACGGTGAGGCGCTCCCGCCTGCGCGACATAGACGCTCACCACGCGCTCTGCCAATCTCTCGAACGCATCGATATCACCCGGCCTGATACGCCGCAGAACAGATTTGGGGCGCCAGTCATCCAATCGCTCAACCTGACGCACAGACCACGTACCGGCATGGCAGGTGGCGACGTGCCCGCCGGGTAGTTTGTAAATGTCTCGGATATACGTCATGGCTCCGGGCACGGTTCGATATAGCAGGTGATGCGGTACGGCATCGGGCTCTGGCTCCAGAGAGGGCACCATGGCTGCCAGATAGCGCAACGTGTCGCTGCACAGAATCCAGTCATCGCTCTGCCAGAAATAGGCCTGCGAAGTCGTCGTCAGGCTCTGATAGATAGAGAAGAGCGGTTCGTGCTGACTCACGCACAGGGTCAATGCTCCTCCCGCGATGCTCCCTTGCGGCGTTCCGGTGGGCGCGACCAGGTTTTGATCCAGTAGCTGCCGTGCATTCAGCGGCCGCATCTCTTCATCATGGGCAACGCCCATTTTGACCAGCATGGCATCGCGGGTAGATGCCGCATCAGGATGCGAGTGAATCAGAAATAGCGTCCCCCGCGGGCTGTATTCCCACACAGAATAGTGGATGTCGTTTTCGGCGAACCATCGGCTCAGATCCGGGTTCAGATGATGGCGGGTCCATCCCACGACCATGAACCGTCTGTCCGGCCCCACCGTCTGTTTCAACCTTTCAGCGCTTTCGGCGACCAGCTTGGCGACCAATCGATTAATCATTCCCTGCTCCAGCGCCTGCTCTTTTCGGCGAGCCTCTGCTTCTCCCGCCGATCTGCGAATCCATCATTCGGGCAATGTGCTCAACATGCTTTCGGACATGGGGCGAAGCGTCATAGAGGGATCCTCTCCCCCTTTGTCATAAAGTGCCCTCAGCATCATTTCATAGGTCATGATCGGTGCGATCTTGCCGATGATCCATTCTTCCAACCCCGACAGATGCCGATCCATCAAGGTGCGCAAAAAAGCCGGATCAAAGATTCCCCGTTCCGCGGTGCGTCGGTCGAATAGAATCCCTTCGGCCCACGAGCGCAGTTCACCGCGCAGATACGCTTCATAGTCGGCATAGAGGGTGGGGCGCCGGGCGAATATCGGTCGCACATGGCGATTGACCCGCCGTTTGATGCGCACCACCGCGCCGTGCACTCCACGTATCAGCGGGCGAGTGGTCGGCAGCATCTCATCGTGATCGTACGGGATGTTCATCAGCCGGGGGCACTCTCGCTGAAGCATGGCGCGATACAGCCGACGATGGCCTCGTATCAAGGCGGGCAATGAATGGAGGAAATCGAACAGCTGATAGTCAAAGAAGGGGAATCGGGCTTCGATGTGTGAGCGGGCCACCGTAATCATCGCCTGGGTCATGCGCCTGCAGTGGTTGTGTATATAAAAGTGCGCGACTCGCACATCGGGGCGATAATCCAGGTATGGCGCCAGCTCGGCGCGGAACGATTCGAACGCCAGCCCCAGGAGCGTCGGCCGTATCGCATCGGTGTACAGGAGATACTCTTCTGCCTCGGTAAGCGACGGCCAGGTATACTTTTGATTGAAGAGAAAGAACAGTTGCGTAGCAAGGGCTTGCTCGCTTACCGCCCGGCAGAGCAACGCTGCGGTGGTGTCTTCATCGCCCATGATGGTGCCGCCATCCCATCCCGAGAGATTGACATCCATCAGTTCGCGCGCCTGCTTCAGAGTGCTGATGCCGTGGGCGTGGATCCAGCTATGAGATCCCTCGGTCAGGGCCATGTGCAGGTCGACATGCTCGAGAACCCATCGCCCGTCCGGCAGATCGGCCCAATGGTGATCGCTTCCTGCTTTTCGGGCGATGCGTTCCGCATAGACGACATCGCGACATCCGCGCTTGCCGTAGGTTAGAGTGGCGACCGGATAATGGGCGGGTTCAATGACGCCCAGAATGGCGCGTGAATCCAGCCCTCCGCTCAGGTATACACCGGGGCGCAGCGGCCCCGCCGCCAGGCGGTTTACAGCCCGGCGGAACAATCGGCCGGCCTCTTCCACCGCCTCGTCGAAAGACAATCGGTTTTCGGGAATCTCGCCCGGACTCCAGTAGGGTTGGATGCGTAACTCGTCAGCCGCGATATCGTAGGAAAGCGTCGATGCCGGCGGGAACAACCGAATGCCTTCGAAGAATGTTTTGTCGCCCAGGACCGATTGAAAGCGCATATACTCGGCGAGGGCCACCGGGTTTAGCTCTTTGCGAAATGATGCGTCGCACAGGATCCCTTTCATCTCGGGAGCCAGAGCGAGTCGTCCGGCATAATGGGCATAGTAGAGGGGGTAAAGGCCGTGACGGTCGTTGGCGACCAGCAGGCGACCGAGTGCCCGATCCCACACCGCGAGGATAAAGGCCCCCTCCAGATGTCGGGCCATGTCATCGCCTGCGTAGCGGTATAACGCCAGGGCCAGCGCGCCATCACCGTCCCCCACGGGCGCGCCGAGCTCCTTCTCTAGCTTGATGCGCAGATCGGCCGTACCGTAGAACTCGCCGCATAGCCAGACAGACAGGCTCTTGCCGGCGCTGTAGACGGGCTGCGCCTCACGATTCAGGAGGCCGATCCCGATTCGGCCCAGGCCCGCGCCGCGCGATTCGTCATATTCGGTTTCGACCACATACCAGCTCTGATGGGTCATGCGCCGCGCCATGATCTGTAGCAGGTGCGGGATATCGGCTCTGTTGCGATAATCCAGTATGCCAAACAGACCACTCATAGCCGCGCTCCGCTCCCCTTGCCGGACCCTCTGGCCGGTGACAGGGCCCCGGGTAGAGTGACGACGCTGCCTTGTTTCTGCACTGCATCGGGCAGCAGGGGGCTCCTCTGCACAGCGCCATAGATGGCGAGCAACTCGTCCACCTCTTCCTCGATCGTCTTGACCCGAGGAATGCCCGCTCGGAGCTCGGCCAGCAGCGCGTCATCATCGAGGATCCGCTGCAATTGTGCCGTCAGATCATCCACATTACCCGGCTCGAATAGCAATCCGTTCTCGTTATGTTTCACCAGTTCGGCCATGCCTCCGAGGTTCGAGGCGATTACCGGCGTGCCGGCGCCAAATGCCTCCAGGATGACAGTCGGGCTGTTTTCATACCAGGTGGAAGGAACGACCAGCACATCCAGCCCGGCATGTA
Source organism: Anaerolineae bacterium (assembly GCA_050942995.1). Lineage (GTDB taxonomy): Bacteria > Chloroflexota > Anaerolineae > UBA1429 > UBA1429 > JBMNOI01. The sequence continues at coordinate 23,224 of JBMNOI010000004.1, forward strand.
TGGTCTTGATCTGATGATTCGGGAAGGTGCCGGCGAACGTAATGTCCACATGACCATCGACCTCCCGGGTCACCTGCCGTACAAATTGAGGGTGCTTGCCCGTGTCTCCATACAACGTCAGAGTGGGGTGTCGATGGTTGGCCCGCAACCGGCGAAATGCATCACATAGCAGGTCGACTCCCTTGTGGGGGGCGATCTGCCCGATATAGCCAATGCGTAGGTGCCGATCATCGGCTTCCCATTCGGCGTTGGCCCAGTGATTGATCTCTAACCCCTGGCGAATAAAGCGGGATTGTTCAACACAATAACCGCGCTCGGCGAAGAATCTCTGCAGAAATTGAGAGGGCGAGATGACGATATCGACCTCATCCAGAATCTGCCGTAAATACTGGCGCCTTTCTCTGATCAGTGCATTCATGCGCGAGACGGCGGTGAGCTGAAGCCGCTCATCGATCTGTTGCAGCAAAGCCTGCCCCCAACGCCAGGCTTTGGGAGCGAGACGGGCCGGCCATCGGTAGCGGCGTTGTTGAGCCAGGAGACAGAGGGCGCATTCGTGTGGGGTATCGGGATAGTCGCAGAGCTGCCCATCGGCGGTGACCATGGTGATCCGGGGGCACATGAACCAGAAATCGGTCAGGGTGAGAACCACCGGCACCCGGGCCTCTCGCGCAACCTCGACGACGCTGCCGCTCATCATATATCCGCCGATGAGGTGCAACACGTCGGGCTCGAACCTGTCGATGAGTCGCCGGGCTGCTCTGGAGACGATCGGGTTGCGGTAACTCCATCGAAATGGCTCGGGAGCGGTCGCCAGGTCGTAATACAGGCGCTGCACATCGAGCCCGTCATACTTTGTATGTTCCTCGGACTCGTCTCGATCCTCACCGATCGACTCGACCGTCAGTAGATGGATCTGTTGCCCTCGACGCGCCAGCTCTCGGGCCGTGCGGTACGCACGCCACTCTGCACCGCCATGGTAGCGTGGCAAAAAGTGGTGTACGGCAATCAACACATTCATCCGTCTCTCTCCGTTCGAACAAGCTCGCACGTCCAAAGTGCCAACCCGTCGCCTGTCTCCCCCATCTATTGCGCGATATTGATTATGCTTTCCGTATCTCGATGAGAGATGGTTCTATGCCCGGGGTCGACCTCTGCCGGCGCACCATGGGCTGCCTCCAGTACATATAGCGCATGTGACAGCTTCACCGAGTCGGGCTCTGCCGACTCGGCTGCAACAATGCCCGGGTCAGCAAAGCTATTTCGGCACGATCGACTCCTCCGAGAACAAGAAGCAACAGCCCGTAGGATGCAATGCCCACCCCGATGGACACGGGCAGATTCTGCCGCAGGGGATAGATGATGAGCGTCATCAGCAACCCTGCCGCCATAACACGGATCAACGACATCCATCGTTCACCCAGAAGCCGCCGCAACCCCAGTAACGCTACATATTGCCCCAGGCGAATGCTTCGCCCCAGCACGAACGCCAGCGCCGCCCCCATGATTCCGAGCGCAGGGATGAGGATCAAGTTCAAAGCGACGGTGATGCTGGCGTTGACCAGATCGATCGTCGCCGCCCGGCGTTCCAGATGTAACATCAGTGCCACACGCACCACGACCTCGAGCACGAACATGGCCGGCAACGCCCAAAGGACCACACGCAATACCGGAATAGAGGGCGCAAATTCGGCCCCGTACAGTGTGATGATGATCCTCTCGGCCAGCACTGTGCTGCCCAGGGCGATGGGTAGACAGATGACGAGAAGGTATTTGATCGCCCTGGGCACGATCTGCTCCAGTATCTGTCGATCGCGAGCGTATCCCCGCACTAACGAAGGATAGAGTGCCGTGCTGATGCTCTGCGCCAGCAAAAGCAGGATCAAGATCAGGTTGTGCGAAACGCTATACCAGCCGGCGGCCGCATCCGTCAGGATGACAAAGATGAACACCGTATCGAACTGTCGTACCAGGGCATCGGCCAGGCTGGATACGCCAAAGGGCACCGATGCGCGGACGAGTTTCGGCCACTGGCGGATATCGAGCCTGAGCTTGCCGATATTCAGACGACACAAAGCCCGTGCCGACAGCAACGCAGAGGTGGCCACCCCCACCCAGGAGGCGATAATCAGCCCGATAAAGCCAAACCCTCGAACGAGCAGAAACACCCCTGTAACCCAGAACAGGATCTGGTTTGCCACCGTATAGGCGGCGATATAGTCCAACCGCTCGCGCGCCGTCAGCGCGCCCTCCAGCGGCCCCTGAAAGGCGTAGAGCAATAATCCCATGCTGGCCAGCAAGATGCCCATCGTCATGTCGGCTTCCTGTCCCATCCCTATGGCGCTCAGCGGAGCCACGCCGATGATGGCCAGCGACAACAGGCCGCGCATGGCGATCACATTGGGCAATAACCGGGCGGTACGCTCGGGATCCTCCGACATCTCGCGCATGGCATAGGGAGCCATGCCGAAATCACTGAATATGCTCAGAATGGTAATGTACGCCATGACGGTCGAGTACCGGCCAAAATGCGCGGCGCCCAGTGTGCGGACGACATAGATGTTGAATAGAAAGGCCAGCACTTTGAGCAGGACCTGTGCGCCCAGCACAAAGGCCGAGTTTCGTGCTGCGACGGCAGTGATGCGCAATCCCTCCGTCCTCCCGGCGGGCGCGTCATCTACCGCTGACTTGTGCTCCGATTCGCACACCTAGCGCTTCTTCTGGGCGGCGCCATAGTAGTAGCTCTGTGTCGTCGGCTTGACCCGATTCAGGATGATGCCGCTGAGATTGCCTTTGCCCTGCTCCACCAGTAGATTCCTGGCCCGCAGAGAGGCGCGTTGACTGGTACTCTGCGCATCGACCAGGAGGAGCACCTCGTCGGCGACTCCTGAAAGGAGCAGCGAATCGGGCACGACCAGTACCGCCGGCCCGTCCAACAACACCAGGTCATATCCCGTCTTGATCTGCTCCAGAAGCTCTTTGAACCGGGAGGATCCTAATAACAGTGTGGGGTCGGTCAGCCTTGCACCGGCCGGGATCAGATCGAGGTTGGGAATGTGGGTCTTTTGCACGACCGAGGTCGGGTCGGTCTTGGTTTCGATGAGCAGCTCTGTCAATCCGCCCCGAGCCTCTATACTAAAGTAGCGTTGCAGTCGCGGAGCGCGAAGGTCGGCATCGATGAGCAACACCCGCTGCCCTTGAGAGGCCATGGCCGCCGCCAGATTGGCGACTACCAGGCTTTTGCCATCCTGCGGGTTAGGGCTGGCGATGAGCAACACGGGCGAAGGACGCGAGTCCAACCCGAGATAGATGCTGGTGCGTAGCGCCCGTATGGCCTCGGCCGGATATGACTCGGGCTCCTCCCAGGCGACCAGATGCTCTTCAGTGCGGGGGATCTGGGGTATGGCGCCATACACGGGCAGACCCAGAATAGGCTCCTGTCCCCAGCCTTCCCAGCGGATGCGATCGTCGAAATATTCCATCAGCATCACCGAGCTGAGCGAGAGCGCCAGACCGGCCAGGCCGGCGATACCCATTTTGAGCGTTCGCTTCTGCGAGACAGGTGTTATCGGAGGACGAGCCGGCTCGATAATGGTGAGGATATTGGGCGCATGGCTCATCATCATGCTGTTCAGCAGAGAGGCATAGGTGGACTGGTACATTCCCTGTACGCGCTCCAACGCCGCGATGCGCTGCTCCGCATCGCTGATCTCTGCCGCCGAGGTGAGGTCGCTCAGATGATTGCGTTCCTGCTCCAGATCCTCGTTCGCCTTGATGATCTTTTCGCGAAGCTCGCTCATCTGGGTCTCGCTGAATTCACGCTCCAGCGGGTCCAGGCGATTGTCCGGCGCTTGATTGACCAGCTCTTCGGTAATGGCGTTAGCGATCAACGCTGCGGCTTCGGCATCGATGTCGACCACCATCACCTCGAGTAATTGCGCCTCGGGCCGAACGAGGGTCGCGATCTGCTCTCTCAGCCGTTCGGGTGTAGTTTGCAGCCCCAGACGATCGATGACGGCCTGGGTGATGATGCGCCGGGTGGCCATCTCGGCATAGGCGCGGGCGAGGGCGTTGCTCATGTTCAGTGTGCTTTGGTCCGGATGGGCGCTTTGCAATGTCGTGCCGACCATCAAGGTCGCTTTGGCCCGGTATATCTCGGGTTCACCGGCCAGCAGGTAGTGGGCGATGCCGGCCGGGATGATGGTGCTGATAATTAACAGCCACCACCATCGTCGAACGACGCTCAGGTACTTTCGTAGCGTGTCGCTCGTCATTCCTCTCCTCTTGCTCGCATTCTGAATGCTCAGTAATTGCTCAGTATGCACCGACACCGCGCAGCACGGCGCCTACTGTGCGAAACAGTAATCGTATATCCATCCATATGGAGCAGTTGCGAATATAGGCCATGTCCAGGCGCACCCGCTCATCGTACGACAGATCGGCGCGCCCGCTGACCTGCCACAGTCCGGTAATGCCGGGCTTGACGGTGAGCAGGTTAGTCCCCCACTTTCCATAGCGCTCATGTTCTTCCGGCGTGATCATGCGCGGGCCCACGATACTCATCTCCCCACGAAGCACATTGATCAACTGCGGGATCTCGTCCAGGCTGGAGCGCCTCAATATGTGCCCTACCCGGGTAATTCGGGGGTCGTTATTCATCTTGTGGTTTCGCTCAAAGGCCTGACGCAATGCCGCATCCCGTTTGAGCCACTCGTCGGCATTGACAACCATGGTTCTGAACTTGAATGCGTCGAATTCATGGCCGTGCAGGCCCAGAACCCGACGCCGGTGGAACACCGGCCCCGGTGAATCGAGTTTGATGAGCAGCGCGATAATCAGAAGGAACGGAGATGCCAGCGTCAACCCCAGCAGGGCGATCGAATAATCCAATGCGGTCTTGAATATGGCGTGCATGCCGCTGATGCGGGTGCATTCCGGGCTGAGCAGCGGTATCCTCGCGGGGTGTGTCATTCGTATATTCGTCGAGATCAGGTCAAATAGCCCTGTCGAAAGGTGCAGGGCGATACCCCGCCGCATGCAAGCCCGGAACAGATCGGGCAGCCATGTGCGCGATAACGCTTCGGCGGTCACGATCACGTCGGTGATACGTTCCTCGTCGATCAACTCGTTCAGCGCCTCGACCGACTCTGGTATCCGCAGGCCGGAACCGGCCCCTGCCTCAGCTCCCGGTGTGTCATCCACTATGCCTGTGAGGCACAGGCCGGTATTGGGTACGGTCCGGATCTGCTCGGCGATGGCCTGCCCTTCTTCATCGGCTCCTATCAGCACAGCCCGCCGTTCCAACCCCGCAACCGAAGCGGCCGAACCGATCCTCCCGACCAGCAGACGCAGCAGATGGCGCCCCAGAGCGATGGCGCCCATGCCGAGCAGCCAGATGAGTAACAATCCGCTCTGGCTCATCCTCATCGCAGGATATACCTGCCCGGCGAACAGTATCACGATGACGCTCATTGTGGTCGCGTGGATGATACGGTCGACCTCATCACGCCCGGCGATGAGGTCATCCCGATACAGCCCCGTCGCGGCAAACACCGACAGCCAGAGAGCCATGATGGGCAGCAGGATGATGCGAGATGGGAGTGTCGTCTGGGTGAGGATGGGGACGAGGGATTGCAGGATCTCTGCCTCTGCGATCATATCGCTCAACAGCATTGTGGTGGCAAGCGCCAGTATGTCGACGACGAGCCGTGCGATACTCCGTGTCCGTCGCCAGCCCTGTCGGGGACGCGATGCAGCGCCCACCACTTGAAGGGTGGCCTCTTGTCTTTCGGTCATTGCATCGAATTCCCGCTGCGCGGATTCGCCGCCAGTGTGTTAATCGGTCTGCCCAGAACCCATTTCAGCTGCTCTATGCCGATGCCGACGGCCAAACGCACGGCGTCCAGGCTGTTAATGCCCCGCAGATAATTCAGAATCGGCCCCGGACGCAGGGCCCATTCGCGAAAGGCCCGTCGGGCATGTTGCTCCAGTTGCTCCGCCGTGAGGTTTGGATAATCCAGCACGGTTGAGCGATCCATGTCTACATCCTCCCAAGATGTGCCGGGACGGAACCAGCCGTTGTCGATCACCTCCATAAAGAAGGGGGTGCCCGGATGGGGGGCGGCAATGTGGAACAGCGCCAGATCCAGCGGCAACCGTTTGGCCAGATCCACCGTCTGTCGGATGGTTGCCTCGGTCTCACCCGGCAGGCCGATGATAAAATACCCCCAGTTCTTGATCCCGGCCCGGCGCGCCTGCCGCAGGGCGTTCTCGACCTGCTCCATCGGGTACCCTTTGTTGATGTGCCTCAGGATTTTTTCACTGCCCGATTCGATCCCCCAGGAGATGAGCCAGCATCCGGCCCGGGCCATCATATCCAGCATCTCGGCGTCGACATAATCCACCCGGCTGTTGCAGGTCCAGCGGATATCGAGCCCTTCGTCGATGATCATGCGGCACAGCCCCATCACCTGGTCGCGACTGACGGTGAACAGATCGGCGTACATGTGGATATTGCGGATGCCCAGGGCGACGATCTGCCGCAGCTCGCGCATAATGTTCTCCGGTGAACGCACACGCACCGTCTGCTGATAGTTCACATGCTTGATGCAGAATCGACAGCGGGCCGGGCAACCCCGACTGGTGACGACAAAGGTGTAGGGGCCTTTGAGCATGGGGATCCGATAGGCCCGTAACGGAAGCAGGCGATGCATAGGCAGGGGCAGCTTGTCCAGGTCGGCGATAAACGGGCGATGGGCGTTGATGATCAGCTCGTCCCCCTGTCGCCATACCAGCCCTTTGATGTCCTGGACGCCGGTGACCGGCGCCCAATCGCCATCGGCCTCGCGGAATATCTCCCGGACCCATCCGGGGGACGGGCGTTCCTCTAGCGTATCGATCAACTCGCGCACGGTCAGCTCGGGTTCGCCGCGCAGCACGAAATCCAGCGTGGGATGATCTCTCATGCTCTCACGCGGCATTGGAGTCACGTGTGTGCCAAAGGCCACGGTGCGCGCCCCGATGGTTTTGGCCAGAAAGGTGCCGTACATGTCGTTAAGCAATGTAGGGGCCGTTACCTGAGTGATATAGTAGCGCGGCCGCTTTTCACGTATCAGCGCCTCGAACTGCCCCCAATCCATACGTGTGGCGATAGCATCTACCACCTCGACGGTATAATCTGGATGAAGCATGGCCGCGATCTGAGCCAGCGATACCTGCGGCCAGATCATCCCCTCGCGCGAGCGCCGGCCGACACGATGCTGCGAGCGGATCCAGATTCCCCCATCGGGGGCGGGGGGATTCACCAGCATCACATCCACGCCGCTCTCCCGCTCCGGGCCGCGCACGCGGGCCAGCGCATCCCCCATATCCGGAAACGCCGGCGCTTCGGGTGGGGGAATGGGACGAACTCCCCGGTTGAGGTGTGCTCGTTCTCGGTTGCCCGTCATCATCGCATCCCTCATACGCTCCCGTTTCCCGCCTGATCGAGGCTGGCCAGCGTCTCACGACGGCTCAGGTCCTCCAGAATACGCATAACCAGCCACGAGATGGCCAGCTGCAACCCCACCAGGATCATCATCGCGCTGCCCAGCATATAGAGCCACAGACGGTCTACCGGCCAGCCGTTGAGCCCCAGCGTAAAGATGATCAGTCCCATGGCGCCGCCAATCGCCGCTGTCAGCACGCCCATCCATCCAAAGTGATAATCCAGCGCGGCTTTGAACAGTGGCCTGCCCAGCAATCCGTGGCGCACAGGGCGCCGGTGAAACAGCGACACGAGGTAATTGAACGTGGCGCCCAGGGCGAACACGCTCACTCCCGATACGGCCAGTACCAGTGTGGCAAACACCCCCAGCACCCCCCACGGGTTCAGTGACGTGATCCCCTGTATACGGGCGATCACCAGGGCGATGCCGATGAGCCCCGCCAGCGCCAGGTTCCCCAGGCCCAGCATCCCCAGAATGCGCACCGGATTGTAGCTCAGCGCCGTCCACATGATGATGTGAAAAAAGCGGCCCCCATCGCGCAGCACACTCAATTTGGAGCGGCCCACCCGCTCTTCGTAAGGAATGGGCACCTCGATCATCTTGATCTGTTCGTGCAGTGCTCGGGTGCTCATCGCCGGCGTAAAGTGAAGCCCGTCGGGCAGGGGGTAAAGGTGGCGCAGGATGTCTTTGCGCAGAATGCGCATGCCGCTGGCCGAGTCGGTGACGCGGGCATTGCCCACGAGGCTGAGCAAGCCGGCGAAGAGCTTGTTGCCTATCCATCGGGTGGCCGGCATTCTCGATTCTGAGCCGGCCATACGCGTGCCGATGACGATATCGGCATCATGTTCGACGGCGGCTTTGTACAGTTGGGGGAGCGACTCGGGTGGATAGGTGCCGTCTGCATCGAGAAAGGCCAGCCATTCGCCGCACGACTCGCAGAATCCGGTCTTGAGAGCGGCTCCATATCCGCGATTGACCGGATGACACACCAGGTGAACCTCGGGAAAGCGACGGACGACTTCGGCGGTGCGATCGCATGAGCCGTCGTCCACCACAACCAGCTCCAGATCGTCCAGGCCCACCCCCATAAGCTCTGGCTTGACGGCCAGCACGCGGCGGACGATCCGTTCGATTCCTTCCTCTTCATTCATCGCCGGGATCACCACTGAAAGCGTGGTCATGTATCCTCCCAAATCTCAGTAATACACTATCGTCTGCTCTATCGGTTCATCTCCAGATTCGCCGATCACCTTGATCACTCGAGCCGGAACTCCGGCCACTATCGTATGCGGTGGCACATCACGCGTGACGACGGCGCCGGCGGCTACCACGGCGCCCCGTCCCACACGTACTCCGTCGGTGATTATCGCCCCCGCCCCGATCCATACATCGTCCTGAATGACGATCCCCTCTGCTGTGATGCCCTGTTCGACAAACGGGCGGGTGGGGTCATCGAACACGTGGTTGACGGCCAGGATCTGTACCATGGGCGAGGTGTATACCCGATCGCCGATGGTGACGCCTCCCTGGCCACGAATGACGTTGAATTCGCCGATCAGACTGTCGCGCCCTATCCGAATCCCCGCATGGGGCAGCTTGCGAAAGTTGTAGACGTGCAATACGGCATGGTGCATGACGCACGTCCCTTCGCCGATTTCGATGCCGTTCGGGCTGGCATGCAGATAGACGCCATAGTCCAGATAAGTGCCGTGATGAAGGGTGATGTTCTTTGGTTGGGCCAGGCGCACGTGATTCTCGATGGCGGCCCATCCCCGCAGGTTGAGGATGAATCGATAGGCCAGGGCGCGCAGCCCGATGCCGACAATGCCGGGGATCCAACCGAGTATCAGGGTGAAAGTTTGTTCTAAAAGATAACGGCCCACCCCTGTCGAGTGGCCCCGCATATAAAATTGTACCCGTCGCAATGCGGCACTTGCTTCGTGCCCACCGGGCAAGGACATGCTGATACACTCTCCTCACAAGTTGTCCCGGCAGGAAACGGTATGGCGTCGGGTGAGCGATGCTCAGAGATAGGGGGTGACGTGATCTGTCATGACGGGGGCATGCAATGGCATGGCACGGTGTCGATACAGCGCCATGTCGCCAGTTCGTATAAGGAGTAAAGTCGATACGTCGAGGGTTACGATCCGAGAGCGATGAGGATTCGTTTCGGGTTCGGCAGGTAGTGTGGGGAGACGTTGCCTGTCTAAAATATGTGTGGAAAGGGCTTGTCGGTCGGATCAGAGTGGGTCAATGCCGAGATGATCCCGACAGATCGGGACTGTACCTCTTCAATAATACATGAGCAAGGTATATCCTGGGTAACAAAGGCGTTAACGTTCAGTTGTGTGCTTTGAGAGAGGGCTGCGAAAAAGCTCTCACCCTCATCTGGGCTCGACGCAGGCAGTTGTCAGGGGGGATGATCTGGAACGGTTATACTCGAAATCGCCGATTTTGCAAACGACAGGTTGACCTGTTGTAGAAGAAGCCGCATAATACACACACCATCGAGTTTGCGATGGAGATGCTCGACGGTGCGAGGCGATCTCGGGGAGATCCGTCATTACGTTGTGCTCCTGGTGCAGGTGAGATGCCCCATGGATGGCCCGCCACCGATGGAGGTTGCTGCCATGACGCACTGTCCTTCCTGTGGCCGGGAGCCGGCCACAGGTGCTGCGATATGCGACCATTGCGGGCACGAGACAGATTCGTCTGAAAAAGATCCCGCCGAACCAGACGTCAGAAGGCGCACACCGACGGCGCTATGGTTTGTCCTGGGCAGTGGGGTCGTGGTCGTTATCGCCATGGTGCTCGCTTTGATGCGAGGGCGGATCTCTATTTCTACTACGCCTTCATCTGCGCCCCCCCCTACCGCCAGAATCGCCTCTGTGCCGACACGGAATACCTCTGCATTCCTCGACCCTGCCGTGTCCCGGGTCATGACCTCTCCACGGGTATACGATCATGACAGCCTGATCGAGCTTGACGAGGCGCGCTGGTATTTTAGCGATGCGGCCGTGACGGTCGCTGATGAGAAACTGGCCGTGACCGGAGATCAACCCTGGGCAACATGGTGGGGGACAGTACGTACCTTTAAGGAAGGGGATGCTGTGCTGGTGTTGTTTCAGCCCGGCGTCGGCTCCCAATTCGAGTTTCATTTCGAACGAGGTGATTGGGCCACCCCAGATTATCGACGCTGGGCATTTCATGGCAGCACCCGCTTTGAGATGAGTATCTGGGAGGGAGCCAACCCTCAACGTTGGGGGGAGTTGGTCGGACAGCTCAGCCCCGATCCGCAGGCGTGGTACTATCTGCTACTCGGCATGGATCTGGATGGCGAATTTGTGGCCTTTGCCTGGGAGCAGGGAGAAGCGACGCCACAGATCGCATATCGTCGTCGATTGGACGAGAGCTGGTCCGGCCCGGGCTGGGTGTTCGGCATGGGGGCTAACCGCGGAAAGCTGTTCATCGATGAGGTGACCGAGATCACATTTGCCGATGTGCGCGACGCGGGCCGTGCCGACGAGCATTTTTGGGATGCGCTGGTGCTCATCGATCAGCAGGATCCCAGTGGCGCTCTGGACAAGTTGGACGCGGCGATTCGGCCGGATCCGGATCAGCCCGTTTACCTCTATTATCGAGGGATGACGCTGTGGAGAATGGGGCGGCTGGAGGGCGCCCTGGCCGATTTGACCCGCGCATCGACACTGGACCCGAACAATGACGCGTATTGCCGGCAGCTGGCCTGGTTCTATGCCAGGGAGTTGAACGATGCGGATCAGGCTCGAACGTACATGGAACGGGCTCTTTCGCTGGCGCCGCTGGAGGCGAGGAATTATCGACTGCGGGCCTTGATCTTGCGCGATACTCAGGACAGCGCACAGGCCGCTCTGGCCGATTTCAGCCAGGCGATCGAGCTATCTCCCCTGGAGGCTGAACTCTACCGTCTACGCGGTGAGACGTACAATCTGCTGGGTGACTATGCGGCCGGCCTGCAGGATGGCATCGAGTGCGCTGAGCGACAGCCGGAAGATGCCGCGTGCTACCTGCAACAGGCGAGAAGCTATGTCGGCCTGGATGATGAGGCCGGCGCTGTAACGGCTTACAAGCGCTTTCTGGACACCACCGATGATATCATCTGCCTGGGATGTCGGGAAGAGGCCCTGACCTATATCGCGGGCGTTGACGAGTGAGATACCTCGCTCCGGCTGTTCTCTCTCACCGGCGGGCATTTCGATAACGGAACGGGCGCGCTGTCCGTCCATCTCCGGATGTCGGGCCGAATCCGCCGATCGATTCTTCGAGCCGTCCGCCTCTTGATGTTTTGTCCTCCTTTGATTCCCATATGATTCCTATGATTTGCGCTCCGTCCCGGCGGAGCATTGCGTGCTCGCGCACACCCAGGAGAGGCAGGCGCATCGCCTGCCTCTTTTTTCTCCCTCATGACACTTCAAGGACCATAATCACCGATCGAATCCTCCCCTGACGACCGGTACGTCGTCTATTTCTCGATTTCTCGTCTAAGGTGTTTTGGCATAATATTGCCGGTTACTTGTTTAATCATTGAATTATTGATCAATTTAGTGTATTATTAAAGGAATAGACGGCGCCATGTGACCAGGTCCCCCCTTCGGCTCAATGGAATCGTAAAAGATCTCTCGTGGCCCTTTTTTAACCTGGTAGAGATTCCTCATTCACGATTTGTATACCTTGATGAAGTATGATGATGAATAAAGGTCGGTCATTATCACATTGTTCCTGTGGGGGGACATCTTTTCGACAAGGAAAAGATCTGGCTCAGGGTGAGCGTAATCCTCTCAATAGCTGCTCAGGAGACTCACCATAATGAATCGTACAATATCTAGAAGTACAGATCATCTCTGGCAGGATCTGAACGGCCGGCTTTTCGGCCGCCCAACAGTGAGCGTCATCATCCCGGCCCTTAACGAGGCCGAGAGCCTGCCCCATGTGTTGCCGCGCATCCCCGATGAATGGGTGGATGAGGTCATTCTGGTCGACGGGTACTCGCATGACGACACCATCGAGGTGGCTTGCAGTCTTTGTCCCAAGACGCGCATCGTGCTGCAACAGGGGCGTGGTAAAGGGGCGGCCATTCGCAGCGACTTTATCGCCGCCACCGGAGATATCGTCATCACCATGGATGCCGACGGCTCCACCGACCCGCAGGAGATCCCTGTATTCATCGGTACGCTGGTGTCGGGCGCCGATTTCGCCAAGGGGTCGAGGTTCTTGTAGGGAGCCGGCACCGACGACATGCCACTCTATCGTCGGCTGGCGAATCGAGGGCTGACCCTGCTGGCCAATCTCATCGCCGGAACCCGCTATACCGATATCACCTACGGCTACAACGCCACATGGCGGCGTCATGCCGATGCACTGGCTCTGGATATCGACGGGTGGGCCAGCGAGATCATCACCAACCTGTGCGTCGCCCGCAAAGGCCTGCGCGTGGTCGAGGTGGCCAGCTTTGAGCAGCCGCGTGTCGCCGGTGAGGCCAAATTGCGCGCCTTTTCCGCCGGCTGGACGATCCTCAAGGCCATGCTTCGCGAGCCGTTTCGCCGGGATGTTCGTCCTCGACCGATTGACGAGGCTCCCCTGATCACCCGGGAGTGCGATCGACAGCCGGCTATGGAGAATGTCACCGTGCAGCAAATGGCGTCCATGCAAAGGACCTGAGTGGCCCCGGGAGATCGATCATGTCTATGTCGCCGATGTTATATGAGCCGGTCGATCCCGAGGGCAGGGAGATAGGGCCTGATACGACGCCTGTCGTGGCGGTGATCATCGTTCACTGGTTGAGTATGGCCGACACCGTCGAATGCCTGGCGTCAACAGGCTTTGTCAGTCAGTTTCTGATCGTCTTTCCCTATCATCTATGGCAATCGCTGCGGGCGCTGCGCCCGATGGTGATGACATCGTATCTGATGGGCATGTGGGATGGCATTCTAGGCCGGGCGGGTCATCGGGCAATGTGATACGGCTCCTCTCGTGTCCGTTATCTATGCTATGCTGAGGAGAACTTTTTATGGTACGGCACCTCTGGACATCTCGGTTGTGGTGCGCACCTATACGGAGGATCGGTGGGACTATTTGGTCGCCGCGCCGGAATCCATCCGGCGTCAGAATCGGCCCCCTCTCGAGCTGGTGGTTGTGGTCGACCACAACCCGGCGTTGCTTCGGCGAGTGTGCGAGCAATTTCCTGAGGCGCGGGTTGTCGAGAACACCGAGCCGCGCGGCTCCAGCGGCGCCTGGAACAGCGGCGTGATGGCGTCTCGCGGGCGAATCATCGCCTTTCTCGACGACGATGCCGAGGCGGAACCGGATTGGCTGGAGAGGCTGTGGAAGGCCTACGCCGATGATTCGGTGATGGGCGTAGGGGGCTCTATCCGGCCTGTGTGGGAAGGAGCGGCGCGGCCTCGCTGGTTCCCCGACGAGTTCCTCTGGGTGGTCGGCTGTACCTATCGGGGGCTACCCGAAGAGACGGCGCCGGTGCGCAACCTCATCGGCTGCAACATGTCCTTCCGTCGCAGCGCGTTCGAGGAGATCGGTGGCTTTCGCAAGGGCATGGGCCATGTGGGCGGTCGCCCCATCGGCGACGACGAGACCGAGTTCAGCATTCGTGTCGGGCTTCGCTGGCCGGATCGGGTTCTCCTGCACCACCCCGAGGCTCGGGTGCGCCACAAAGTGCCGGCCTCTCGGGCTCGCTGGAGCTATTTTTACTCGCGTTGTCGGCTCGAGGGGCGCTCTAAAGCGTTGATGAGCGGGCTGGTGGGCACCCACCATGGGCTGGCGGCAGAGTGTACGTATGCTTTCAGAACGTTGCCCCGTGGGATGTGGCGTGGTCTGGTCGATGCGATATGGGGCGATTGGACCGGCCTGGGACGCGCCTGGGCCATCTTTTCGGGACTGGCGATCACAACCATCCACTATGCCCTGGGGGTGGTGGTATCTTCCTCTGGCGATCATACCATCGTGCCCATCGAGCCGGTGTTACGCCCAGATGAGAGTCATCACAAGGCGCCCCGGCGGTCGCGCAACGCACAATCTGCGGGCGCGGCATGAGGTTGGCGGAAGGGCCTTTCTGACATATAGTCAGAAATGATCCTCCCGACGAACGGATATATCGCCATCACGCTGTCCGAAAGGAGCCCGGTGCGCATCCTCATGCTCACCCAGTCATACCCGCTCATTATCGGCGGCATCGAACACCATGTGCGCAACCTCAGTCAGGAGCTTGTGGCCCGCGGGCATGAGGTGTCCGTCGCCACTCTCTGACAAACGGGGTTGGAGCCACGCGAGATGGACGGGGATGTGGCCGTGTATCGTGTGCGTGGCACGACGCATCGTTTCGCCAACCTGCTTTTCCGGAACCCCCAGCGCTGGTATGCCCCTCCATTTCCCGATCCCGGGTTGGTATCGGGGATCCGAGATGTGTTACGCCAGAGCGAGCCCGATGTCGTTCACGCTCACAACTGGATGGTGCACTCGTATCTTCCTCTGGCAAAGCGCGACGACCCGCCGTTGGTGGTCACCCTGCACGATTACAGCCTGCGCTGTCCCAAGTGGGTGTTGATGTATCAGGACGCGCCGTGCAGTGGGCCGGCGTTGACCAAATGTCTGCGCTGTACCGTCGACCATTACGGGCGCATCAAGAGCGTGGTGACGGTGCTGGGCTGCCGGCATTTCGGCGATGTCGAGCGTCGTAAAGTGGATCTGTTCTTGCCGGTAAGCGGCGCGGTGGCAGAGGGAAACGGATTGAGGCAGAAGAGTCTGCCTCATCGAGTGATCTATAATTTCTTGCCCGAGAGCGCGATCGCGGCGCCCAAAGACCCCGGGTCGCCGGCCCCTTATCTGAGCCGGCTTCCACAACGGGAGTATATCCTCTATGTGGGGGCATACAGTCGCTACAAAGGATTCCATACCCTGCTGGAGGCGTACGATCGGTTGGTGCGGGCGCGGGGAGAGGCGGCCGTACCCCCATTGGTGCTTATCGGCTACGAGACCGGCGAATTCTCGCCGGATACCACCCCCTTGCCGCCGGGGGCGCTGGCCCTGCGGCACTGGCCTCACGAGGCGGTAATGGAGGCCTGGCGGCGTTGCATGATCGGCGTGGTGCCCTCTGTCTGGCCCGATCCCTGTCCCACTGTGGCGATGGAGGCTATGGCCATGGGCAAACCGGTCGTCGCCTCTCGCATCGGTGGACTGACGGACATCGTGGCGGATGGGGACACGGGAATGTTGGTGCCGCCCGGCGATGTCGATGCGTTGAGTGGTGCGCTGGCCCGCCTGACGGAAGATGCCTCACTGCGCACCCGTTGGGGAGAGGCCGGTCGACGACGGTTCGACCTGTTCCGCGCCGGAGATGTGGTGCCCCGTATCGAGCAGGTCTATGCCGGGCTGCTGGCGCGCCGCAGCCAACCGGCCGATCATCGCGGATAACGGACGCATCATGACCTCTCTTCCTGTGCGGGCTCGTTCCGAAAACCGTCACGGTGCGGTACCGGCTTCACGCAGCCTGTGGCCTCTCCTGATCGGGCTCTCGGGGATGGGGGCCGTGATCGTGTCGTTGGGCATGACGGCGGCGCGTCGCGGAGCCGGGCACGCCGAGGTGCTGTTCTGGGGTGGGCTCGGCGTCATCTTTCTCCCTGTGGCCATACGGCTGGCTTCGGTATCAGCCTCGCGCGGCGAACGGATCATTCTGCTGGTCGGGCTGGGGTTGTGGCTTTATCTGGTCAAGGTGTTGCACAGTCCGGTATCGTTGACCTTTTACGATGAGCTACTGCATTGGCGCACGGCGACGGACATTTTGCGCACGGGCCGCCTCTTCTGGCAGAACCCGCTGTTGCCGGTCAGCCCTTACTATCCGGGCCTGGAAAGCGCCACCATGGCGCCGGCCCAGTTCGTCGGCTTGTCGCTCTATGATGCGGCCATTCTGTTGCTCGCCCTCGCGCGTCCTGTTCGTTCTATCGCTCTATCTGTTGTACGAGCAGGTTTCATCCTCGTCCCGAACGGCCGGGCTGGCCACATTGATCTATATGACCAACCCGGCCTTTTTGTTCTTCGATAAACAGTTCGCCTACGAGTCGCTGGGATTGCCCCTGACCATGTTCCTGCTGTGGATCGAGGCGCGGCGACAGCAAGCGCCACTTCGCGGTCGTTACGAGCTGACCGTCGGCGCTGTGGGGGGCACCGCCGCCTGGTTGCTCAACGTCGCCCGGGTGACCATCTCTTACCTGGGCGGCAATCTGCTCACTACCTTGCAAGAGATTCTGAGCCTCATCGCCGGTGAGACCGTCATTCGTCGCCTGTTTCACGGGCTTGCCGGGGATGTGGCCCCCCTGTGGGAGCGGCTGGTCGGCTATGGCGCCGTGATGGGCATCATGGCGCTGCTGCCTGTGGGGCTGTGGGCGGTCTGGCGACGCTATCGCCATCGGCCGCTGGCCGTCACTCTGGCCCTGGGTGCCCTGATGTATCCCGTCTCCCAGGTGTTGCGCTTTACCCCGTTCGGGCTGCAGATCTCGGGGCGAATGCCCGAGTTTGTCTTTTTGCCGTTGGGATTCGTCCTTGCCGTCGCACTGATCGACCCTGATAATGGTGTGGCCGGTTTGTGGCGTCTTGTCGGAGCTCGCTTTAAAGGTATCGGCAGCCCGTCCCGTGCCATGGTGGTCCGCCGGGTCCTCTTTATCGTCTGGATCCTGATGCTCTTTGGCGGAGGCATCATTCTGGGGTGGCCGCGTTGGGCGCGGATGCCCGGCCCTTATCTTGTCGTAGCCGATTCGCGCTCTATCGAAGCCCAGGGGCTGACCGCCGCCCGCCGGGCGGGAGCCTATCTCGCCCCTTCGGAGCGCATCGTGGCGGATCGGGTGAACGCATTGCTCATGCTGGCCTATGGACAGATGGATCCCGTCACGTCGTCTTATGATGGGGTGCCCGTCTCGAAACTGTTCTTCGCCGAAAGACCGGGGCCTCGCGAACGGGCCGTCATCCGCGAGGGAGAGGTTCGCTATATCGTCATCGATCGGCGCATTGCCACCGGCAGGCCTCTGGCCGGCGTCTACTTTGAGCCGGGAGAGCGACCGCCGGACGAGATCACTGTGCCGGTCGGGGTCCCTCTGCTGATGGAGTTGGAGGCGCTTCCGGGTGCGCGGCGCATTCTGGATAGCGGCGACATCATCATCTACGATCTGGGCGGCATGGACGACACAGATTGATTCAAGGCAGAGCATGCAACCGGCCAGATCGAGATCGAACCGGGACGCCGGAGGAGGAATGGCCATGGGCCGCCGCTATGCAGATATCTGGATTGCACTAAGCGTTGCCACCCTGTCTGTGGCGCTGGTGCTCGCCGATCTGTCTATGGGATGGTTGCGGACGCCCGTCACGCTGTTGCTGGCCGTGGCGGTGCCGGGATATGTGTTGAGTGTGGCGTTCTTTCCTCGAGATCGTGCGTTGGACCGGACAGAGCGCGCGGTGATGACCCTGGGGTTGAGTCTGGCGGTGTCGATCCTGGGGGGGCATCGTGTTGCACCTGATGCCCTGGGGGTTGCGGCCTGCCACATGGGCCCTCTGGCTCGCTCTGATTACCTGGCTTGGCAGCCTGACGGCGATTGTGCGTCGGCGGGAACCGGTGACCACTCAGCTCTCGATATTGCGTCGGCTCCGGCCAGGGTGGGGGCTATCTCTGGGGGCCGCCATATTTCTGGCCGCCGGATCGCTGGCGCTGGCTGTGGCCGGCTCGGCGCAGCCCTATAGCGAGCCCTTTACCCGGCTCTGGCTGCTGCCGGATACAGAGAACAGAGCGCCGGCTGTGCGGCTGGGAGTGCTCAACATGGAGAATACCGATATGACCTACCGCCTGGTGCTGACGGCTGACGATGTCGTCCTGTACGAATCTTTGAATATCGAGCTGATGCCGGGCGAGGGCGCGGAATCGACCGTGACATTGCCCGAGGAAAGCGTTGGGGCCGAGATCCGTGCCGAGTTGTACCGAGCCGAGGCGCCTCAGGAGGTCTATCGCCGGGTTCATCTGGGACGACATGTCGAGTCGGAGCGGCCCTGAACGAATGAGGAACCCGTTATCACCCCGACATGCGTTATGGCGCCGGCTCCCCATGGTTGCGGGGGCAGATCGGGCCATCCTTATCAATGCCGGTTCGATGATGGGCGCCATGGCCATCATCGCCGGCCTGGGATTTGCCTACTGGTGGCTGGCGGCGCGGTTTTTCGCTCCTGTCGCGGTGGGGCTGGCGTCGGCGGCCGTATCGGCCATGATGCTGCTGGGTAACGCCGGTATACTGGGGCTGGGGACGCTGTTGCTGGGTGAACTGCCTCGTCGTCCGGGCCGCGAGGCCGAACTGATCTTTTCGGGGGTTGGCATGGCCGCGGCGGCCGGTGGTGTTCTGGGGGTGCTATTGGCGCTCGTATCTCCCAGGGTGGCCGGCGATCTGGGGGTGCTGGCAAACAGCCCCGGCAGTGTGGCGCTCTTTACCGGGGGAGCGGGCCTTACGGCCGCGTCGCTGGTGCTGGATCAGGCTCTGGTAGGGCTTTCCCGCGGGATCGTCCAGTTGCGCCGTAATGTGGTGTTTGCCCTGTCCAAGCTGGTGTTGCTCTATCTGATGGGGATAAGGAGCGCGAACGGCTCGGCGCTGGCCGTCTATGTAACCTGGGTGGCGGGCATCGTGCTTTCGCTTTTCGTGGTTGTGCGGGCTATCCCCGGACGCGGGCCGACGTCGGCGAGTTTAAGTCAAACCCGATCATTGTGGCGTGGATTGGGGCGGGCTGCCGCCGCTCATCATGGACTCAATCTGGTCCTTCTGGCGCCGGGGCTGACGCTCCCCCTCATCGTGACCGCCGTTCTGTCGGCGGAGGTTAACGCAGGATTCTACATCGCCTGGATGGTGGCCGGGCTGGTGTTCGTAGGGCCCGATTCGCTGGCGACTGTGCTCTACAGCGCCAGTGTTGCCGATCCTTCCGACTTGCCGGGGCGGTTATGGCGATTGGGGCTGCTCTCTTTGGGATTGGGCGTGAGCGCCAATGTGGCCCTGTGGATGCTGGCCGGCCCGGTGCTGTCCTTTTTCGGGCAGAGCTATGCCGAGGTTGCCACCACCGGGTTGCGCATTCTGGCGCTGGCCGTGTTCCCGCTGATCGTTCGCTTCTACTATGTGGCCCTGCGCCGCGTCGAGGGGCGCCTCGTTTCCACCGTGTCGCTCATGGCCGGCGGCGCATTGCTGGAGGTGGTGGCCGCCACTGTGGGCGCCTATGGCATGGGGTTGCCGGGATTGTGCATCGGCTGGGTGCTGGCTCTCTGCGTTCAGGCGCTGCTACTGTTCCCCGCCGTGTTGAGGGCGATGCGAGCCCCTGATGGCCCCGCAAAGAGCGAGGCCTGATCATCCGGAATCTCTGCGCCGGTGCGATCGGGCTACAGGCCGATCACCAGCGGTAGAAATGCTCGAAGTGGAACCACCGGCCGGGGCAGCGGCCGTGGCGCCGGTATCATCGTCGGCGAAACAGTCGCGGTTGGCGGCGCGGGCGTTTCGGTTGCCGTAGGGGATGGGGACGGCTCGGCCTGAGGAATGTGCTCGTAGGCTCCCATGTCGGGCGTGTCTCCGCTAAACAACGACGTTCCGGCATGGTCGAGAGGATATCCCAGATCCATGCCGCCGTCGATAGCCGGGCTATCTGGCTGCAAGCGGTAATCCTGTGCCGCCGCGTCGACGAACCGCGGGTCGCCCATCTTTTCACCGGCGGCTGCATTCAGAACAAAGCCGAGTTGCGTGGCTTGAGCACGCAGATGGTACAGGTTGTGACTGTGGGCGAACCCCTCACGGTTGGTGAACAGGCTATAGTTGCCCACGTCAAAGATGTTATTCCGCAGGTTCAGAGTACCGGCTGTGGGAGCCCCTCCCACAAAGGCCATCAATGCCCGGCCCTCGCCGGTCTCGACGACGGTGTTGTGTTCGATACGGACGCCGCTCACCTCACTACCGAACGTGCCCCCTAGGTGCATGCACAGAAACAGACCGCTGTTACGGGTGACGTTATAAGAGATGACGGTGTCGCGGATGCCGCCCCCATCTGTGCCGCCGATTTCGAGAAAGCCAGAGTTCGAGCAGGACCAGTTGTTGTGGATGCGGGTGCCTTCGATGGTGATGCCGTTCCGGGCATAGATCTCGACGGCGCCTCCGTCGGTGCCGAAATCGTGGCTGAATGCGGAGCAGCCACGCATGGTATTAATTATACGACACTTCGTTATACGAATTGTACAGGCATATGCCTACCGCGCCCCAGTCATCCTGCCCACCATGGTGAGATCGTGGAACAGGCTCTCGGTGATCAGGTTATGCCGGCCAAACACGGCCACGCCGATGCCCACCTGCGTGGCTTCGATATCGCGTACGATGTTGTGATGCCCGTTCTCGGTGATACGCACGCCGTTTTCGTGGGCGTCACGTACCAGCACTCCCTCCAGCACGATCCAGCTTGCGTCGATGACGATGGCCTGTGACCATTGCCCCGAATTGGAGAACACCGGGCGCGGGGCGGAGGCGTCGCCATAGGTTGTGTAGGTGATGGGGTTGCCCGGCGCTCCCGACGAGGTGATTCTCAAGCCACCATGCCAGCTCGATCCACGGCGGAAATGGATGACGTCACCGGGCATAAAGAGTCGTGAGTGCAGCGGGGCCAGGCTGCGCCATGCCGATCGGGCGATGTGCCGGAGTTCGAATCGTCGCCCGATAGACTGTCGACATAATAATGCGATCCGGATGTGGCGTGAGCGGGCGCCGCATGAGCGAGGCGAAACGACAGCAGTATGACGATCAGGAGGATGATACGAGAGGCGGAGCGGATTGCACGACACTGGTGCAGCGAGAGTGTGTTGGCGCGTTCAATCAACAAATATAGACTCCCTTGGAATCCAATTGAACCATTCTGACAATAAGAGAGAGCTGTACGTCCAAGGACATCCCGGTCTGTTCTGAGATCTTGTCCCCGACGGACAGTATCCGGTCTTGCTTGTGCGGCCGTTCGATCCGAGGCACATCGATTCATGGCGCCCGATCCGAGCGTGAGCCGACTCGCGTGGGAAGGCCTCTACAATATTAACCGTATTGTAACCTGAACCTAAAGATATGGCAATAGGGCAGAACGGCTTTAGGCAGTTATCGACGGGGAAAGCAACGTCAAATTTACGTAATCATTGAGAAAGCGAGAGCGTGCGGCCCGGCGAAGGATGTTTCAGGGGGGCTGATTTCTGCCCGGGTCTTGACAAGCTGCGGATGACCCAATAGAATAAAAAGTGTCATAATGGAGACCTGATCGACGAAGGAGATGCTGATGCTCTAGGTCGCTTAACAGAACCAGCCGAATGACGGGCTGGTTTTTTGTATTCATGGGCATTGGTTTGTCACAAGGAGCCATCGATGGGGCGGACAGCCTGGAAGCTATGGGCGGTTCTGGCGATGCTCTGGTCGGTTATGGCCTGTGCATCCGGGTGGCCGGGCGATTCGGCGATGGGCGACTACCTTGTCCCCGGCGCAAGCGAGGGAGACGCACCGGCCTCCTCTTTACCCCGGTCATCTGATCCCTCATCTCTCGATGAGGATGCGCCCTGTGTGCGCCTTGTGGAGTACGAGTTCATCGATCCGGCGTTTGCCACCTGTGTGTACACCCTCCGTGACGATGGGCGATATCTCATGGAGGGGGCGATATGTCCCGCCGAGGCGCCGCCCGTGCGCATCATCGAGCCGCATCGGCTCGACCTGTTGCAGAGCATGCTGGATCGAGCCCGGTTTTACGATCTGGAGCGATACTATCCCGCGCCCGGCGTTTGAACGTGCGCGAAGGAAAGCGTCACAGTGTGGCGCGATGGGGAGCGATATCGGATCGTCGCCGATTTAGGCGCCGATGTCCCATCCGAATTGCAAGAGTTACTCGTCGAGTTGCGCAAACTGGCCACCACACCCTCTGAGACAGACCGCTGATCCTTTCTGTGGTGGTCCTCGTGTACGGTTTGAACGGCCCCGAATTCTTTGATAGATGATGGCTTTTCATCATAATAGCGGATGCACACGTGTGCATTAAGGGTAAAGGAGTTTCCGCGTGAGACGAGCCCGAGTATCCATCAAAGACATCGCCCGAGTCGCCGGCGTCTCACACTCGACAGTATCGAGAGCCCTGCGCGATAGTCCGCTCATCAGTATCGCGACCCGCCGCCGCATTCAACAGCTGGCCGATGAGATGGGCTATATCCCCAATGCGGTGGCCCAGAGTCTGCAGATGCGTCGTAGCGGCACCATCGGTCTGGCCGTCACCACCCTTTCCGACCCCTTCTTTGCCGATGTGGTCGAGGGCGTCGAAGAGATCGCCAGTTCCTCCGGTCTGGGCGTGTTTGTCACCTCGTCGCACAACGACCCCGAGGCCGAGCTGCGCGCTATCGAAACGTTTCACCGCCGCCGGGTGGATGGCATCATCGTCGCCGCGTCGCGCCTCAGTCATCGCCATGCCCGCCAGCTGGAGCGGATCGATGTGCCGATTGTGCTGGTGAACCAGCATGAAGGGGGCGATTCGCTGTTCAATACGGTGGCAGTGGACGAATATGGCGGCGCCCGCATGGCGGTGGAGTATCTGCTTTCATGTAGCCATCGACGGATCGCCTATCTGGGGCTGGGAAACCGCCTGCGCTCGAATCAGCAACGCCTGCTCGGTTATCGCGATGCGCTGGCCGACGCCGGTATCGTTCTCCGAAGCGACTGGATCCAGATTGTGCCCGCCGATATGGCCGAGACCCATGGGGATGTGAACGCAGGGCAGTACGCCGCCCGGCGCCTGATCGGGTCGGATATCACGGCCCTGTTCTGCTACAACGACCGCACTGCTGTGGGCGTTCTGCTGACCTGCCGCGATGAAGGGCTGAACGTGCCGGGGGATTGGAGCGTCGTCGGCTTTGACGATATCGAGCTCGCCCGGTACATGTCGCCGCCACTCACAACCGTCGCCCAGCCCAAGCGCGAGATGGGCCGGCAGGCCATGCGCATGGTGCTGGAACTGCTGGAGGGTCGGCCGGTAACACACCATACGGTTACGCCCTGTCTGGTGGTGAGAGACAGCGTCGCTCCGCTGTCTCGGGGCGCGAGCACATCCGAATGACCTGCGGCCTCGATCTTCCGTAGCGAAATAGCGCAGGTTAGATCGTCGTCATAGGCCGGTTTTTGGCCGGTCGCCCATTCTGTAGATCTCGTCCGCACAACCAGGGCGCCCTCGGCCCTATATCGTATCTCAGGAGGCTCACACATGCCCGCACCCACTCTTCGTCTGACGACCGCGCAAGCGATCATCCGATTCCTGCAGGCTCAACTCGTCGAACGTGACGGCCAACGACACCCGTTCTTTGCCGGCGCTCTGGGCATCTTTGGCCATGGGAATGTGGGCGGTCTGGGGCAGGCGCTGCTCGAGATGCCGGATTTTCCCTTTATTCTGGTGCGCAACGAGCAATCGGCCGTCCATCTGGCCGCCGGCTATGCCCGGATGCGTAATCGCCTGGGCGCCTATGCCTGTATGTCATCCATCGGGCCGGGCGCCACCAATATGATCACCGGCGCCGCCGGAGCCACGATCAACCGCCTGCCCGTGTTGTTGTTGCCCGGCGATATCTATGCCCGGCGCAATGTGGCCCCCGTGCTGCAGCAACTGGAATCGCCCGCAACCCAGGATATCAGCGTCAACGATGCCTTTCGGCCGGTGTCGCGCTATTGGGATCGCATCTATCGTCCCGAGCAGATTCTGACGGCTCTTCCCGAGGCGATGCGGGTGCTCACCTCACCGGCCGATACTGGCGCCGTCACCCTGGCCATGCCGCAAGATGTGCAGGCCGAAGCATACGAATATCCTGAAGCGTTCTTCGAGCCCCGGGTATGGGCGATTCGCCGCCCCCTGGCCGACCGCGATCTGTTGCGCCGCGCCGTCGAGGCCATTCGCGCGGCCAGGCGGCCGCTCATCGTCGCCGGTGGGGGAGTGATCTACAGCGAGGCCTGCGCCGCTTTGGCACGTTTTGTCGAGCGTACGGGCATCCCGATGGGCGAAACCCAGGCCGGCAAGGGGGCGCTACCCTACGATCATCCGCAGAATCTGGGGGCCATCGGCGCCACCGGCACGCTGGCGGCCAATCGGATCGCCCGCGATGTCGACCTCGTCATCGGCATCGGTACGCGGTACAGTGATTTCACGACGGCCTCTAAAACCGCCTTTCAGAATCCGCAGGTGCGCTTTGTCAACATCAATGTGGCCGAGTTCGATGCCTACAAACACCTCGCCGTTCCCCTGGTCGCCGATGCCCGTGTGACCCTGGAGGAGCTCACCGAGGCGCTGGCCGACCATCATGTGAGTGCCGAGTATGCCGGGCAAATCGCCACCCTTACGGCTGAATGGCATCAGGAGGTGGAGCGCCTCTACGATCTGGGGCATACGCCGCTGCCCGCCCAGAGCGAGGTGATCGGTGCGATATGGCGGGCCTCTGGTCCACGGGATGTGCTGGTCAGCGCCGCCGGTAGCCATCCGGGCGACCTGCACAAGCTCTGGCGACCGCGCGATCCCAAGGGCTACCACCTGGAGTATGGCTATTCCTGCATGGGGTACGAGATCCCCGGGGCTATGGGGGTCAAGATGGCCGATCCCGACCGCGAAGTGTACGTCATCGTCGGCGACGGCACCTATCTGATGATGCCCTCAGAGATCGTCACGTCGCTGCAAGAAGGCGTCAAGCTCACCATCATCCTCATCGATAACAAGGGCTTTGGCAGCATCGGCGCCCTCAGTCGTTCGCTGGGTAGCCGCGGATTCGCCACCCGCTATCGCTATCGCAACGCCGAGAGCGGGCAACTGGACGGCGATGTCCTGCCCGTGGATTATGCCGCCAACGCCCGCAGCCTGGGCGCCCATGTCATGACTGCCGGCTCTATCGCCGAGCTCGAAAACGCGCTGGAGGAGGCGCGGGGCATCGAGCGCACCACCGTCATCGTCGTCGAGACGGACCCCTCAGTGGGCGTGCCGGATTACGACTCGTGGTGGGACGTGCCCGTGTCCGAGGTCTCGGCTGTCGAAGAGATTCGCCGGGCCCGTGAGGTGTACGATCGCAAACGCCGGGAGGAACGCTACTTCTTTTGACCTCCCTCGACGATAGGAGGATACCATGAGCACGATCGGCGTGGGCAATGCGCCCTGCTCCTGGGGCGCCCTCGAATTCGAGGGGTTGGAGGGCGAGACGATCGGCTATGACCGCATACTGGACGAACTGACCGAGGCCGGCTATACCGGCACCGAGTTGGGTGATTGGGGCTATATGCCTACCGACCCGCATATCTTGCGGCACGAGTTGAGCGGGCGCAACCTGACCATGCTGGGCGCATTTGTGCCGGTGGCTCTGGCCGATCCTGCCGCACTCGATGCGGGGATCCGGGATGCCGTCAAAGTGGCGCGGCTACTGGCGGCCGTCGCCACCCGGCCGCAGCCCTGGCTGGTGCTGGCCGATGCGAACGGCACGGTTCCCCATCGCGTGCAACATGCCGGCCGCATATCGCCGGGCATGGGATTGGATGCCGACGGGTGGCGCGTGTTCTCTCGCGGCGTCGAGCGGATCGCCCGCGTCGTTCGCGATGAAACCGGACTGTGTACCGTGTTTCATCACCACTGTGCGGGCTATGTCGAGACGCCCGACGAGATCGATCGTCTGCTGGATCTTACCGACCCCGACCTGGTCGGCCTGGCGCTCGATACCGGACACTATACCTATGGATGTGGCCGGGACGATGCCCGCATCGACGCCGCTCTGGCGCGCTATGGCGAGCGCATCGCCTACCTTCACTTTAAGGATTGCAGCGCAGAGGTGGCCGCCCGCGCCCGCACCGAAGGATGGGATTACTTTAAGGCGGTGCGGCGGGGCGTTTTTTGTGAATTGGGCCGCGGTGCGGTAGATTTCTCTGCGGTCGTCGCCTGGCTGCATCGAATCGGTTATGACGGCTATGTCGTCGTCGAGCAGGATGTGCTCCCCGGGATGGGCACCCCTCGGGAGAGCGCCGTGCGCAACCGCCGATTCCTGCGCACCATCGGCCTTTGACGGTCCCATCTGGCGCATCTAGCTGCGTCGCCACTGCGATACTCAACAAGCGAGTGAGCCATGACCGAAACAGCCCGTACTGAATTGATCCATATCGCACCCCGTGCCGAGGTGGTTCGTGTCGGCCTCATCGGCGCCGGCCGCATTGGCCGGGTACACGCCAATAACCTGGCCTATCGCATTCCGGCGGCTGAACTGGTGGCCATAGCCGATGTGAACCCCGCCGCCGCCCGCGCCCTGGCCGACACTTGCAGGGTGCCCCGCGCCGTCGCCGACTATGGCGTCCTGCTGGACGATCCCGAGATCGACGCCATCGTCATCTGTTCGTCGACGAACACTCACGCGCAGATCATCGAAGAGGCGGCGGCCGCCGGGAAGCAGATTTTTTGCGAAAAGCCCATCGATCTGAGTCTGGCCCGCACCGACGAGGCCCTGGCCGCCGTCGAGCGCGCCGGGGTCAAGCTGCAGATCGGCTTTAACCGGCGGTTCGACGCCAACTATCGCCGGGTGCGCCAGGCCGTCGAGTCGGGGGAGATCGGCACCCCTCACCTGGTGCACATCATCAGTCGTGATCCGGCGCCGCCCCCTATGGAGTATGTGCGCGTCTCGGGAGGCATGTTCGTGGATATGACCATCCACGATTTCGACATGGCGCGTTATCTTGTGGGGGAGGAAGTAGAAGAGGTCTATACCGCCGCGGCTGTTCTGGTGGACCCCGCCATCGGCGAGGCGGGCGATGTGGATACAGCGCTCATCACCCTGCGCTTTGCCGGTGGGGCCATGGCCTGCATCGACAACAGCCGCCGCGCAGTCTATGGGTACGATCAGCGCGCCGAAGTGCTGGGCAGTCGGGGCGCTGTGCAGACGGGCAACCAGTACGCCAACGCGGCCATCATCAGCACCGGCGAATCGATCCGCCGCGATCTGCCGTTGAACTTTTTCATGGATCGGTATGTCGAGAGCTTTGTGGCCGAGATGACGGCCTTTATCGAGGCCGTACGCGACGATACGCCTACACCGGTGACCGGTTACGATGGGCGCATGGCGCTGATCCTGGCTCTGGCGGCCCGTAAATCACATCGGGAAGGGCGTCCGGTGCGGATGAGCGAGATCGCAGGGAACTGAATTTCACCCAAACCCGTTCGGTGAATGATGGCGGAACAGGACCTGTTCAAGGTCCTGTTCCGCTTATTCGTCGCGGCAGAGAATACAGCCTGTAGATGCCGCAGAAGCTTGACATTAGATACCCATAGGGGGTATAATGATCGTAATGCGATGGCCGTTCGGAAACGGCCACTATGCCACGGGCCGGTCAACCGGTCCTTCCACGCAGAGAGGAGTATCACCATGCAATATCGTCGATTGGGCAACGCCGGAATCAAAGTGAGCGCCGTCGCCCTGGGCGGCTGGACGACTTTTGGTGATAGCATTCGGGATGCCGATCTGACCCGGGAGATTATTCTGGCGGCCTATGATCAGGGAATCAACTTTTTCGATATCGCCGATGCCTATGCGCGAGGCGAATCCGAGCGCATGATGGGTGCCGTGCTCAAGGATCTGCCGCGGCATACGCTGGTCATCTCCAGCAAGCTATTCTGGCCCATGAGCGATGATGTGAACGATCGCGGCCTGTCGCGCAAGCACATCATGGAATCCATCGAAAAGTCGCTCAAACGCATTGGCACCGATTATCTGGATATCTACTTCTGCCACCGCTTCGACCCCGAGACTCCGCTGGAAGAGGTCGTCCGCGCGATGGACGATCTGGTGCATCAGGGCAAGGTGCTCTACTGGGGCACCAGCGAATGGACCGGTGCACAGATCGCCGAGGCGGCGGGGCTGGCGCGCCAGTTCAATCTGTACGCGCCCAGGGCCGATCAACCGGGGTATAACCTGTTGCGTCGTCGTCGAGTTGAGGAGGACGTCATCCCTGCTGCGCGGGCGCATGGCATCGGCCTGACCACCTTTAGCCCGCTGGGCAGCGGTATTCTTACCGGTAAATATGACGACGGGATCCCTCAGGAGAGTCGGGCCGCCCGTAACGAAGGGATGCGCGAGCGGCTCACCGATGATGTGGTCGAGAGTGTGCGTCGGCTCAAACCGATTGCCGACGACCTGGGCATCACCCGCGCGCAACTGGCCATGGCCTGGATCCTGCGCCATCCCGAGGTGAGCAGCGTCATCACCGGCGCCACGCGTCCCGAGCATGTGGTGGCCAATGCCGGGGCGGCGGAGGTGCAGTTGAGCGACGATGTGATCGCTCAACTGGATGAACTGTTCCCCGTGGCGTAGAGCCGAACCTGTTCCTCCCTTCACTGCACGCGTACAGAGGCGCTG
>JBMNOI010000191.1:0-3675 GCA_050942995.1 Anaerolineae bacterium
GTTTCTCCCCAACGGTGTCCCCCCCTACCCGCCCGGTTCCCGGGGGGGCGGGGCCCCCCCCCCCCCCCGCCTCTGTACGTTCTCAAATGCCCCTCTGCAGGCGAGTACGATTGCCCGGTTTTGACGTCTCCCACATCCCCGATATGATAGAGGGCTGTTATCGTCTGGCCGGTATGGATTGAGGGATCGTTTTCGATGTCGATGCTCGAGCAATGGGATTTGTTAGGGAACTCGCTACGCGCCTGGATCGCGTCGGCGGTGATCGCCACGGCACTGTTTATCATCCTGATCGAGGCGCGGCGGATCATCATTCGTCGGTTGGACAGGCTCTGCTGCATTCCGGGGGATCATCATATCGCGCCCATCACATTACGTGTGGTGCGGGCCACATCGCGAGTCATCATACTACTGCTCTCGCTGTACGTCGCCTCGCTGGGACTTGTTCTCCCGGTTGCCGTCAACGAGTGGCTGGGGCGTTTTGCCCTCTTTGTGCTACTGGTGCAGGTGGCCCTGTGGGGTAATGCGTTGATCCTCGCCTGGCTGGAGGATTACGAGGCGCAACACATCGAGCGGAACGCCGCCGGCGTCACCACCATGCACGCGGTGAGTGTTGTATTGCGTCTGGCCTTTCTCACCCTGGTGGTGCTGGTGGCCCTGAACAATCTGCCGGGCATCGAGATCACCACGTTGCTGGCCAGCCTGGGGATCGGCGGTATCGCCGTTGCGCTGGCCGTACAGAATGTCCTGTCGGATCTCTTTGCATCGCTCTCGATCGCGCTGGACAAGCCCGTCGTCATCGGCGACTTTATCTCGCTGGGCGATGTGCGCGGTACGGTGCAACATGTGGGGCTCAAAACCACCCGCATCCGCAGCCTGACGGGCGAACAACTGGTCATCGGTAACGCCGATCTGCTGCGGTGCACGATTCACAATTACAAGCGGATGGACGAACGGCGCATCTCGTTCCGCATCGGCGTCCACCATGAGACGGATTACGAGATGGTCTCGCGTATCCCCGACATGCTGCGCGAGATCGTCGAGGCGCAAGAGCCGGTGCGCTTTGATCGGGCACATTTCGCCGAATATGGCGAATATGCGCTGATATTCGAGGTGGTCTATTTCGTGCTGGTGCCCGACTATGTGGCGTACATGGATATCCAGCAGGCCATCAATCTGGAGATCTTGAGACGCTTCGAGATGGAAGGGATCAAGCTCGGTTACCCGACCCGCACAGTGTATATGGCGCAGGGATAGTCTCCCTCGCCATCGATTCGATCAAGGGCGCGGCATCCAGGATGCCGCGCCTTTTTTGTGCCGACGCTCACCCTCATCGCCAATCTGGTTGACACTCGCCTGCTGCGGCGTATCATTCGTTATATCTGCGTCCACTATCGCATCTTGTGCCCTAAAGGAGCGTTATGACCCTTCGAGCCCGCGACGTTCACGAGCATATGCGTTCGGTTGGCGCCTGGGTGGATTGGGAACGAACTTGCGACGGGTTCAAATACGGCGATCCGGATGCCGAGGTGCGGGGCATCGCCGTGGGCTGGCAGTCGCTCCAATCGGCGCTGGAAGAGGCCCACGAAAGGGGATGCAACCTGTTCATCACCCACGAGCCCACCTTTTACTCTCACATGGACGACGACGAGTCGCTGCGAGAGAGCGAGCCCGCCCGACGCAAAGCGGAGTATCTAGATCGCACCGGCATGGTGATATATCGCTGCCATGATGTGTGGGACACATTCCCCGGCATCGGCATCCTCGACGCCTGGAGCGAATTTCTGGGGTTGGGGGAGGCCATCGCGACGGATCGATATTATCATCTGCATCAAGTGCCCTCGACATCGGCCTGGGAGCTGGCCCATCGAATCGCCCGCAAGGTGGCCGAGCTGGGCGAGCAGAATGTCGAGTTCGTCGGCACTCGCTGGCAGATGGTCAGTCGTCTGGCTGTGGGCACCGGCGCCATCACCCGTCCTCGCGGGATGGTCGATCTCGGCGCCGATGTTCTTCTCGTTACCGATGACGGCATCACGTACTGGGGCGACGGCGCCTGGCTGGCCGATATGGGCATCCCCTATATCGTCGTCAACCATATGACGGCCGAGATCCCCGGCTTGTACAAGATGGTCGAATATCTTCGCGAGCAGTTCCCCGATGTGCCGGTCGAGTTCGTCGGCCCGACCTGCTCATACGACCTCTGGGCCAGCGAGCGTATGCGCGATACGCCCATCCGTATGCGTCTGGATTCGCTGGCCGATCTGCCGCCGCTGGAGGTGCCCGAGGGATATGAGCTGCGCCCCATGCAGGCGGACGAGTGGTGGGCTTATTTGCAGGTGATGAATCGCTCCAACTTTGCCGGCGAGGCGGATGAGGCCTGGTTCCGCCGCACCTTTAGCGACGATGCCGAGTATGACCCCTCCTATCTGCAGATTATCTGGCGGGGAGATCGACCGGTGGCGGCGGCCGCCGCCTGGCACCGTGGTTCGGGCGACGATCGCTGGGGGATGATTCACTGGGTGGGAGCCGATGCGAACGAGCGCGGCCGCGGGCTGGGCAAGGCCGTGACCCTGGCGGCTTTGCATCGCCTGCGCGAGCGCGGGTTCGAGCGCGCCATACTCGATACCGCCGGCTGGCGCATGGCCGCTGTGGCCGCCTATATGCGCCTGGGCTTTCGGCCCTGGCCTACTGAGGCGGCTCCCCAGTCGACCTGGGACAGGATTCTGGCCGAGATGAAAACTTGGCGGGCTCAAAGAAGGGCATAGCGCCCTGCGCGTCGTCTATGGTATACTGAGGTGAGCCGTTATGTGCGCGGTTCGACTTTATCGGCAGGCACATGATGAGACGGGGCGATATGAACCGCTTGGATTACACCGCTCTACGACGTTTGCGCCAGCACCACGCGTTAGAGCATGCCACGGTACATCTGTTATCTCGGCGCGCGCCGGTGCGTCTGGTGGGGCGCAGCGATCTGGGGGGCTTTTGGCTATACGGCAAGGTGTCGACGCATGATGTGGCCGAGGCGGCCGCCGAGGCGCTGGCGCGACTGCGAGGAGGGGAGCGGGCGCTGGCCGTGCACCCTCGCTGCGGCACCAACCTGGCGGTGGCGACGGTGCTTAGCGGGGTGGCTGCGATGAGCGCGGCGTCGATGCCTACCAAATCACGGGCGATACGATTGGGCACCTTTTTCCTGGCCATGACCGGAATTGCCGGACTGGCCGGCCCGTTGGGGATGCTCACGCAACAGCACGTCACCACGACCGCCGACATTGACGGGTTGACCATTGCCGAAATACATCGTCGGCAACTCGGTCGCCTGACGATACATCGCGTATTGATCGCACCGGCTGACGAGATATCCCGGGAAGAATATGTTATACCTGTTTCACGGTGAAGAAGAATATCTGCGCTCGGAAGAGGTCGCCCGATTCAAAGCCCGCATGGCACAGGAGGGCATGGGCGACCTCAACACCGTCACCCTCGACGGCCGCAAACTGACCTTTGACGAGCTGGCCGCCGCCTGTAATACCCTGCCGTTTCTCACCGACCGGCGTCTGGTGATCGTGGAGAACCTTTTTCAACGGCCCGATATGGCGCGCTCGCGCGGGCGCAAAGCGACGGCCGATGCCGGGGATGAGGGCGAGAACGACGATGGTGGTGGTGCCGCTAGCACCTTCG
>JBMNOI010000115.1:0-12155 GCA_050942995.1 Anaerolineae bacterium
TCTTTTAGCGTCTCCTCCACAATGTAATTCTTTTCAGATCCATCCCTTTTTATATATTCTTTAACCAGATAGCTCAGAAAGCGGCCACTGCCTCTACCACGATAGAAAGACAACTCTTCTTGGGGCGTTCTCAATGAACTATACTTGATGAAATTTACACAACGAAACGAGGAAGAGGGAAACTCAAGTGGACTATCCTCATGGTTCTCCTTTCGATAGAAGATAGGCCTATCATCATCGGGCGTCTGCTTCACTATGACATTAATCATGTCGCTGTGCTCAGGATCAAAAATATCTTCAAAAGCCCCCTGTTCAACTTCAGAAAGCTTCAAAGAGAATTCGATCTCAATGGGGTTGGTAGAATCGGTGAAGTCATCTTCGGTGAACCTGCCACCACCGAAAAGAGTATCGAGTAGATCCAGAAAGTTGGACTTGCCAAGTTCGTTCTCTCCGACCAGAAAGGAAACATTTTCGTTTAGCTCAATACTGGTGCCATCAAGATTCCGATAATTGCGAATTGAGACCTGTTTGATTTGCATTTTGTGTCCTTGATAGATGTCGGTGTAGTGGCCAATTGTAGGATGATCATCAATTAGTGTGCTTTAATAACAAAGCGCCTCTGCAAAAAGAATGTATCTTCACATTAGAAACACTATAGATCATATAATCCATAAGTAGGATAATTAACTTTTCCCAAGAGATTATCCATGATTAAGCACTATCTTGTCAAGTATGCTTTTGTTTAGGTATGCTATGATCATTGGATCGATATTGTATTCATATTATTGCAACAGACCCCGAACAGTCACCTGTTCGGGGCCTTTTTGGTGGGAGAGTCCACGCCACTTCCCTACCGCCCGATGCGGGGCACTCTCGACCTATTCTTTTCGCATCAACAGCGAGAAGGTGTGGGGGAGGCGGGCGGCCAGATCCGCCGGCAGATGAGGGAACTGGTTCCAGAACAGGTCGGGGTGCTCCTCGAAGCGCTCCAGGCGCAGGCCCGCCGCGATAAGGCGGTTCATGATGTCGCCCAGGGTCCACTGGCGCTCGTGCACATGCAGCCGGTCCCGATCCTCATGCCGGCGGATGGGATCCGATCCGATGGGCCAGCTCCGGTCGGTGACGACGCTGTCGGCGAAATAGTCGCCGGTGCGGGGGCTCAGCTGATAGGTGGCCGCCCCCATATCCCACACCCAGTCCAGGGGGTGCCCTTCGAACAGGTACAGCCTGCCGCCGGGCTTGAGCAGGCGGGCTACTGCGCCCGCCCATGCGCCCAGGTCCATCATCCAGGGCAGGGCACCCTTGCCGGTGTAGACCAGATCGGCGGTTTCGTCGAGATCATGGGGCGTATCCAGAATATCGCAGCAGTACCGGCGGGCCGGCGCGGCCAGCCGCTCCGTTTTGCGCCGGGCCACGCCGATCATCCTCTCGCTGATGTTGATGCCGACGACCTCGGCGGCGCCCAGATTCCACAGCGAGAGGGTGTCGGTGCCGCCGGCGCATTGCAGGTGGATGGCCCGCCCGCACCAGGCGCGCAGGTCGTGCAGGTAGCGGCGTTCGGGGGCGAGCAGGCTGTCGCCGCCCGCGCGCAGCAGGGCAATATCCTTCTCCTCGTCTCGCTCATAGACGGCGGCCGTCACATTCCAGGCGGTGCCGGTTTCTCGATGTCTGGCCCGGTGGGTTTCATCCATGATGGTCGTGTCTCTTCTGCATGAGCGCGCCCGCCATTTCGGCGCGCGGGTCATCGTTCCGTCGGGTCGTGCCGATTCTGTCGCTCCCAATCCGCACGGTCCAGCGCGTACTCGACATCGTCGCCGTCCCAGATCTCCTGAGAGGCGACGTGGGTGTCCATGGCGGCGAGATCGTCGGGCGTGAGGCGGAAGTGACGCGCCAGCGTCATGCCGCACTTTTCCATCACGCGGCGAGATGCGATGTTGTGCTCGTAGGTCGTGGCGGTGACGCGCCGCACGGTCGGCTCTCGAAAGCCCTGCTTGATCAATGCCCGGGCGCCCTCGGTGGCATACCCGCGGCCCCAGAAGGCGCGGCGCAACCGATAGCCGAGGACGACGGTTCCCGGATCGTCTCCGACGGGGCGCAGGCTGAACCAGCCCAAGAACTCGCCGGTGGCCCGCTCGACGGCGGCCCAAAATCCAAAGGCGGGGTAGCGCTCGTCATAGTGGAGGAATACGGGAAGTATATCGTTATCGATCACATGGCGGGGCGTGGGGATTCCCCCGTTGATGTAGCGCATCACCTCGGGATCGTTATCGAGCTCGTACAGGTTTTTGGCGTCATCGGCGGTGAATCGGCGAAGGATGAGCCGTTCGGTATTCGTCAGAACCGACATGGACCGTTCCTCATATCGTGCTGGATGATCACGCGAGCCGCGGCATGCGGAAATGCCGCCGACTCGTATATGCAATCTCGAAGATGGGCGGTCGTCGAATCGGGCCGCCCACCGCATCCGAGACGATCTTTCAAAGGGCTCCGGCAAGGGTAAAGGAACCCGACTATTCGGCGTACACCGCCTCGCGTAGCCCCTTGACATAACCCAGCGCAAAGAGCCGCCCCACGGAGGAGTAACCGGCGTGGTCGTTGCTGTCACCTTCCATGGTGGGCACATGGTCGGGGCGCAGCACGCCGTCGAACCCTATATCGCGATAGGCGCGCATGCAGGCGAGCATGTCGGTCTGGCCGTCGTCGTGGAACGTCTCGTAGAATTTCTCTCGCGTGCCGCGCACATCGCGGAAATGGACGAAAAAGATCTTGCTCTGGCGGCCAAAGTGGCGGATGACACCGGGCAGGTCGTCGGTCATCAGGGCAAAGTTGCCCTGGCAGAGGGTGATGCCGTTCATCGGGCTGGGCACGAGGTCCAGCAGGCGTTGATAGTTCTCGATGCTGCGCATAATGCGCCCCAGGCCGCGAATGGGCGAGAGGGGTGGGTCGTCCGGGTGCATGGCCAGCTTGACGTTGGACTCTTCGGCCACGGGCACCACGCACTCGAGAAAGTATTTGAGGTTCTCCCACAGGGTCTCTTCGTCCACCTCGCCATACTCGGTGAGGGGGGCGTTGCGCATGAGGTCGTGGTCGTAGCCGGTGGTGAGGGCGCCACCCCGGGTGGGGATGGTGGTGGCGGTACGCATCCAGTTCATCACCGGCATCCACTCGTAGCACCACACGGGGATGCCCAGCGCGCCCATGTTGCGGATGAGGTCGATGGCGGTCTCGATCTCCTGATCGCGGCCGGGCAGGCCCAGCTTGGCTTTGGTCAGCGGGGGGCGGCTCTCGAGGACGGCCAGCTCGAACCCCCCGTTCTCATAGGTGGTCTTGAGCCGCACCAGCGACATATAGCTCCAGGGCAGCTCTTCGCGAGGGACATCCAGGCCGCGACTGAAATCCATGGTGCCGACGACATAGTCGACGCCACACTGTTTCGCCAGTCGCCATAACGGCGTCGGCCGGGGAGGCAGAACCTCTGCGATTTTGATCATGGGATGGGCTCCTTTGGCAAGGTCGATTCCGGATGGTGTGAGTATGCCAGAGAACATGGTCAGGGCAAATGCGTTCGGCTTTGAAATGGGCGATCGTGCAGTCGAACCGCCCTCACCCTCTCCCATCTATGCAGGAGATGGTAGGGAGCGGGCGGAGAGTGCGCCGGGCGGTGGCGCACCCGGTGTGCTCAGGTAGTGAGTGCACCGCTTCCCGGGCGAGAGCCGGAGAGCGGCCATTCCGTTATACAAGTTCGAGATGTGTTCGCCCTGAGAATATGGTTGACCCGATGCCGGTTGCATGATACCATATTCGAGCCGGTATGACATTTTCGCCGTTTTTCCGGTACCGGCGCCGGGCGGACCCTCCCCATTCATCTTTACCTGCCCCATCGCCACTCGATTCATCACCTCGTCGATTCCATCGCCCGGTATGTTGCGGGCCGAATCCGGGTTGGACGAACCGTCCGCAGGAAGGATGTGCCGGATCGATGGGATAGCGTGTTTGGCCCGGCGGCAGATCCCGCTCACCGGGCGCTATGACGGGACCGGCAGGCATTTCTCGGCGTTCGGCGGGCGAGCCGAGGGCGCGTCGCTCCGCCCCTTCGAGGTATCGCCCGGGGAAGAGGGCATGATGGAAGCGTATTCCG
This sequence comes from Anaerolineae bacterium, assembly GCA_050942995.1. Taxonomy (GTDB): domain Bacteria; phylum Chloroflexota; class Anaerolineae; order UBA1429; family UBA1429; genus JBMNOI01. The sequence goes on from JBMNOI010000115.1 coordinate 4,139, forward strand.
TGGGGGGTTGTGTCATGTCTGCTGAATCGCGGCCTCGTCGGGGAACCTATCGGGTGCAGATCTCGGCCGCCTTTGGCTTCGATCGGGTGGTGGCGATCGTCGATTATCTGGCGCAACTGGGCATCAGCCATCTCTATGCGTCGCCCTATCTGCTGGCGGGTAAGGGGAGTGACCATGGCTATGATGTCGTCGATCATCGCAAGGTCAGCGAGGAGAGAGGTGGCGATGCCGCCCGTCGGCGGATGAACGATGCGCTGAAAGAGCATGGCCTGGGGCAGGTGCTTGATATCGTTCCCAATCATATGGGCACCGACCCGGCGCGCAACGGGCTATGGGCCGATGTGCTCAAGAACGGGCGGGGCAGCCGGTACGGCCACTTTTTTGACATCGATTGGGAGCCGCCGGAGCCCAAGCTGCGGAACAGGGTGCTGGTGCCCATTCTGGACGGGGCGTATGGCGATGTGCTGGAGGCGGGCAAGTTTTCTCTGCGGCGCGAAGAGGGGACCGTCACGCTGCACTATGAGACGCATCGCCTGCCCCTTGCGCCGGAATCGCTGGCCGGGCCGCTAGGGCAGGTGGCCACTCGCGCGGGATCGGATGTTCTGGCGTTCTATGCCCGTTCACTGGGTGAACTGGGGCGCTCGGGCGACGAGCGCGAGCGCGATGCGCGGGTTCTGGAGGCGCAGGTGGCCCGGTTGCTGGACGAAGAGCCCACCTTGGCGGCCATGTTCGACCGGATGCTGGACGAGATCAGCCGCGATCCCGATCGGCTGGACGAGCTGCTGGATCGGCAACATTACCGGCTCGCCCACTGGCGCACGGCGGATCAAGAGATCAACTATCGCCGCTTCTTTAGCATCGACACGCTGGTCGGACTGCGCGTCGAGGACAGGGCCGTATTCGATCACACCCACGACCTGGTGTTGCGTTGGGTAGAGCAGGGAGAGGTCGACGGACTGCGCATCGATCATATCGACGGGTTGCGCTATCCAGAGGCCTATCTACAACGGCTGGATCGCAAGGCAGAGGGGGCCTGGTTGCTGGTGGAAAAGATCCTGGCATCGGATGAGGCGTTGCCCGCGTCGTGGCCGGTGGCCGGAACGACGGGATACGACTTTTTGAATCAGGTGGGCGGGCTCTTCGTCGATCCGGCGGGCGAGGGGGCCATGACCGAATGCTACACCGCCTTTATCGGCGAATCGGTGTCCTATGAGGAGGTGGTGCGCCAGAGCAAGCGCGCCATCATCGGGAGCAATCTGCGCAGCGAGATAGACATCCTGATCGCACTGCTGGTAGAGGCATCGCAGCGCCACCGTCGCTTCCGCGACCTGACCCGCTATCTGCTGCGAGAGGCGCTGTGCGAGTTTATCGTATCGCTGCCCGTATATCGCACCTATATCGGGGATGCGGGTGGGCAACGTCCGGAAGATGCCGTCTACATCGACCGGGCACTGGCAGATGCCGCGAAAAGGCGCCCCGATCTATCCGCGTCACTGTGGGAGTTTTTGCGCAACATCCTGCTCCTCTGGCGGGGAGAGCAAGAGAGCGAATTCACGGCGTGCCTGCAGCAATTGACGGGCGCGGTGATGGCCAAGGGTGTGGAGGACACCGCCTTTTACCGCTACAATCGGCTGATCTCGCTGAACGAGGTGGGGGGAGATCCGTCGCGTTTCGGTGTGACGCCGGAGGCGTTTCACCGCTATTGCATCGATCTACAGCAGCACCGGCCCGAAACTATGCTCACCACCGCAACGCACGACACCAAACGCGGCGAAGATACCCGCCTGCGTATCAGTGTGCTGTCCGAGATCCCTCGATGGTGGCGAGAGGCGCTCAAGCGCTGGTCTCAGGGGAACGAGCGCTATCGCCGCGACGGCGTGCCCGATCGGAACATGGAGTATCTGTTCTACCAGACGCTGGTGGGTGCCTGGCCCATCGAGGAGGAGCGGCTGCAGCAATATATGCTGAAAGCGGCTCACGAGGCCAAGATATATACCTCGTGGAAGACGCCCGACGCCGCATACGAGGAGGCGCTGGCCGGCTTTGTCCATGATGTGTTGCAGGACGAAGGGTTTATCGCCGATTTCAAGGCCTTTCTGGCCCCGCTGATCCGGCCGGCGAGAATCAGTTCGCTGGCGCAGACCCTTATCAAGTGCACGGCTCCGGGCGTTCCCGATCTTTACCAAGGGACCGAATTGTGGGATCACAGTCTGGTCGATCCGGATAATCGGCGACCGGTGGATTACGATCTGCGACGCCGGATGCTGGCCGATCTGGACGGCTTTTCGCCGGAGGATGTGCTGGCGCGGATGGACGAGGGGCTCCCCAAGTTGTGGGTGATTCGGCGCGCTCTGGAGGTGCGGCGGCGATATCCCGATCTTTTCGGCGTCGATTCGAGCTACCGGCCGCTGGCGGCCACGGGACAAAAGGCCGATCACGTCGTTGCCTTTTGCCGGGGAGACGGGGCCATCACCGTCGTCCCGCGGTTATTGATCGGGCTGGCGGTGCTTTGGGAGGATACGGTTCTGGATCTGCCCGACGGTCGCTGGGCGAACTTTTTGACCGGCGACGAGGTGGCCGGGCGCTTGCGGCTGGACGACCTGCTTCGCCGTTTCCCCGTGGCGTTGCTCGTTCGGCGGTGAGGGCGGGACATGACCCGATTTCGGGTGTGGGCGCCCGCGGCCACAAGGATGGATCTGCAGCTCTATGAAGAGACAGAGTGCGGGTTCGAGGCGGGCCGTCGGGTTCCCATGACGCGGGAGGCGCGGGGATGGTGGTCGGTGGATGTGGACGAGGCCGGCCACGGCACCGACTATGCCTTTTGCCCGGACGGGGGCGAGCCGTTGCCCGATCCCCGCTCGCCCTGGCAACCCTACGGGGTGCACGGTCCTTCGCGAGTGGTCGATCATGACATATTCCCCCGGACAGACGATGGGTGGCAATCGCCGCCCCTTTCGTCGGCGGTGATCTATGAACTGCATGTGGGCACCTTTACGCCGCAGGGGACTTTTGAGGCCGTGATCGACAAGCTTCCCTATCTGCACGATCTGGGCGTCACCCATATCGAGCTGATGCCGGTGAGCGAGTTTGCGGGGTCGCGGGGGTGGGGCTATGACGGGGTCGATCTCTACGCGCCTCACCACACCTATGGCGGGCCGGAGGGGCTGGCCCGACTGGTCGATGCCTGTCATCGCGAGGGGCTGAGCGTCATCCTCGACGTGGTCTATAACCATCTGGGGCCCGAGGGGGCCTATATCGATCGCTACGGCCCCTATTTTACCGAGAGACACGCCACGGCATGGGGCGCGGCGGTGAATCTGGACGGTCCGGAGAGCGACGAGGTGCGGCGATTCATCATCGACAACGCCCTGATGTGGTTGCGCGATTATCATATGGACGGATTACGCCTGGACGCCGTACACGCCATCGTCGATGCGTCGGCGTGGCACATTCTGGAGGAGCTGGTCAGTGAGGTCGAGGCGCTGGAGGCGACGCTGGGACGCCACCTGTTTCTCATCGCCGAGAGTAATCTGAACAACCCGCGCATTGTCGAGTCGCAGGAGCGGGGCGGGTATGGCCTGGATGCCCAGTGGAGCGACGATCTGCACCATGCCGTGCATACTCTGTTGACGGGCGAAAGCGACGGCTATTACCAGGACTTTGGCCGATTGGCGGATCTGGCCAGGGCGCTGGAGGATGTGTTCGTCTATGACGGGCAGTACTCGCCCTATCGGCGCCGTCGCCACGGGCGGCCGGTGGGGGCGCTGTCGCGGCATCGCTTTATCGGGTGCCTGCAGAACCACGATCAGGTGGGCAATCGGGCCCGGGGGGAACGTATCGGGCATCTGGTGAACCTGCGCCGCCTGCGTATCGGCGCAGCGCTGGTGCTGACGGCGCCCACGGTGCCGCTGATCTTTCAAGGGGAGGAATGGGGCGCCACGGCGCCGTTCCAGTTCTTTGCCGATTATGAGGATCCGGACCTGGTTGCGGCGGTGCGTGACGGGCGACGGCGCGAAGTGGCCGCCTTTGGCGGTCGCCCTGAGGGGATGCCCGATCCACAGGCCGTCGAGACCTTTGCGTGCAGCGTGCTGAATTGGGACGAGATGAACGATGAGCCGCACGCCGGGATACTGGACTGGTATCGGCGGCTCATTCGGCTGCGGCGCGAACGGGCCGATCTGTCGATGGGCGCGGCAGAGGCGACGTGCGTGCGATATGACGAGGCCGCCGGGTGGCTGGCGATGGAGCGCGGGGCGATGACGGTGGTCTGTAACCTGGCCGAAGAAGCGCGACACGTTCCTCTGGTGGAGGGCCGGCCGCGGGAGCTGCTGCTGACATCGGACGAGTCGGCGCGGATGCGGGAGGGCGGGATCGACCTCCCGCCCGAGACGGTGGTGGTGCTGGGCTAATCCTCCGGCACGGCCGCTATGGCGTCGATCTCGGCGAGAAAATCGGGGTTCGCCAGGCCGGCGACGTAGAGCACGGTGATGGTCGGTGGTAGATCCGACCTCTGCCCCCAGATGCGCCGGAACACCTCGAACGCGGGCTGGATCGGCTGCCCCTGCACCAGGTAGATATTCCACTTGACGACGTGGGTCAGATCGGCTCCGGCGGCGGCCAGGGCGAGCCGGAGGTTTTCAAAGGCCTGCTCGGTTTGCGCGGCGACATCTCCCCTACCGACCACCTCGCCGGAGGCATTCACCGCGTTCTGACCGCCCACATATACCGTGCGAACCGTTCCCCGGGTGACGACGACCTGCGAGTATGCCGGGTTCTTGTGTAGCCCCTCCGGGCTCATATACTCTACCGTTCCGCTCATGGGCTCGTCCTCTCCTCTGTAACCGGGGCGGATAACTCGCTTTCGCCCCCGGTGCTATTCGCCTGTATGATGTGCCCGGGGAGGCGCGTTGTCAAAGGCGAGGCGGGCGGTGGTGCGCTGCCGTTTGGCCTGACGACGGGCTGCCGGGGGCGTTTGTCGATTCGTAGAGCTAGACGGTGATCTCGACGAGATTGCCCTCGGGATCCTGCACCACGCTCTCGTAGTAGCCGTCACCGGTGGTGCGGGGCTCGTTGACGACGGAATATCCCGCCGACCGGATCGCCTCGGTCAGAGCGTCGACCTCGTCCATGCTGCCGACAGAGAACGCCATGTGGGCATAGCCGATGCGCGAGACGCCGTCCGCCGCACCGTCCACCGTCGGGCTGCTCATGATCTCCAGCCGGGCGCCCGAGTCGAAGGTGAGAAAGTAGGATCGGAATCCGGTTCGTTCGTTGTGGTAGAGATCTCCCGCTTGCGCCGCAAAAAAACGCACATAGTATTCTTTCAGCGCCTCCAGATCGTTTGCCCAGATGGCGACGTGCTCGATTCGCATGTTGATCGTCCTTTCGAGGTGAGCCGTAATGTAAAGGTGGGGCCAGAATAGGCGACTCGTGAGCGGGTGTCAAAGGGGATCGTCGCGCGGTCGCGCGTTTGGGGGAATCGGGGGCGGGGCGTCGAGTCGGGAATCATCCCTCAACCATAGCGGACATGGCGGAATGCTGATTCCGAAAGATCAATCCCGGCACAGAGGTTCGAAAACGTATCCCCGGGCGCTCAGCTCCTCCAGCATCATCTCCAGAGCGGCCACCGTCTGAGAGCGATTCCCGCCTCCGTCGTGCAAGAGCACGATGCGTCCGGGTCTGGCCTGATCGATGACGATAGAGGCGATCTCTTCCGCGCCGGTCTGTGTCCAATCGACCGGATCGATGCGCCAGCGGTGGATTTCCAGCCCCATCTCCTGGGCGAAAAGGCGCGTATTCTCATCGACGATGCCCGCCGGAGGGCGCAGGCAGGGGCTGACGGCGTCTCCCAGGGTGAGGGAGGTCTGCTCTATCTCGTCATAGAACTCGTCCCGCTCGATGCCGGCCAGCGTGCGGTGGCTCCAGGTGTGATGCCCTATGGTGTGGCCGGCATCGACGATGGCGCTCACCAGATCGGGCTGTCTGGCCGCTTCCTTGCCGATGACGAAAAATGTGGCCCGGGCGCCATAGCGCGCCAGAACCTCCAGGATTTGGGTCGTCCAGGTCGCATGCGGGCCGTCATCGAAGGTGAGGTAGAGCACCTGTGCTTCCGTCGCGGTGGATTCCTCACCCACCGGCATCGGCTCGGCGATGGGGGCATCCATCGGCCCGGCATCCGGCGATCCGATGACAGAATGAGACAGGTCGGGAGAGCGCTCGGCATCCGGGGGCGCCTGGTCAGGGGGGGCGGATTCGGACGGCGCCTCTATCGGCGGCACGATCGAATGGCCCTCATCGTTTCCTTCCAGCGGGCGCAGAGCGGCCGGACCCAATTCTATCTCTGGCGGTACAGGGTCGATGTGGTACCCGCTGCTCAACGCCGGTGGTCGCTGAGGTTCTGGCGAGGATGCGAACGCGGCCAGCAGGGCTCCCCCGTACCCGCGCCACAGGATCAGGCTCAGGCAAATCGCCAGGAACAACGCAGACCCCGCAATGAGCAGGCGACGGCAGCCTTTTGTGGCGATGTAGCGGGCCGGAGGCTCTGGTTTTTCTTCAACGGCCAGTTTGGGCGGCTCGTGCGCTTCATCCAGCGGAAAGACGGGCTCGGACGGCTCCAGGGTATCGACGGCCGTCGCATCCTGGGACGGAATGGCCATCAAGGCGGGTTCAGCAGGGGGGATGGGAGCGATAAGCTCTTGCGTATGTGCGGCGATCTCGCGCCGAACCGTCTCGGCAATCGACGGTTCCAGGGCGCGAGCCAGCCCTGAGACCAGGTTGTCATCTGGCTCGCGCATCTCATCTTGTAGCGCCTCGCGGATCGTGGCCCGCAGGGTCGGCGCCAGAGCGGCGACAGCCTCTCCGGCCGCCCGGGCTATACGCTCACGCAGCAACTCATCCAGTACGGGTTCCATCGCCTCGGCCAGATAGCCGGGGTCCAGAAGGATACGCCGCAGCTCATACAGCTCATCCAGTTCGTGTGTCGAGCAGGAGTCGCTCACCATCAACTACTCCTCGGCCGCTATCAGATCCTCCAGCGCGCTCCCGGCACCGTAACCGCTCTCCAATCGGGCGGCCACTTCCATAAAGACGGCGGCCAGAGCCCGACGATCCGTCTTTTGGTCATCCAGCCGATCGGCGATTCGGCGCAGTTCCATCCGCAGGTCATCCTCAGCCTGACGCTTTTCGCGTTTGAATGTATCCAGGCTCTTTTCGTTCTGACTGCGATACTGATCGATCATCGATTTGATGGTGCGCAGAGCCTGATTTTCGCGGGCCAGCGCCGTGCGAAGATCCTTGACCTCCTGGGCAAGCTCGGCGATCTGACTCTGCATCTGCCGCGTCTGCGGAATGAGCTGCTGGACAACGGGGATCTGTCCTTTGACTCGCTCCAGCTCGCGAGTGAGATCCTCCTGATACTGGCGCATCTCGCGTTCGACGGCATCGATACGCTCGCGTTGAGAATCGTCGATCTGCTGGATGGCATCACGCGATTGGGCGAGGTCGGTCAGCGCCCGCTCGATCTCACGCCGCAGGTCACTGAATCGCCTCTCATACTCTTCGACCTTGCTGCTCAGGAGGTTATCGCGAGCGCGTTCGGCATCGGACTCGACGGGTTGGGTCACGGTCACGCCGTTCTGGCCGCCGGTGAGGATCTGTCGCACTCGTTCCAGGTCGTTCTGCCTGGTGCTCGTCGGGGTAGACGAGGGGGTGGATTGACCGGCGCCGCCGGGTCGGGTTTCGGGAGAGCCGCCGCCTCCGCCGGCACCCGATGGCGCGTTGCGCTGCAGAGGTGCCCGCTCCTGCCCCGGTCTCGATTCAGCCGATGGGGTCTTTTCCGGATCGGAATTCGGTGTGGATTGCGGGTTCGACTGCTGGAGCATGGATTCCTCCTTGAGCAAATCTGATAATATGGCGTCGGTGGGGGACGCCGGATGCCGGCCCTTTCCCCTCACCCGATCATCCGTTGAGCATCCATAACGCAGTACATTCTATACGAACCCTTATAGAATGATCTATC
>JBMNOI010000116.1:0-12073 GCA_050942995.1 Anaerolineae bacterium
GTGGGCTTCTATCTCAGTCGGTCGCCGCTCGTCGACCGACCGGGCACGAGCCGAGCAGTAGCCATTGGCCATCATCACCGAAGCTCGGGATGTGTTACCGAAGCGGGGAGCGACTCCCCGCTCGTCGGTCGGTATCCGACTAACAAGAAACGCGGGATTCGCCAGGCGCAACCCGCGTCTTGATGTGCCGCTCTCGTTCTATATGTCGATGCCAAAGAACTGTCGCACCAGATAGCCGATGCCAAAGCTGATCAAGGCGACACCAAAACTGATCCCCGTCATCTCTAAAAAGTGTCTCTTGAAGGGCACATCCTGCGCCACAGAGACGTAAAATGTAAAGAACAGGATGATCAACACGGCGTTCAGCAGGGTGACGCCCAGAGCCAGCAGGTAATGGGGCAACACCAGGTAGGGTAGAATGAGGACGAACACGGTGACGATATAGGCGATGCCGGTATAGAGGGCGGCCCTGACCGGATTCAGTCCTCCTTGTTCCGATTTGGTGGACAGATACTCGGACGACGCCATGGAAAGGGATGCGGCGATACCCGTGATGAGTCCGGTCATTCCGATGAGACCTACATTCTGCAAAGCCAGCGTCAGCCCCGCCAGCATGCCGGTTAACTCGACCAGGGCGTCGTTCAGCCCCAGCACCATCGAGCCGACGTAACGCAGCCGCTCCTCATCGATCATCTCGATGAGCTCGCGTTCGTGCCGATCCTCGTCCTCTACGATATGCTTGATTGCCGGAATCTCGGTGATCTTCTCATAGGTTTCTTGGGCCTGCTCTTCACCGCGCTCCATCAGCTTGATGCCAAAAGTCAGGCCCAGCAGTCGGGCGATCAGCACATACCAGCGCACTTTGAACCGATTGGGCTCTACATCCTGGCCGGTGTATTGTTTCCAGAAATGGTAGTGCCTCTTTTCATCATCGGCGATATGGTTTAGAACATCGCGATTGTGCGGGTCGCGTGTGACCTGTGCGAGTCGCTTGTAGATGTGGTACTCGGTGATCTCGCTTCGTTGCGAAACCAGCAACGCTCGCTTGGTGGCCTCGCTTACATGATCCATTGCGGTCCCGCTGCCGGTTCTCTCTCGGTCCGAACTCATCACACCTCCTCTGCTGTTGGTGACGTTCGCGTGCGGTCGTTTTTCTCCCGCCGATGGAGAACGCCTATCTCTCCCTCTCGGCGGATAACATCTCATCGACCACACGCTGGCCGTAGAGTACGGCGTAATTCATGCCACGATCCTCGGGGTAGATATGGGCCATGCACGAGTGCCATAGATGCTGTACCGGTGCGCGAAACGGCGGTTTGCGCTGTGAGTAATGCAGACCGATGACGGGCTGTGTGTAGCGTTCACGCCATGCCCATACACGCTGCACCCAATCACGCTGAAAGCCCCGGAACATGCGCTGCAGATAGGGCACATAGGAATCCAGCAGATCCTCGGCGCTCATGGTATAGGCCGGATCATCGGCATCCAGATAACGCGAAATGTAGGTCAGATGGGCGCCGCCATAATCCTCGGGGCGCTGCATATTGGTATGTTCGATGACGCCGGTAAAGGGGATGGTGGGATCGCCGATATTGAGCCAGTAGGTGTTCGAGAGGCTACGATCCAGTTCCATCACCAGGCATACGTTGGCCAGATAGTCGATGTCGGTCAACTGCCGGCGATAATCGTCCGGAAGATCGGGCGCCATGTGCGTCAGCAATTCGGGCGCCGTGGTAACCAGCACCCGGTCATAGGGCAGGTGCTCGCCGTTCACCACGACACCTGTCGCCACGGCATCCTCGATAGTCACTCGCTCAACCGGCGTGCTCAGACGAATCTTGACGTTCTGATCGCGCAGTCGCCGTTCCCAGGCCTCCACGACCTGAGCAAATCCCCCGTGTAGATAGCCCAGACGTTCCTCTTGCTTTTTTCCCCGTGAACTGCCGCGTAGCTTGAGCTTGTTCCAGATCCATACCGCCGCGACCTGATCGGCGTAGCGGCCGAATTTGGTGCGGAGCAGGGGCTCCCACACCCCCCGATAGACCCCCTCGCCGGCCATACGTACCAGCCAATCGCGGGCGCTGATCTCTTCCAGCGGGTGCCAGTCGTTGACAAACATGGTGCGCAGATAAAGCAGGCCGACGCGCACGCGATCAAGAATGCTGATGTGAGAAAAACGCAGCAGATCCAGTGGGGTACTCAGACGATAGATTCGATTGACATAATAACTATTCGATGTGGGCAGCCACTGGAGCTTTTCTTCGAGGCCCAGGCGACGGATGAGGGCCACCATGCCGGTGTCACTGGTGAACAGATGGTGATAGAATTTCTCCAGATGGATGCCGTTTACTTCAAAGGAACCGGCCAGGCCCCCGAGGGAGGCGTCCTTTTCGAAAAGAGTGACGGCTATGCCTCGCTGAGCCAGCTCATCCGCTGCGCTCATGCCCGTCATACCGCCACCGACAATAGCTACGCGCATCTCTCGTTCCTTCCTTCGCTCCAGAGCATCGGCCGGCTCTATACCGGCGATAGCGAGCGGCGCCAGATGCCGGGCAACCGACGCAGCTTGTCCCATGTACTCAGATGGGCCCGATGATGAAACACGTCGCCCCCGTGTGTCTCGATCTCTTCCAGGATTCCCCGATACAGCTCGGCGGCCGCGGCGATGGCAAAGCGACCATCGCGATGCAGCATCGCCAGGCCGGGCATGGCTTCATCGTACAGCCGATGAGTGCGGGCGATCTGAAAGCGCATAAAGGCCCGCCAGCGATCATCTACACGTCCGGCGGCGATATCATCCTCATCCAGCCCATAATCGGCCAGCTCGTCCAGAGGCAGATAAAGGCGACCCATGCGCCAGTCTTCGCCGACATCGCGCAGAATGTTGGTGAGCTGCAGCGCTACCCCCAGCTTGACGGCGTAAGGAATCGCCTCGGTACCCACGAATCCGACGATGTACATGGCCATCAAGCCCACCGTTGAGGCCACGCCATAGCAGTAGCCGGCCAGATCGTCGAACCGTCGATAGCGCGTGACCGCAAGATCCTGCGCCACGCCGTCGATGAGCTGTTCGGCATAGCGGGGGGGAATGCCGTAGCGCGTGCGGGTGTCGGTCCAGGCCAGGGTAACCGGATCATCGGCGGTGGGGTGATCGGCCAGAGCGCGGCGTCGCCACGATTCCAGCTCTGATCGGACGTCGCCCGCGGCATGGTCGACCAGATCATCGGTGGTGCGGCAAAAGGCATAGAGCGCGCGTACGGCGTTACGCTTGGTTCTGGGCAAGAGCGATGAAGCCATATAGAACGTCCGGCTGTGAAACCGCGTCAGCTTGCGACAGTAGCGATATGCCTGAATGAGCAGGCGCCGTGAGGGTGAAAACGCCCCGCCCTCGCTATCGACACGTTCTGACTCGTTCGATTTTTCCCAGACCCTGTCTTCGGACAGGGTGGGGGCCAGGTTATCCAGCGCCTCATTGGCCCATGATAGCAGTCGCTGCTCCCAGGACGATGCACGCGTGCTCATACAGCTGCTTCCTCGCTCATCCAGTCTGTAATGAAATCGTTCGACGTTCGTCGGCTGCCTGTGTCGCGCGGACGGCAAACTCGGCGATAGAAAAGGCTTCCTCGGCCGGCGCCAGCAGGTCACCTCGATCCTCAAGTGCCGCCACAAAGTCGCCCAGAAGAGTTCGTCCGGGGTCTTGTAGCGGCCAGGAAGGCGTATCCTTCTCGTCGGTGATGACGTGAAGGCGCGAGCCGCAATCGCAGATCTCCAGCACGCCGGCTGAACCGGCGATACGCAGTCGATCATCTCCGTGAGTGGATGCCGCCTCGGGGCGCAGATAGTCCAGATTGAACAGTGCGCTGCCCCCGTTATGCAACCCGGCCATTACCGTGGCCACATCCTGACACCCCGGCCGCTCCGGGTGGCCCAGGTTGGCGTGATAGGCGCAAACCGACGTGTACTCGACTCCTGCCACCCATCGGGCATAGTCAAAGGCGTGAATGCCCACCCAGGTCATGGTGCTGCCGTAGGTGGAGCGCCGGCCGTACCAGTCGGGGCGGACGCCCCAACGGTACGATTTCTGCGCCGCCACCAGATAAGGCTCTCCGACGAGCCCCTGCCGCACAAGCTGATGCGCTGTATAAAACGGGGCCTCGTAACGCATAGCCAGCATGCTGGCATAGGTCAAGCCCTTCTCGGCGACCAGACGGCGCAGAGTGGCGATTTCGTCGAGGGAATGGCCGGCCGGCTTTTCGGCGATGATGTGACAGCCACGTTGCGCCGCCTCGATGGCGATGGGGCCGTTGGTATCATGACGGCCACAGACGACGACGATATCCGGCGTTTCCCTGTCCAGCATGATTCGCCAGTCATCATATACCTGCGGCGTGTGTCCGTCGGCATCGACGTATTCGATGCGGCCCAGATCTTCCCCCGGATAAGAGGGCGCACAGGCCACATAGCGCAACTGGCTATAGTGCTCCAATTCACCCAGTACCAGGTGGCTATGACCCGTTGCTCCGACAAACACCATCTTGTGCGGCATATCGTCCATGAAATCTCCGTAGAACCCCGTTTGAACGAATGTGCTCCTATCATTATAGAACAGGAATGGACCAAGCCGCAAACAGACATATGGCGCAACGACCGCAAACATGATCAACGCAGACGGACAAGGTTCGTCCGTCTGCGCCATCAAGTGATCGTGGCAGGTTCCCCCGGCGGTGTGATGTGCTACTCACAGAGTCGGGAGGACCCGATCATACGCCGCTCTGGAAAATCCGCGCCGAGAGATACTCCAAAATATCGGGTGTATTGCCGTCACGCCGCACCAGCGCCTCCAGCTCGTCGCCGTCCAGGCGATCCAGCAGAGCCATCATGCGCAGGAGCATGCGCGTATTCGCGCCGAACACACTCACAGCATCCATCTGATGGGCCTTGATATCGGCGCCGATCCAGCCGTCATAGCCCAGGCGATCCAGGGTGTGCAACAGCTCCAGCCAGTGCCACAGGTGCACACTGCCCGAGATCATGTCCCAGTCGCCCCCGTCACCGGTGTTGTCGTTCGAGTGCATGTAGAACAGGCGCCCTTCACCGTGCAGCAGCGAGGCGGCTTCGGCGGGCGCTTCTCCTGCGGCAAACGAATGGCCGACATCGAGATTGGCCCCGAGATTGGGGCGCCCTACGCGGTGGCATACGTAGAGCATCTTGCCTACATGGTTCAGCAGTGGCCTGGACTGCATATCGTGGGGCTGGTACTCGAGCACCAGGCGCACGTCGTCGCGGTATCCGGCCGCCTCGTCCACCGAGGCGCAGAAATGGTCCCACGCCTGCGTGTAGTCGATCTCGAAGGGGTAATCGTAGCCGTCGGCCAGAGGGCATGTCGTGACCAGGCCGGTGCCCAGGTCGGCGGCGATATCCATCCCCTCCTGCAGTCGCGAGACGGCCACTTTTCGCGCCTCGGCTGATTGGGCCGAGAGCGCACCGTGGCGGAAATATGCGGCATCCTTTAGATCCACATTGACCGCCGAGAGGGCCAGTCCGTGGCGCTCCAGCAGCACTCGAACCCGCTCGACATCCTGCAGATCAAAGGGGTATTTGAGTTCGATCCCCTGCACCCCCTCGAGCTGACTTACCAGATCGAATTTCTCTTCCAGAGTGCGGTCAGGATAGTATTCGGTATAGCCGTCGGCCTGCCGCCCGAAAAAGGCGGCATTTACACTCAGCTTCCAGCGTCTCATCGGGGCCTCCTCGTTGCGAGCAGAGAGATCATCAATCGGCGTTCAGCAGCGTCTCCAGGCGATCCACGAGCCCGCCCATATACTCGAATGCCCGGGCGATGGGCTCGGGTGAGGTCAGATCGACCCCGGCCGTCTGCAGCGCATCCAGCGGATAGACCGAGCCGCCGGACTGTAAAAAGTTCAGGTAGCGTTCAACGGCGCCCTCACGACCGTCTTGCACCTGATCGAGCAGGGCATGGGCCGCCGAGATGCCGGTGGTGTACTGGTAGACGTAGAAATTCATGTACAGGTGGATGTGAAATTCGGCCCAGGTGATGCCCACCCGTTCGACGTCCATCTCTACCTCGTCGCCAAATCCCTCGCCAAAGAGATCGGCCAGCAGGGCGATCATGCTGTCGGCGGTGAGGGCCTGTCCGCGCTCGACTCGCTGATGGATCTCGAGTTCGAAGCGTGCCAGCGTGGGCATGATGAAAAAGTAGCGATGGAAATTGGACATGGCCTCTTCGATGAGGGCCAGTTGATAGGCGCGTTCAGGGAGGGTGCGCAACAGATAATCGCGCACCATGGCCTGGTTAAAGTTGGATGCTACCTCGGCCACAAAGATGGAATAGTTCGAGTAAACCGGCGGCTGGGCTTCCCAGGTCAGGTACGAGTGCATCGAGTGCCCCAACTCGTGGGCCAGGGTGCTCAGGCTGAAAATATCGTCGGTATAGCTCATAAAGACAAAGGGCAGGGTGCCCTGTTTGCCGCTGGAGAAGGCGCCGGAGCGCTTGCCGCGGTTAGGATACACGTCGACCCAGCGATCCTGCAGCAGGCCGCGGCGCATCGCATTGACATAATTATCACCCAAGGGCGCCATCCCCCGGCAGATCCAGTCGACGGCCTGATCGTAGGGGACCACCGGATTGCCGGCGCTGAGGGGCGCCTTGACATCGTACGGCTGCAGTTTGTCCAGCCCCAGCGCCTGCCGACGCATGCGCCAGTAGCGGTGCCACGTGGGCAGATACTGCCGAAACGTGTTGATGACATTGTAGTACACGTCGGTGGGGATACGATTGGGACCCAGCGCGGCCTCCAGGGCCGACCCGTAATTCCGTGCTCGCGCGCGGAATATATTCTGTCGCACGCCGGTCTGCAGGCAGGCGGCCATGGCGTTTTTCAGAGCCAGATGGGCGTCGGCATAGTTTTCCCAGGCTGTGCGGCGCACCTCCCGGTCGGGATGGGTCTCTAGCGCATCGATGGTACCCTGTGCGACGGGCAATTCTTCACCGGTGCTCGAGCGTGCCGGGGCAAAGGCCAGATCGGCGTCGGCCAGGATTCCATGGATGCTGCGGGCCGATGCGAACGGGTCGGATACCTCCCCCAGCAATTCCTCTACCTCGGGCGAACGGATATGCTCGGCGCGATGGGCCAGCCGCTGGAAATAGTGGTCATAGATGGCCAGCGCCGGCGTCTCTTTGGCCCAACGCAGCAGTGTATCGGTGCCGATAGCCAGCATTTCGGGCTCGGCAAAGGCGGTGGCGGCATAGGCACGGGCCTGGAGGCTGCGTGCACGCGATTCGCGCGCGGCCTCAGCCTGATCGGTCGCATCGACGCTGTAACGGCAATTAGCATAGATGGCGATCTTGCCCACACGTTCTACCAGGCGGTAGTAGCGCTCCAGCCAATCGGCCAGCACATCAGGGCCTTTGGACAGGCGACCACGAAACTGGGCCATCGCCTCCAGTTCGGCGGGTATGGCCTCCATCTCGGCTTCCCATGCCTCAGGCGATGGGAAGATGCTCTCCGTGTTCCACGTATAGCGCTCGTCGATCTCTGCACGCTCCGGTAGTCTGCTCTGACTGGACATGATCTCTCCTTACCCTGTTATTTTCTGAGAGCATTGCTTTCGTTTGTGTGTTATCGTATTCACAAAATGCATGCTATTCGGCAGCCGGAGCCGTCTGCCGCGGCGCGATTCTATGCCGATGAGCGATACGGCTCGACACGCACCGGCTTTGCCGATGATAGAGGGCATTATGGCACAAAGCGCCGAGGGTCACAAGCCGGGCGGAGTGGCCGGTAGGGCAATCGCACTTGACTTTGGAGAGGGGTATTTATGGGGCGAGGATGCAGCGATACGGATGTAAAAGCTCCAAATGCGATTGCCCCGATTGCGGTTGCGAGGGTGACGGCATACGCGTACAATGCGAACGATCTGGAGCATGCGGCGGCATATCTGCTTTCGCAGCCTATCATAAGGAGACGTTGGAATGAACTCGCGAGAACGAGTGCTGACCGCGCTACATCGACGCGAGCCGGATCGGGTGCCCTATTGCGAGTTAGGCATCGATCGGGCTCTGGCGGTGCGCCTCATGGGCTGGGATGAGGAGATCGGTCAGGCCGCCAACCTCGAGGCCAACGCCTATACGGTATCCGAGGCGCGAGACCTGGCCGCATACCTGGAGCTGGACAACCTCTCCTATGTGCTGCGGGCGCCGGTATATGCCGACAAAGTGCCCGGGCAGGATGGGCGCCTTTTTTACGGCGAGGGGCTCATTCGGCAAGAGTCCGACCTGGAGCGGATCGACCTGCCCGATCCTGAAGATGATGCCCTTTATGCCGACGCCGCCGAATTTCTGGCGCACAGGGGCGAGTACGCCGTCTTTTTCGTCACTCGTCTGGGCCTATTCCCCACCATGCTGAGTATGGGGATGGAGGCGTTTTGCGCCGCGCTGTACGAGAATCGCCCACTGGTCGAGCGACTGCTGGATATCTATTGCGATTGGATGGTCGTTGTCGCGGCGCGAGTATGCCGGATGGGGTTCGACGCATTTTTTACCACCGATGATATGGCCTTCAACTCTGCCCCGTTCTTCTCCCCCGCGCTATTTCGCGATCTCGTATTGCCGCGGTTTCGGCGTGTTGCCCAAGAGATCACTATTCCCTGGGTCATTCACTCTGACGGGAACATCATGCCCTATCTGGACGATCTGGTGGATCTGGGCATCGCCGGGTTGCATCCCCTGGAAAAGGGCGCGATGGATATTCGCGCCGTCAAGCGTGATTACGGCGACCGATTGTGTCTGCTGGGTAATGTCGACCTGAACCTTCTGGGTATGGGCACACCGCAGGATGTGGACGATGAGGTGAGCGGCCTGATTCGCGATGTGGCGCCGGGCGGCGGGTATATCGTCACCAGCGGCAATAGTCTGGCCGGCTATCTGTTGCCCGAGAACGTCATCGCGCTTTCACAGGCGGTGCGGCGATATGGTAGCTATCCCATCCGTGCAGATGGGTCATCATAGGGGAGGAATGATATGGAACCCAGGATCATTGCCGATTATCAATGTGTCACGGGTGAGGGGCCTCTGTGGCACGCCGAGGAGCAGCGCCTTTACTGGGTGGATATTCCTACGGGGCGCATGTTTCGCTATGATCCCGCCACGGGACAGCACGAGCAGTGCTATCAGGGGGATGTCATCGGCGGCTTTACCATCCAGGCCAACGGGGATCTGCTACTCTTTATGGCCAGGGGAGCCGTTCAGATATGGCGAGAGGGAAGCCTGACGCCCATCATCGACGAGATCCCCGAAGAGGTGGATTCGCGCTTTAACGACGTCATCGCCGATCCGATGGGGCGGGTGTTCTGCGGCACCATGCCCGGCCCGCAGCACCTGGGCACGCTCTACCGTCTGGATACCGACGGCACCATCCGGCCGGTGGTGCACGAGGTGGGCACTTCGAACGGCATGGGTTTTACGCCGGATCGCAAGGGGATGTACTACACCGATACACGGGCGCGCGAGATCTATCTCTACGACTATGATGAGGCCACGGGTGAGATCAGCAACCGGCGGCTGTTCGTCAGGGTACCCGAGGGTGAAGGGGGGCCCGACGGCATGACGGTGGATGCCGAGGGCTATGTGTGGTCGGCTCGTTGGAATGGCGGTTGCCTGGTGCGCTACGACCCCGAGGGACGTGAGGAGCGCCGGATCCATTTCCCGGCCAAAAAGGTCTCTTCCATCACTTTTGGCGGCCCCGATTATACTGACATATACGTCACGACCGCCGGTGGTCAGGACAAAGCCAACGAGGGGGCCGGTGCGGGCGCATTGTTCCACCTGAACCTGGGGATCCGGGGCGTGCCCGAATTTCTCTCCCGCGTCAAGATTTAGGGATGTAAAGCCGATCCGGCCGTGGAGGGAGGACCTCTTTCCGCGGCCAGATCGATCGGGGTTCTGCACATTCGTCCGATGAATCGGAATCGTCGGCGGGCAGCCCGGCCGGAGGTTGGCGGGCGTCCTTTCATTGCAGCGACAGGGAGCCGGCATGGGGATCAAAGAGTCATTGCGCATCGGTGTGGTGGGGGCGGCCGGCCGTGGCGGCTCGTTCCTGAGCGCCATAGAGGCTATCCCCGGGGCACATATCCATGCCGTGTGTGATATCGACCCTCAGGGGTTGCAGGAGGCGGCCGCGCGCCTGGGGGCCGCCGAAGCATACATCGACTATGAAGAGATGCTGGCGCGCTCGGCGGTGGATGCCGTCATCATCGGCACGCCCATGCCGTTGCACGTGCCACAGGCCATCGCCGCGTTGCAATGTGGCGTTCATGTTTTGTGCGAAGTGCCCGCCGGCGTGTCGATCGAAGAATGCCGCGCGCTGGTGGCGGCCTGTCGCGAAAGCGACGCCATATACGCCATGGCCGAGAACTATATTCACACTCGGCCCAATACGATCGTGCGCGAGCTGGTGCGTCAGGGCCTCATGGGGATGCCCTACTATGGCGAGGGCGAATATCTGCATGAGCTCAAGGATCTGAACGAGATCACGCGCTGGCGGAGACGCTGGCAGACGGGCATCAACGGGGTGACCTATGGAACCCACAGCCTGGGGCCGTTGTTGCAGTGGATGCCGGGCGACCGCGTGGTTTCGGTGTGTTGCGCCGGCAGCGGGCACCACTATCGCGATGCCCGGGGCGATGAATACGAGAACGAGGATACCTGCCTGATGCTGTGTAAAATGCGCAGCGGCGGTCTCCTCAAGATCCGCGTGGATATGCTCTCCGACCGGCCCCACGCCATGACCAACTATGCTCTTCAGGGCACCGATGGGTGTTACGAATCGGCGCGGGCGGCGGGGGAGCGGAACCGCATCTGGTTGCGCTCGCGTTGCCCCGACGCCAACACCTGGCTCGATCTGGTCGACCTGGAGGATGAATTCCTGCCTCGGCGCCGGAAAGAGCTGAGCCGACAGGCGGCCCGGACGGGCCACGGCGGCGGCGATTTTTTCGAACTGTTGGATTTTGTCGAGGCGATACGTGACGGAAGGCCGCCTGTGGTGGGCATTCACGAGGCGATGGATATGACCCTGCCCGGCCTGGTGAGCCAGCGTTCCATCCGGCAGGGTGGCGCCTGGCTGGACGTACCCGATTCTCGCACATGGTGATCATCATTCAGAAGGGAGTCGATCATGGCTGATCTGCTCGCCGGATTCGGTCGCGTATGTATCACCCCGCCGGTTGGCGCCTCGCTCATCGGCTATGCCTCGCGCACATCCCCTTCTCTGGGCGTCCACGACGACCTGTTTGCCTCAGCGGTGGCGTTGTCGGCCGGGGGATGCGATGTTCTCCTTCTGGCCCTGGACGTTGGCTGGTTCGACCTGTCCGACGTGGCCGCCCTCAAGCAGGCCGTCTCACGGGAGACGGGTGTGGCGCCCGAGGCCATTCTGATCAATACCTCACACACCCATGCCGGGCCGCGAGTGGCGACCTTTGTGGGTGTTCCGCCGGATACCGAATATATGGCCGAGCTCACCATGCACTGTGCGGACATTGCGGCAATGGCTATGGCCGACCGTCGCCCGGCTTCTCTATCGGTGGGGGCTGCGCCGGTTGACATTGGCATGAATCGGCGCGAACGCACCGCCGACGGGCGCATCATCCTGGGGGTCAATCCGGACGGGCCGACGCTGCCCGAGGTGACGGTGTGGCGGCTGGCGCGAGACGGCGCGCCCGATCTGGTGTTCTTTTCCATCCCGATGCACGGCACCACACTGGGGGGCGAGAATCTCTACATCTCGGCCGAGTGGATGGGCGTCGCCGTGCGTCACCTGGAAGAGACCCATCCCGGGGTACGCGGACTGTTTCTGACGGGCTGCGGCGGAGACCAGAACCCCTATCGGGAGGAGAATCGTTTCGAGCAGGTGGAGCGCCTCGGCGTTCAGGCCGCCTGCGCCGTGGGAGAGGCGCTGGCCGCGGCCCGTGAGGTTCAGCCGACGCCGATGCGGAACGCCGCATGGATGATGGACCTTCCCCTGGCCAACGGAGGCACATCGATGTGCCCCATTCACGG
>JBMNOI010000117.1:0-11919 GCA_050942995.1 Anaerolineae bacterium
GAGCCCTATGGTCCGCTGACGCCCAAAGAGGCCGAGGATATATTCGCCGAGCAGATCGCCGCCCTGGTCGAAGGGGGCATCGATCTGGTGCTGGCCGAGACCCATTACGACGCCGATGAGATGAGCCGTGTTTTGCGCGCCGCCCGACAGGTGTGCGATCTGCCCGTATTCTGTACCTATGCCTGCGATCCCCGGGGACGCACCATGATGGGCCTGCGCGCCGCCGATGCCGCCCGTCGCGCTGCGGAAGAGGGCGCCGACGCCGTGGGCGCCAACTGTGGCCAGGGGCCCGCCGCGGTTCGGGCGGCGCTGGCCGATATGCAAGGGATTACCGATCTGCCTCTGGTGGCCCAGGCCAACGCCGGCATCCCGCGACTGGCCGGTAGCGGCGCCGGTAGCGGAACCGCCGTCTGGGATGTGACGCCGGAGCAGATGGCCGAACATGCGCGTGAATTCTACGCTCTGGGCGCCCGCGTTATCGGCGGATGCTGTGGCGCCATGCCCGAACATATCGCCGCCATGGCCGCCGCGCTGCGCGCCATAGGGTGATCGTCCGCAGGCAGCCGGTGCCCCTGCGTGCCGTTTTTGCCATTCGATATCTGTATCTATGCTGTAAGGAGCCGTTCATGAGCCGTGATCTGTTGACCGTGCTGGGCCGGGGTGATCTCATCGTGGGCGATGGCGCCATGGGCACCATGTTGCAATCGCTCGGGCTGCCCGCCGGCGCCCTGCCCGAAGCCTGGAACGCCGATAACCCCGATGCGGTGCGTCAGGTGCACCGCGCCTATCTCGACGCGGGCGCCATGTTCCTCACCACCAATACCTTTGGCGGCAACCGACCGCGCCTGACCGAGGGGGGCCTGGCCGATCGTGCCGACGATCTGAATCGTTTGGGCGCCGAGCTGGCCCGCAGCGTGGCGGGAGACGCCGCCTGGGTGGCCGGCTCCATCGGCCCCACAGGACAGTTGATGGAGCCCTACGGCCCGCTGACGGTGCAAGAGGCCGAGGCGATCTTTGCCGGGCAGGCCGGGGCTCTGGCCAGAGGCGGCGCCGATTTTATCAAGATCGAGACCCAGCACGATATCGAAGAGGCCTGCGCGGCCATTCGTGCGGCCAAAGCGGCGACGGGGCTTCCCGTGTTCTGCTCCTTTGCCTTTAACGTCCGCGGGCGCACCATGATGGGGCTGCGTCCCGAGGACGCCGTGCAGCGCGCCATCGAGGCCGGCGCCGACGTGGTCGGTGCCAACTGTGGCGACGGGCCTGCCGCCGTTGTGGCCGCGCTGGAGGCCATGCGTCAGGTTACCGATCTGCCCCTCATGGCCCAGTCCAACGCCGGCATCCCGCAGATGGGCCATGGGGCCGGGGATACGCTCTGGGATGTGACGCCGGAGCAGATGGCCGAACATGCCCGCGAATTCGTCGCTCTGGGCGCTCGTGTGCTTGCCGGATGTTGCGGCACCGGGCCGGCGTTCATCGCCGCCATGCGCGCGGCGCTGGTGGGCTAGAGGGAGGCTCCTGCCCCGATCGGTGTATTCTCCGCTCCCTCTCCCGTATACGGGTGAGAGGTGAGGGCTCTGACATCCGTATACCGTGTCGAACCGTTGCGATTCCGAGACAGGCGCAAAGGAGGCGCATAGATCATGGGCGATAAGGATCGGCTGGCCATCGATGGAGGAACACCGGTGCGAGCCACGCCCCTGCAGGGCGGATTCCACGGCTCGTCCGAGATCGACGAGGAAGAGTACGACGCCGTATTCAATGTCCTTCGCAAAAAACGCCTGTTTCGCTATCTGGACGAGGGCGAGGAGGAGTCAGAGGCGGCGCGGGTGGAGGCCTGGTATCGTGAGCGACTGGGGCGACGCTACGCTCTGGCGGTCAACTCGGGTACGGCGTCGCTGATCTGCGCCATGTACGGCGTGGATGCCGGGCCGGGCGATGAGGTCATCATTCCCGCCTACACCTTTGTCGCCACGGCGGCGGCCGTCATCGCCGCCGGCGCCGTGCCCGTCATCGCCGAGGTCGACGCCTCGCTGAACATGGACCCTGACGACCTGGAGAGTAAGATCACGTCCTACACCAAAGCGATCATCCCGGTGCACATGCGCGGCGTGCCCGCCCGTATGGACGAGATCCTGGCGGTGGCGAAAAAGTACGAGCTACCGGTGGTGGAGGATGTGGCCCAGTCCAACGGCGGCTACTACAAGGGGCGGCCTCTGGGCTCTATCGGCGATGTGGGCTGTTTCAGCTTTCAACAGTACAAGGTGGTCACCTCGGGAGAGGGCGGCTTGATGGCCACCGACGACGAGATGATCTATGATCGTGCCCGCATGGAGCACGATAGCGCCGCCCGCTTCTGGGAGGGCAAAGATAGCCGTCGGTACGATTTCGTCCTCTCGGGCGCCAACTATCGCATTTCCGAGCTGTCGGCGGCCCTCTTCTGGGCGCAACGCGAGCGGTTGGAGCCCATCCTGGCGCAGTGTCGCGCCGTCAAGGCGCGCATCGTGGCGGGACTGGCCGACGTGCCCGGCATCACCCTGCAGGACGTGCCCGATCCCGAGGGGGATTGCGGCATCACCTGCACGATGTTCCTGCCCCGGGCCGATCTGGCCGCATCCTTTAGCCGGGCGCTCAACGCCGAGAATATTCGCTGCGGTACGGTATACGACAACACCATCGCCGACCGGCACATCTATGCCAACTGGCCCTTCATGATGAGCGGCATGGCCGACGAGCGCCGGGCGCCCTGGAAGAGCCCCTGGTACAAGGGGGAGGTGCGCGGCTACTCGCCCGCCCAGTGCCCCCGCTCGCTGGACTATCTGGGGCGGGCGGTGATGATCTCCATCGACCAGCGCTTTACCCTGGAGGATGTCGATCTGGTGGTCGAGGCGGTACGGAAGGTAGCGGCGGCACTATTGTAGAATCGATTCATTCCGCCAGTCTGAGACGGCGCTCCCTGTGAAGCATCCACAGGGAGCGCCGTTTTTTACAAGGCCACTCTAATTAGTTATAATTGTATTTTAATGTTATCTAGTACGGCAGCCTGTGTCCTGATGTTGATAAGGATGTTGCCGACCATTTTATGGAAATTCTAATAGATCAGAGACTAAATATTAACCTGGTTTTTATTTTTGTGTTGTAAAATAAATGTGGCGTAAAAAGGACAGTGGCGCGCTCTCGCGCGCTCGAGCTCAGGAGTGCCCCAAAGAAGAGGCCCCGACCGGCTGCCACCGGTCGAGGCCGTGCACTGAGACGGGTTATGTCCTTTGTGCATCCTCATTATACCACAAATGAGAATGCGCAAGGAATCGGCGCGTCACACGCGCCGGGGGGTCTCGGTGGGCACGGCAGGCCTCGGGGGCACAAAGGAGGTGGGGACCCCGGTAACGGATCCGAACGAGTGCCCGGTCAGCACATGTGGTTGACAGGCTGACAAGACAACAAACATGAAGGAGATGTGAACATGTTGCGCATTCTCGGAATCCTGGCTGTCGTCGCCATCATCGCCTCCGCCGTATTCGCCTCAGCCGCCGGACTCACCGTGCAGGGTGGGTCTATTCAGGCCGGTGTGGACGGAGCTCTCTGGTGCGATCCCGATGGCGTTCGAGTCACGGGATGGGGGCTGGAGACCGATGACTCGACAGTCTATTCTGTAACAATTGGGGATATCAATTCCGCCTGTGTAGGCAACAAAATTCATGTGCGACTGCAAGATGCCAATGGTAATTGGCTGGGTAATAAAGTCACTGGCGAGGTGACCGGAAGCACATTCAAGGCCTCCTTCAACAACCCCAGGCCCAGTGCTGCTGCGATTGAGAAGCTCCTTGTCTGGATCGACGGCCCAAATCCGTAACAGGGCATCTATCAGAAGCATCAACAGGAGCGCTTCGGCTATTGCTCATATCAAGATCGGGATAGGCGATATCGGAATAACCTTCACTGATCAGGAGAATACATATGATTCGTACTCTGGGAGCCCTGGTCATTATCGCTATCATCATCTCCGCCGTCTACGCCTCGGCCGCCGGGCTCGCCGTCAGTGGCGGCACGATACAGGCGGGCGTGTCGTCGAACCTCATCTGTCAGCCCGATGGCGATCCCATCGACCTGCAATGGACGGTCGGCTGGGATTCGACCCTCGGCGTCTTTACCACGACGCAGGCCGTGGTTGGCAACATCCATTCCGATTGCGCGGGCAAACAGATGATGCTGGTAGTGCACACCGTAGACGAGGACTTGGTCCAGCCTGCTCAGCCGATCGGCGATATCGTCCAGGGCGGAAGGGGCTCGGTGACCTTTTCCTTTGACGCCATCCCCGCCAAAGCCGTAAAGCTCGCCCACGTGTCCATTGCGGACTAGCAAGCGCGGGCGTGGGAGGCCTCGATAAGCCCATGTCCTTCATCGCCAAGCTCGCCGGCCTGGTCGCCGCCCCGGTCTGGTTTCTGTTCCTGCGGCCGGCGGCGCTGGGCGGTCCGGCCTCGTATATCATCGTCAGCGGCTCCAGTATGCGGCCCACGCTGGAGGACGGTGACCTGGTGGTGGTGCGTCGCCAACCCACCTATGCCGTGGGTGACGTGGTGGCCTTTCGTACCGACCAGGGCAACGTCATCCACCGCATCGTCGGTGGCTCGCCCGAGGAGGGCTATCTGCTTCAGGGCGATAATCGCGACTATGCGGACGAGTGGCGCCCCCGGGTGGAGGATGTGCTGGGCCGCCGGTGGCTGCACCTGCCGTCGGGCGGCAGAGCGCTGCCCTCACTGCGACAACCCTATTTCATGGCCGCGTTGACCGGAGGTCTCGCTTTGATCGTACTGGACAAACCCGCTCAAAAGACGCGCCGCAAAGCAGGGCGTATGGTGCGCCGGCCCAACGTGGATCGATCCATGGCCCTGCTTTCCATGGAGGGGCTGATGGGGTTGGCCGTCGTTCTGGGCTTTCTCTGCCTGATCTTCATCGGCGGTGCCTGGTACGCCTACCGTCAGCCCGAGTACGGCGTATCTCAGGTGGAGCGGGAGATCTATCGCCACCACGGCGCCTTTTCCTATACCGTCTTGATGCAACCCTCGGACCTTTACCCCGACGGCGCCGTCGGGCCGTTTTCGGCCTCGTCGGGCGCTGCTGATGACGGCGCCGAGGGCGCTGCGCCGCCCGCCCCCTTTGAGGGAGCAAGCGCATCCGCCAGAGTGTGGGTCGACTTTGCGCGGATAAACGCCGAGATCGGCGCCCTCGAAGAGGCGCTGGGCGACATGCTGGGAAGCTACAGTCTGACGATCGTTCCCACAGTCAGTGTGCGAGGCCGTGTGGGCGATCACGAGGTGGACGAGACCTTTTCACCCGAGTTCGGCCTGGAGCTGGGATCGCGCCTGGTCACGTTCGATAGCGAACTGGAGCGCACCGAGGGCCGGAGCATCACCGAATCGATCGCCCGCCCCGGAGAGATCACGCTGGGCGGCTACAGTGTGCCGGTTGTTACGGCGCGTCGCGCGACGGTGACGGGGGCCGTTGTGTGTGGCGTGCTGGCGCTGGCCATCGCCCTGGCCCTGTTCTACGGCCCCGGACGCAGCGAGGCCGGTCGCATCCGCCTGCTGCACGGCTCGGCGCTGGTCTCGGTGACCCACGCCGACATCGAGAGTAGCCACCAGGTGGAGGTGAGCACGATATAGGACCTGCTGCGGGTGGCCAAACGCACCGGGCAGGTGATTCTGCATACACCGGCCGGACCGGGCAAACATCTGTTTTTCATCCATGATGGCGCCGTCGTCTATCGCTACACGGCCGCCGACGGACCTGCGGAGGAGTCCCCATGTTGCGACGAGCCCTCCTCTCGCTGATCGTTCTAATCACCTTCCCTGCCGGTGGGCTGGGCTCGGCGGCCCATCTGAGCGTGCGTGGCGGAGTACTGCAAGTGTTCGAGATTCCGGCGCAGATCGACCTGCCCGATCCCCCACCGCCACCCTCGTGTGTGGCAGAGTGCCTCGAGATCGAATATCTCGGCGCGTCGGGCACGCCCGACAACACCACCCTGGAATTTCGCATCACCAATAATTGCGACCAGGGAGTCAACCATGTTGTCCTGGGTACCGGCGCCTGGACGCGCATCACCCCCGTTGACAAGAGCGTTTATACCTCGCCGCAAGGCCGAAAATACGACGTGAAGTGGACCGGGACCGGGGGGGCAGCCCGGGTTCGTCGGCATCCAGTACTCGCCAAAGGGGGAGCGGTTATGCCCTGGGCGAGGATGATATCTTCAAGCTGACGGTTGGGAATTTCGACCCGACGCAGACGATGACCATCGACTTTCACGCGGGCAAATACAAGATTCAGGTTGATTTCAGCCTCACCTCTGGTTGTGTGGCGGATTCGCTCCGCCTCATCGTCGTGCGCGAGTCCGACGAATTCGGCGATCTCGAGATGCCCGGGACAGGGCGTTCCACGCCGGATGAGACGCCGCCGGCTGTAGGGGAAGGGGTGACGCCGGAGGAAACGCCGCAGCCCGAAGAAACCGGGACGCCTCCGGCAACAGAGACTCCGGAACCTGCCGAGTCGGCCGAGCCGACCGACACGCCAGAGCCGGAGGAGACAGAGACACCGGTAGACACCGGACTCTCCGGGCCAGAGGAAACGCCTGTGACGGAGA
Source organism: Anaerolineae bacterium (assembly GCA_050942995.1). Classification (GTDB taxonomy): domain Bacteria; phylum Chloroflexota; class Anaerolineae; order UBA1429; family UBA1429; genus JBMNOI01. The sequence goes on from JBMNOI010000117.1 coordinate 6,635, forward strand.
TGCCTCCACCGACCGGGGACACTGAGCCGACCGAGACGCCAGCGGTGGACGACTCGCCGACACCCGACGAGACACCGACGGAGATCCCCGCTCCGCCCGATGAGGAGGAGCCTCCGGTAGAGACCGGGACGCCGGAACAAACGGGAGAACCCGAGCCTGAAGAAACCCCGACGCCGGAGGAACTCCCTCCACCGGACCGGGAAGAGGGAGAGTAGAGGAAGCGCGCGCCGGAGAATGACGCGCTACCGCGCGATCGATACAAAAGGCAGGAGCGAAGCCGACTCGCTCCTGCCTCTCGTATTCCCTTCCGAAGGTCCGGACAGATCTGACAGTATCCCCGCGCTATTGTGCCGCCGCAAAGACCAGGATCGTTGTCCCCGCCGCGTCGATGATCTCGAGCCGGTCGCCGCTTACGCGGTAACCTTCGGTCTGGCGCAGCGTGTCCAGAAAGGCCGTCTCCTGTGCCATCACCTCTTCATCCACGCACAGACGCAGCGTGCTGACGATCTCTCCAAAGGTCAGGGTGCCGTCCTCGGCGGTATAGTCGCCGCCGTAGCTGTTGCAGCCGGCATCGCCGCCCGCGTTGCTATCGTCAAAGACCAACGTGACCTCCGGGTCATCCAGTGCAGGCCGGCCGTTTATCTCGGTCAAAACCCATTGAGTACCCGCCAGTGAGGGCTGGTCGGTGGTCCCCGGTGCGGCGCCCTCGACGCCGCACGCGCTGAGCGTCAGCGCCGCCAGTAGCGCGGCCAGGATGACAAGGGTCGATATGCGATGCATATCATTCTCCTTTCGACGCTTATTCTACACTATAGACGCCGGCCGGCGGCGAGAGGTTCCCATCATCGCGGTCGGATGGGCAGAACGTTTCACACGCGCCCGGCCAATTTGGCGCGGACGTTATGTGGTAGTAGCATGAGTTCTTGCATGAACGGGTACGATCTCGTATACGCAAGGCTGAGCACTCGCCCGGGCCGTTTGCGAACGGTCCCTTACCCGAATATTGGAAGAGCGCCATGTCGTCGGTATGTGTCGTCCCGGCATACCGGGGCGTCGAGGACTATCTTGCCGCCGCCCGCGCCTGTTCTACCCCTTCCGATGAAACGTTGTCGGCGCTATGGCGCGAGCATGTCGTCGATCCCACCTGGGATGCCTGGGGCGCCGGGTAGTTCAACGCCGAGCGGGCCTATGCCCATGTGGAGCAACCGATAACCGATCTGGATGCGCTGAGCGTCGAGATGGCACTGTTCGCCCGGGCCGATGTGGAGGCGGTGGTCACACAATGCTATGGCGAGATCGTCGCCCATCTCCCCTCCCCTGATACTGAGGAGGGCGTGGTGTGCATCTATCCATTGGATCCCGCCGCCCGACAGGTGCGCGAGTCGATGGGCGGTGTGGTGGGCGAATGCGTGGGCGGCAACATCCTGTTGCGCCTGTATCCCGATAACGACTTGGCTCGCTGGTTGCCCTACCACCTCGCCCACGAATATCACCACACCCTGTGGGGCTACCACTACTTTTATCTGCAGGGGCACGATGCGCCTGATCTGCTGGCCCTCATCGTCAGTGAGGGAGCGGCCGATTCCTTTGCCCACATGCTCTACCCGGATGTCGACGTGCCCTGGGTGCGCGCCCTTGCGCCCGATCAGGAGGCGGCTCAATGGGCGGCGCTGCGCCATCATCTGGCCGAACCCGGCGGCCCCCTGTACGAGCGATTCATGTTCGGCGATGCCAAGGCGGGCACGCCGCCCTTTACCGGCTATACCATCGGCTATCACATCGTACAGCGCTATCTGCGGGCGCGGCCCGAGCAGCGCCCGGATGAGTGGCTGGCGGTGGACCCATGGGAGATGCTGGCGGTCGGCGGATATGACGGCGCGCTGTAGCGGCGATATCCTGAGGGACGGTGATTCCCCCCACTCTGCGAATGGGATGGAGGCATAATGTACGAGATCGCCGGCGAGGTGCTGGCGGCGGGGGCCGCGTTATATGGCGTCGATACTGATGCTCTGAGCTACATCGGCGGTATGGACGGTCGTGTCTATGGCTATGCCCGCGGCGGGCGCGAATATGTGCTCAAGCTGGCTCCCATGGATGCCGGACGCCTGAGCGCATTGAACGAGCAGCTCGATTTTATGCGCTATCTGGCCGACGGCGGCGTGCGCCTGGCCCGGCCGGTGCCCTCGCTCGGTGGGCGACTGGTAGAGACGCTGCCCTCAGGAGACGTCACCCTGGCGGTCATGGCCTTCGACCGGGCGCCGGGCAGGCATGTGGATGCCGGGAATCCCGCCGTGTGGAACGGCGCCCTCTATCGCAACTGGGGGCGTACCATGGGGCGCATGCATGCCCTCAGCCGACGTTACACCCTGCGTCCCGATACGGCTCTGCCCGACTGGCGCGGCGAGATGACATGGTTCGCCGAATGGTGCGATGACGACGCCGTGCGCGACCGTTGGATCGAACTATGGCGCTATCTGGAGACGCTGCCTCGCACCGACGATTGCTTTGGGCTGATTCATAACGACCTGCATCCCGCGAATTTCGTCGTCGACGATGATGGACAGATCACGGTGCTCGATTTCGACGTCTGCAACCGTCACTGGTTCGCCACCGATATCGGCATCGCTCTGTACCACGCTCTATGGGCGAGTGCGGGCCGCGATAGGCGCAGCCGGGAGGAGTATGCCGCCGAGTTCCTGCGCTGCTTTATGGCTGGTTATTCGGAAGAGAATATCCTGGATGCCGTATGGATCGAACGACTGCCCCATTTCCTCAAATACCGGCAGATACTGCTCTGGATCGTATTCTCTCACGAGTGGGACGGGGGGAATGACTGGCAGCGAGCCGAGCTGGTGCGCTGGCGACGGCGCATCGTCGACGGTGAGCCGGTGGTCGATCCCGCCTGTCTGACGTAATGTGGGGCGGATCTCCCGCGCCGCATACCTCGTAGAGGGGGGCGCCACCGAGACGGTCGTTCTCGTGAGCGGGATAAAAGCCGGGAGCCCGATCGATATTCTGGCGGGGAGATAGGGACGGCGAATATACGCCGGTCGCATCAACGAGACGCGGCATGCCGCGTCTCGTTTGATGTTGCCAGCCCTGTGCCCTCGGAGATGGGCGATGTCTTTGCTATTCCACCGGCTCCCACCAGAGGGCGAACCAGTAGAGCTCGTCGTTCGAGGGGTTGCGCACGGTATGATAGGTGTCGGGCGGAATCTCGACCACGTCTCCGGCCTCTACCGGATGTTCCTCATCGCCCACCACCACAACGCCGCGCCCTTTGTGGAAGAAGTAGATCTCTTCCGTGGGATGAGCGTGGCCCTCCATGTCGTGCCCGGGCTGCAAATAGCCCCAGGCGTGATCAAAGGGCGCCCTTACACCCGGTGGCAACACATCCATAGCCAGAATGGTGTCGTTATGCGCCGGTTGAGCCTTTTTCTTGTCGAACCGTGCGATATTCATGGCGCCTGATCCTCCATAATGGGGACTAGATAAATCGCCGCAGATGGGCCATCCAGCCGGTACGCACCCGGGGCTCGACATCGTCGCCAAAACAAAGGCCGAACACCGTGCCCATGCGCCGCAATGCGGCCTGCGCCTCGCCGACATCCTGTCCTCTGGCGGCGGCATCGATAATGCGTTCGGATAGCCCACGCATCGCGGCCAGCGCTCCCCGGGTGTTCAGATTATTGTTCAACGCCCCGGTAAAAGCTTCCAACGCGTCGTCGGCATCCAGCGCCGCGCCGGCGCCGCCGGTGGCCCGGACGGCCCGTTGCAGCGTAGCGGCCATGGCATCGGCTGGCTCCAGCTCGGCGGCGTCATATTCCCATGCCTCATAATAGGGGTGCGAATTCACCAGGATGCGCACCGCATCGGGGGTATGCTTCTGCAACAGGTCGCGCACCCAGATGAGGTTGCCCAACGACTTGGACATCTTTTCGCCCTGGTAGCGTACCATGGCGGCGTGCATCCAGAATCGGGCAAAGAACGACTCGCCCGTTATCCCGCACGACTGGGCCGCCTCACATTCGTGGTGGGGGAAAGAGAGATCTCCCCCGCCGCCGTGTACGTCGATGGTATCGCCCAAGAACTTGATGGCCATGGTCGAACATTCGATATGCCAGCCGGGTCGGCCCATGCCCCAGGGGCTCTCCCATGCGGGCTCGCCGGGTTTTTGCGCCTGCCACAGAACGAAATCCAGCGGATCGCGCTTGAGCGGATCGCCGGGGAAATTGCCCCGTTCGTTGGCGGTGGGCAGCCACTCGTCCTCGGGCAGGCCCGATATCTGGCCGAAATCGGGGTTCGAGGCCACGTGGTAGTAGACGTGCCCGTCGACCACATAGGCGTGTCCCTTGTCGATGAGGGTCTGGATCGGGCCGAACATGTCGGAGATTACGTCGGTGGCGCGGGGGAAAACATCCGGTGGGCGCACATTCAGAGCGCACATGTCCTCGATAAAGTGGCGTGTCCAGCGGTTGCCCAGCTGCAACCAGTCATCGCCCACCTCGCGACTCTTACGGATGATGTCATCGTCGATATCGGTGACATTCTGCACGTAACGCACCGGATATCCCAGATATTCCCAGTAGCGGATCAACACGTCAAAGCTCAGATAAGTAAAGGCATGGCCGAGATGAGTCGTGTCATACGGCGTGATGCCGCAAACATAGATGGTTGCCGTATCGCGCAGAGGGGTAAACGGTTCCAATCTGCGGCTCTGGTTGTTGTATAATTTCAACAAAGTACCATGTCTCCCTTTGGGTGATCGCCTGACAAGATATAAAAGGCCATTTCAGGAGAGTATTGTACCGGTATAAAGGCTTTGTGGTCAAGCGCAGCATATGGATCGGCGCCGATGGGTGGGTATCCTTACCCATCGGCGCCGGCTCTGGCAGGACTCGTCATCTGCGGTGAGATGTCTCTGCCGGATTTGATCGCTCGCGTGTCGCTCCCGGAGCATGCTCGAGTGACGAGCCGCCGCACGTGGATGCGGCGACACCGGGCACGGCAAGCGGGCCTGTATTTTATCCTGTTGTGGAGACTATGCCTCCACAACAGGATAAACATCTGATATTCAAGCGTACTCTAGATGCGTCTGCCCAGCGGTCCGGGGGTGGGTGTTCGGAAGGGCCACATGGGCGGCATCGGCAGCTCATCTTCAGGCATGGGCATGTCGAATTCGAGCGTCGGCGTCGCATCCGGTGCTATCTCGGGTGTTGTGTCGGGGGGGGGCCATTGGTGTCGGGCAGGTCGGCGGGTCGCTCGATGATGATGGGCATGTTGAC
>JBMNOI010000118.1:0-11875 GCA_050942995.1 Anaerolineae bacterium
CGAGATGAGCATGGACGAGTATCTCAAAGGCGTGGTGCCCAGAGAGGTCTCGCCCTCGTGGCCTCTGGAATCGCTGCGCGCCCAGGCGGTGGCCGCCCGTAGCTATGCCGCCAACGCACGGCGACACATGGACAAGGGCGCCGATGTGTGCACCGATGTGCATTGCCAGGCATGGGGCCCCAACCAGTACGCGACGACCAATCGCGCGGTGGATGACACCTCGGGCGTGGCGGCGATGCACGACGGCAAAGTGATCAACGCCTTTTTCCACGCCCACTGCGATGGGCACACACGCAATGTAGAGGATGTGTGGCAATCGTATCTGCCCTATTGCCGCTCTGTCGCCTGCCCCTGTGGATATACCACCCGATACGGCCACGGCGTGGGGATGTGCCAGCAGGGCTCCCGAGCGATGGCGTTGCAGGGCTTTGGCTATGAAGAGATCCTCAAACATTACTACACCGGCATCAGTGTGACGGCGCCGCCCGTCGGTACCCTCAGCGCGACGGGGGTAAGCCCTTCCGGCGGCGACACGAACACCCTTTTCCGCTTCCAGGCGACATATGCCAGCCGCACCGGCGATCCCCCTGCCGTGGCCAATGTACATATCAACGGGCGGGCATATGCCATGTTACGGACGGGCGGCGGCGCCGAAGGGCCGTGGACCTATTCTGCCACCCTTCGCCTGCCCGCCGGCCAGCACTCGTATCGGTTCTACTTTGACGATGGGCACGGTCGCGCCACCGTCTCGGCCACAACGGCGGGGCCGGTGGTATCGTCGGCTCCTTCGGGATCGCCGACGCCTACCCCGGCTCCCATCTCTCCCCAGGGGCCGGTGGTGGATCACGCCGTGCATTCGACGGTGGCCGACTGGGAGACCGGCACCCACTCGAATACCCGGGTGGCGGCTCTGGGAGACGGGGCTCTCACTCTGGCTGTGGATCAATCACAGGGGACCTATACAGCGCCCACCTGGGTGGCTCCCTTCTCCTTTATGGCCCTGGGGCTGACGTGGCACGCCGAATATCCAACCGGCAGCCGGATCGTCTTTGAGGTGCGCACCAGCGCCGACGGCAACACCTGGACGGCCTGGCGCACGCTGGAGCGCGACGATGATGATCCCGGGCGAGATAACAATGTCTACAGCAGCGATCTGCTGGTGGCGGTGGGGCATATGGCTCAGTGGCGCGCCAGGCTGTATGCCGGTAGCGGTGGCATGCCGGTGTTGCGCAATGTGCGATTGGTCGGTATCGATGCGCGTGAAGGCCCCACGGTATCGGGGCTGGCCGACCAGCCCGCCGCTCCGATGGCGGCGCGCCCTCCGATTATCTCACGCAGCGCATGGGGCGCCGCTGAGAGCCCGATACCCTGGCCGCCGGAGTATCGCCCGCCGCGGGCGATCGTCATCCATCACACGGCGACCGGCGACGGTGACGTGGATCCCGCAGCGATGGTGCGGGCCATATACTATTATCATGCGTTCGAGCGCGAGTGGGGCGATATCGGCTACAATTATCTGATCGACCACATGGGCAACATCTATGAGGGACGCGCCGGCGGCGTCGGTGTGGTCGGCGGCCATGCGAGGGGATACAACTATGGCAGCATCGGCATCGCGTTGATCGGCGATCATGCCGAGAATCCGGTGCCTCAGGCCGCGCTGGATCGGCTGACCGATTTCCTGGCATGGCAATGTACCGATCATTTCATCCATCCCACTCAGCAGCGTTACTTTGTGGACAGGGATCTGCCCACGATCCTGGCGCATCGCGATGTGGCCAACACGACATGCCCGGGCGATCATGCTTATGGCCTGATGAACACCATCCGCAGCCAGACGCTGGCCAGGATGGCCGCGGTGCCGCCCAATCTGGCGCTCATCGCGCCCGTGCAGGGGCAATCGGTGCGGGCGGTGACCCAAATCGAGGCACAACCCAGCGCATCGGTGACGCGCGTCGAGTTTTACATCGATAATGTACTGCGGGCCACACGAACGGCGGCGCCATACATCTGGCGCTGGAACACCACACAGGCGTCGGCGGGCCAGCACACAGTACGCGTGGTGGCGTACAACGATGCGGGGCAGGCATCTCAGCAGGTCACGGTTACGGTGGACAATACGCCGCCCACCGGGTCGGTCTCTGCGCCGGCGTGGGTGAAAGACCCTGTGGTGACCTTTACCATCAGTGGCAGCAACGCCAGCGCGGTGCAGTTCAGCAACAACTGGATCTGGTCGGCCACCCAGCTCAAGATGCAAAGCGGCGTCTGGAACCAGGGCTATACGTCGGTCTGGTACGGGCCCTACACCTGTGCGTTGACGGCGCCGGGGGAGTATCAGGTTTATTACAGGCTCAAGACGACGGACCATACACAGAGTGCCGGGATCGCGCTGATCGACATCAGTGATAACCAGGGGCAACGCGTCTATGCCGAACGAATCTTAAGGGGCGTCGATTTTGTCCTGAGCAATACGTTCGAGGAGTTTTCTCTGCCGCTGCACTATACTCAAAAGTCGCCGACCTGCGCTTCTGCGGGCTCTGGAGACGGCCTCGAGTTTCGCATCTGGTTCAGCCAGTCGGGCAATCCTGCGCTGGAACGCGTGGCGGTATTCAGCGCCCCGCAGCCTTTTAGCGGGGGAGCGGGCACAGTCTCCTGGCGGATACGTGACGTAGAGGGAGAGCCGCAGCGGGTTGTGGTGCGATTGCTGGATGCCGCCGGCAACGTGACGGAACGCGAAGTGACGATACGGCTCGATCGTACGGCGCCCGTATGGCTGGAGCGCGATGAGCGTACGGCCCTGGTGCAGGATGCCGGTTCGGGTCTGAATGTGCAGAGCGCCGAATGGTCCTCGACGAGCGACGGTGGGGTCACCTGGACGTCATGGCAACCGCTGACGGTATCCGCCTCTATGGGCACCAGAGAGCCGGTGCGATTGGAGGCACCCGCTCCGGCGGGAAGTCGGGTCCGCTTCCGGATTCGCGACGTAGCCGGGAATGTGAGCGAAAGTGCTCCCTCATCGCGGGTGGTGTTGCCGGTGGTGAGGCGTCAAGTTTCGCAATAGTGAGGGACGCCGACATGCATGAAACAAGGGGGACGGGGCACCGTCCCTCTTGTTTGTGTTTTAGTAGAGAACGATTACTCCGGCTCGGGGATATAGAGGCGCTGGCCGGGCAACAGGTTTTCTGGATCTTCCAGCACGGGTCGGTTCGCCTCCCAGATCGCCTCCCATGATACGCCAAAGCGCCGGGAGATGCTGTACAGGGTGTCGCCCGGTTGGACAACGTATTCCTCACCTCGTTCGCCGGGGCGGGTCGGGGTGACGATGGGGGGGAAAATACCCAGATCCACACCCACCGGGCTGGGCATGGGTGTGGTGGAGGCCGGTTCCTCAGAGTCGCCGATAGCGGTGGGCTCGGGGTTGGGCACTCCGATCACGGCGATCTGGTGGCCCAGTCGCGCATCGGCCGCCTGTCCGGCTTGTAATTGCACCGTCTGTTCGCCCATGGACAACGTGACGACACCGTCATATACGGCCACATAGGTATGATCTCGGGTGACCACATCGCACTGGAATATGGTGCCCTGGGCGATGGCCGTGGCGACGCGCGTCTCGATCTGAAAGCGGGTACCCTGAAAGAGCATGTGACGGATGCGCGTCATCGTTTGCCCCTCGTACAACGCCAGAGTTGCCACCAGGGCGCGCGATGCCGGATTTTGCTGTAACTCGAGGATGCCGAGGCGCGTATCGGGGCCGAGCTCGGTGGTCTCGTCCGCGGCAAAGGTGATCTTGGCGCGCGAGTCGGCGGCGGTTTGAATCTCATCCCCCACGCCCAGGGCCACACTGCGACCCGGGCGAACTGTCAACGGCTGATCGCCATCGGCACGCAGGACGGTCGCCTCTCCCTGGACAACCGTCAGGCCGGCCGAAGTCGTCAATGCCGGTTGCCGATCGAGCAGAAAGCGGGCTGCGGCCATCCCCGCGATAAGGAGGAACAGCATCACAACCGGCAGGGCCGAGCGTCTCCCGGAACGGGATCGTGAACGGATACGTGATGAATAGGCCATCGATGCCTCCCGCTCAGGCTAACGCGAATGGATAAACTCGAGTACCCGTTGCTGAACGGCGGGCACATCGAGGGGTGCGGCGTCGAACCATTGAATCGCCGGATCATCCAGACGAAACCAGTTATACTGCTGTCGCACAAAACGGCGTGTATGGCGCTTCATGAGGGTTATGGCGTCATCTAGCGATATCTCGCCGCGCAGATGCCGGGCGATTTCGCGGTATCCCAGGCCCGACATGGCGGCCAGATCGGCGTCATAGCCTCGCGCCAGAAGGCTCCGCACCTCATCGACCAGTCCCCGCTCGATCATGTGATGGATCCGCTCGTCGATGCGGGCGTAGAGCCGGGGGCGAGGCATGGTCAGGCCCACACGCAACAGGTCGTAATCGGGCGGCGACTTGGCCTGAAGCTGTGAGATGGGATGCCCCGTTTCGTGATAGACCTCCAGGGCGCGAATCACACGCCGCACGTTACGGGCGTCGATCTGCTTTGCGGCGGACGGATCGACCCGGGCCAGTTCGTCATGCAGCGCCTCGTGCCCCGTCTGCTCGGCCAGCGCCTCCAGGCGGGCACGCAGCGCCTCGTTGGGCGGTACCTCGGGGATGGTCCAGCCCTCGGTAACGGCCCGCACATACAGTCCGGTGCCGCCCACCAGAATCGGCAGCTTGCCCCGGGAATGGATCTCGCGAATGGCCCGGTCGGCCATCTCTTTGTATTGCGCCAGCGTCAGGCGCTCATCCGGATCGACCACATCGATGAGGTGATGGGGCAGGGCGGCCTGTTCTTCGGCGGTGGGTTTGGCCGTGCCGATATCCATGTAACGATAGATCTGTCTCGAATCGGCCGAGACGGCCTCTCCACCCACCTGTTGCCCTACCACGATGGCCAGAGTGGTCTTGCCCACGGCCGTGGGACCTACAATCACCAATACCGGAATCGTCATGACGGTGCTCAGTCCGCTCCTACAGCGTGGATCACATTCAGGCGTCGAACCCGCCCGCGCCCGTCCATCTCGACGGCCACCAGATCGATGCGCCAGTTCGCATCGGCGATCTCGTGCTCTGCCATATACATCTCGGCGAGTTGTGCCAGGCGCTCGGCCTTGGCGGGCGTCAATCCCTCCTCGGGCAGGCCCGCGGCGCGCCCCCTTCGCGTCTTGACCTCGATGAACACCCAGCATTCGCCGTCCCGGGCCACAATGTCGATCTCGCCATGGCGGCAGCGCCAGTTGCGCTGCGCGATCTCGTAGCCGCGGCGGCGCAACGCCTCGCAGGCCAGATTCTCACCGATAGCGCCGAGCCTGATACGGCCCGAACTTTTGCCCGCCATTTTAACCTCATCGCTGTTGCTGCACAAACGACGCCGGACAGACATACCTGAGACTTGTATACGGCGGCATGGCTTCTTTTCGGCCCTCATCTGAGAGTCGGGCGGTGAGTACACCGCTGGCGCCGACTCTACGTGACGTATTCGCCGCGGACCGCCCCGACGGTGGTAAGCGCCCTCACCCCCCGACCAGCGCGACCAGCTCATCCAAACGGCCGATCACCCTTTCGGCAGAGTCGCTCTCACCCTCTCGATCGATGAGGACGGCGGCAAGCCCCGCGGCGCGGGCGCCGGCGATATCCCATCGTGGATCGTCGCCCACTACCAGGGCATGCCGGGGCGAGGCGTCCAGACGGGCGAGGGTGTAATCGAAAAGGAGCCGGGCCGGCTTGCGCTGCCCCACGTCATCGCAAAAGGCGGCCATATCGATCCGGCGGTCCAACCCCATGCGGGCGATCTGCTCTCGCCATAGCCCTCCCGGACTGCCCCAGGGAGTATTCGAGATGACGGCTATGCGGCAGCCCAGATCACGCAGCGCCTCCAGTGTCGGTACGGTATCGGGATAGATGAAGCATCGTTCAAAAATGGGGCGCATAAAGCGTCGGCAGGCCATATCGAGATAGGGACGCACTTGAGGGCCATAGATGTGCAACAAGCGCGTGGCCAGGGGATACACATAATGGTCGGTGGAGCCATTGCGCCCCGACTCGATGCGCCCCAAAGCATCCTCTAACGCGGGCACGTCACAGCCGCAACTTTGCAAATAGCCGCCCACGTTTGTGAGGCACTCGGCCAGCACGGCCGCACTCTCCCGGCTCTCGTACACATGCACCAGGGTGCCGCCCAGATCAAAGAGGATGGCTCGATACATGGTGGTGTCTCTTTCTCATACGAATGGGGAGGATGTCGGGTGTGGTACTGCCCGGCTCGTGGTACCCGAAATGCTCATAGGACAGCGCATTACGGCCAGATCGGTTCTTTACTCACCGTCGGTCTGTTGCCGGCTTTCCCACAGCCGCGTCCGTTCCTCAAAGCTGACCTCCCGGTGGATCTGATGCAACATCCACACATAGCCAAAGGGATCGGCGAATATCGAGTTGCTGACTCCGTAATCCGGCATTTCGGTGACCGGTTGTATCTCGGTGCAACCGGCATCCAGGGCATCCCGGTGCAGTTTCTGAATGTCCGGCACCATCACATTGAACCAGAACGACTGGGGCATACCCGGCTTTGGGGCGACCAGTTCAAAGTCGGGGTTTTCGTCCAGCATGTGAAAGCGCACCCCATAGATGGTGAACACCGCCTCATTCTGGCCCCTGGACAAGTTCGTAACCTCTACGCGCTCTACCTCAAAGATGCGCTCGTACAGGTCGAGTGCTGCAAGGCTATCGGTCACGACAAAATCTATCTCTACGCCAACCGTCATTTCAGCCACCTCACTCTATTCCCGAATTGGTTTCCTGATTCGGACAACCGATCGTATTGTCGGATACTGGAATTATACTATATTTCAGCTTGTCGTTACGAGCCGGCGGGAATCCGGAGCGGCGCGGGTCGAGCTTTGCAACCGGCTTTGAATCGCGTCGATGCTACCGCACGCCTGTATCATGTTTTACTGTTTGATGCATCGAGAGGACGTGCCATACGCCGATTGACGGTGCGATAGCCCAGTTCCTCATAGAATGCCCGCGCGCCGACGTTAAACTCCCACACCGTCAGCTCGACCGATTTGGCGCCCCGTGTCCGGGCCCAGCTCTCGGCCGCCTCCATCAGCGCCCGGCCGATTCCCCGCCCACGCCAATCCGGCCGGACGGCGATATTATCGATCTCGACATAACGTCGTGGCACGAAGATGGGGATATCGAGTGTGTGTCGGAGCCAGGCGTGCAGCAATCCGACGGCTTTATTCTCGACCTCAGCCAGCAGTATCACGCCGTCCGGTGACTCAGCCAATCGGTCAACAGATCGTGGCTTCGCACCGGGCCCGACGATATGCGGAACCGGTCGGAGAGCGCCTCGCGGTGATGTTCATCGCCTACGGCAAACAGTTCGTCCAGGGCGGCCAGATCGTCGGGGGTGGTGCGACGGATGGTGCATGGCGACGGGACGCGGGCACTCATGGGCCGACCTCCGGTCGCTCGCGGCAGTGGGACGGTATCGGGGGCCGGGCATCGTTCTGGCGCAGCAACTGACGATTGTCTTCGACTCTGGACATGGCTCCTCCTATCGGAGCATCTTTCAATGCACATGATAACAGAAGCGTGATGAGTTGGCTAACAGCCGAACGGTAATAGTACACCATGCTGCATCGAAAGATTGCGGCGAGTGCTGTCTCGTCGCTTGACTTGGCCGCGGTCCCGGGGTAAAAGGGTGCGTCGCGCCGGATATTTCGCTCACCGGCGGGGCGTGTAGAGAGGGACGGATTGTATGCAGACGAGAGTACCGACCGGATTCGAGGATATGGTGGCCCCCATGCGGGCCGCCCACCAGCGTATCATTGAAGCTCTGGGAGAGGATGCCCCTGTGCGTGTCAATCCCGACGTGCAGGGACAGGGGCACGAGTCGGGTGTGGCGGCGGCCAGAGCCTATCCCATTCAGGGCATACTCAAATATCACGGCATCACCGACTGGGACTGGCGTATCGCCTATATGCCCAGCATCTCGGTGAATAATGACGCCGCTTATACGGTCACGTGGGTCGAGTTCGACCCGGTGCTGACCGACGATCGGGTGACCATCGGCGGGCAGGAGGCCCAAGGGCGCGAACGCGAGCGGGTGCGGCGCGTACTGGACGTCGTGCGCGATCTGGCCGGCGTGCGCAGCCGCGCTCGGGTGGCGTCGAGAAATGTGGTGCGGGCCAGCAAGACGGGGAAGGGACTGGGCACCAGCGCCTCGGCTTCGGCGGCGTTGGCTACGGCGGCGCTGGCGGCGGTGTTGGGCGAAAGGGCCATAGACGATCGATACCTGTTGAGCTGCGTGGCGCGGTTGCTGGCCGGATCGGGTGGACGCAGCGCGGCGGGCGGCGTGGCCCTGTGGCTATCTTATCCCGGCATCGCCCACCGGGATAGCTATTCCGTGCGGCTGGATACGGCCGGTGAGCTGGACGATGTGCGGCTCATCACCGTGCCGGTGGATTCGCGTCTCGGACTCAAAACAGAGGCCGCTCACGAGGATGCCCCCCACAGCAGCCTGTTCAAATGCTGGATGCTGGGGCGCTGTAAGGAGGTGCTGGAGTGCATCGCGGCGGTGCGCGCCGGCGACTGGCGCACTCTGGGGCAACTGGCCGAGGTGGATAGCATTCGGCTACACGGTGTGACCATGTCGGGCAGTCGCGAAAACAAGCTGTTCGCCTGGGAGCCGGAGAATATCGCCCTCTTTCGTCTGTGCAACGATCTGCGCTCAGAGGGTGTGCCGGTCTATTTCTCGACGGACACCGGCCCGACGGTGGTCTTTATCACACACCAAGATTACGAGGATGCCGTGGTCGCGCGGCTGGACGCGTTGGAGATGGGGGCCGAGGTGGTGCGCGGGCGCATCGCCGGCCCGGCGGCGTTGCTCGATCCGGATGAGGCGCGGCGCGAGATCGGGATGTGATCGGATGGTGTGGCTTTGCCTGGATATGCGAGTGGGGCTATAATGCCCTTCGGTTTTCTGGATCGTCGGTATGCGGCGAGCGGATACTGTGTGTTCGACAGGCCAGAGCCCGGCGGCCGCGGGGGTCACTGTGGCACAATCGGGCCTGAAATCGGATAACAGGACTTAGGGAGGTACGCAGGATATGTGGAAAGTGACGATCGATCGCGACGGATGCATTAGCTGCGGCGCGTGCTGGAGCACCTGCCCCGATTTCTACGAAGAGAACGAGGAAGACGGGCTCAGCCAGGTCGTGGCCCAGTATCAGACGGGCGGCAATCCGGCCGAGGGCATGGCCTCGGACGATCTGGAAGAGTGCGTCAAGAACGGCGCCGACGATTGTCCCGTCGAAGTAATCGCAGTCGAGGAAGCCTAAGTTTTCGATCGGTACCGGCAGGCCGGGCTTGCCGGTACATGGAATTCAGGAATGTTCGGACAAACGGCCGGTCAGAGTGCGTGATCACTATTCGGTACTCTGACCGGTTGATCGTTAACCTCTGCCTGCCTCTTCCACCGGCGAAATTCTGTATACATCATCGCGGCGATATGCTATACTGTGCTTGATGGTGTCTTTGTTCTGCGAGGAGGCAGACATGAACGCCAATATCGCCGGTGAATTGACGGGGCGGGGAGAGACGATCCGGCAGAATGCCATGCCGAAGCCGATGACCGAACGCCTCGATTGCCCAAACTGCGGCGAGCTCCGCTCGGATCGCATCGTTTGGATCGATGCCGAAACTGTGTGTTGTAGCACATGTGACCATCGATTTGCCGTATGGGCAGATCGTGAGATATCGTAGCTTCAAATCGCCCAAAACCCGCTCTCCGGAGTGGTGACGTAATCGGTCGGCGTCTCGTCCGATCCCGGGAAGGGTGACGACCGCAGTGGTGTGATGCATTTCGGTCACCCCGTGGCGCAGGTGCCGGCGGATCGCTTTCGGCCGCCCAAAGAACGACGGACTTGTCGGGCAGCTCTCGTTCGGGGCTGCCCTTTTGTATCCCCGCAAGAGTCTGCCTCTGTGCTCTGCCGGGGAGTATCCCCAGAAGCATACTCTGGCCCGCGGATATCCTGTGCGGGTCAGCGAAAGGATTGACCTGTATGCGCTTTACTGCAAGATGGTTTATTGTGTGGGTCGCCTTGCTGACGATGGTCCTGACGTCCTGCGCGACAACGTCCCAGGATAATCCGGCGCAGCCCGAAGGGAGCGAGTCCTCCGCCCCCGTCATGACGACGGCTCCGACGGTGGAAGAGGATGAGCCGCCGGCGACACCTGTGGCAACGGATACGGCCGCGCCGACAGAGACGGCCACACCCGAAGCAAGTATTACCCTCACCCCGACGGCCGATGCCGGATCGCCCGATGAGGATAATCCCTCCGCCGAAGAGACCTCTGAGCCGCTGACGCATATCGTGCGGGCCGGCGATACCCTGTGGGATATCGCCGCGCAGTATGGCACCACAGTGGCGGTACTGCGGGAGCTGAACGTACTGGATGACGGTGTTCTCTCTGTAGGCCAGGAGATTACCCTGCCCGGTGAGGGCTCGGCACAGGCACAGGCCTCTGTAACGCCGACCGCTCCTGTCGAAGAAGAGCCCGAGCCGGCCGCTTCGCCCACGTCTGAGCCCGCCACGGCGCTCGAGGGAAAGCAGGTGGTCTGTGCGACCAACGCCCTGGAACGCGCCCTCGATCTACCCGCCGACCCCATCCGCATCGTCATCTCGACCGGGCGGATGTACATGATCGCCGGCGGGGATCTGTACGAGCTGACGCTGGACGAACTTGACGGTGAGGGCGCGCTCAGCCCGCGCTCGCTAATGCCTGCCGAGCGTCGCATCGGTCGGTTCACCATTCAGGAACTCGTGGATGTGGCCGCCGAACCCGAGACGGGCGAACTGGTATTGCTGGACAAGAGAAACGACATCTATCGCCTTACCCCATCGGGAAGCTGGTCCATGGCTTTTGAATCGCGGGCCGTGCCGGGCGCCTGGCCCGACCCGCAGTTTCTGGCTCTGGTTGCCTCGGCGGGTGATGTGTACGCCCTGGATGCCGACTCGGCGCGTATCTGGCGCTTCGATCGGGGCGCTGCGTTGCCCGCCGCCCATATGACGGACATGCAGCTTACGCGGGGCGTGGATCTGACGCTGGCGTCGGACGGGACGGAGGCGGCACGGCTGTATGTGTTGACCTATGACGGGGTGCGGGTGCAGTCGGGGGGCGGTGTGGCCGCCGTGGCCGACGGCCCGGATGCTTCATCCTGGCCGGCACAGATCGTGTCCAGCGGCGGGCGGTTGCTGACGGTGGACGGGCAGGCGCGGCAGGTGGCGTTATTGGGGAACGCCGGACAGGTCGAAGGACGGGTGACCTTTGCCTTTGAGGGCATGCAGCGGTTACGCAGCGCGGCGCTGGCCGGCGACCGATTGTATGCCGTGGCCGGCCGCACGCTGTATATGGCCGATCTGAACAGTGAGGGTGAGGGGTGCCCGGCGGTGAATTACGACGACCGCTACCTGTTCGACGGCGTCGATCTGCGCCAGGCTCTGGCCGGATTCCGCATGCCCTTCCCGAACGCGGGACTGCACAGCCGCCCCCGGTCGTTCCCCGGCGCGCGTCGTCTGTACCGCTTTGGAGTGCACGAGGGGATCGACCTCTATCCGGGGGACGCTCCCAACCTGGATTATGGCTCGGCCATCATCTCGGTGGCCGACGGCGTCATCACCCGCATCGACACCGACTTTGCCGAGATCACTCCGGAAGAGTATCCCGAGATGGTGGCGCGTATCGAGCAAGAACATCGCACCCCGCCGGATATCCTGGATCGGCTGCGCGGCCGGCAGGTGTATGTAGAGCATG
>JBMNOI010000119.1:0-11745 GCA_050942995.1 Anaerolineae bacterium
CGTCCATTCAGTCGCAACAGGAGCTATTATTGTCTGAAGCACAGCCCCGGATGCGCTATGCGCTCGTTGCACGCGTGCCGCGCTCCGTCGAGGTTCGCATCGAGGATCTGTTCCTCCATATCGCCGGCAGCACCAAGTCGAACATGGGCTACCATATCACACTGGTCGGCCCGTTCTTTATGGCCAATGACAGGGATCATCGCTCACTGGCGGGCATCGCCGAGACCTGCCGCCGCTGGCGACCGTTCACCGTCTATCTGGGCGGGCTGGGCACCTACATCTCGCCGGATAACAACGCCGTCTATCTGCATATCACAGATCCCGCGCCGATCTCGGCCCTCAACCACGACCTGACGCTGGCCCTGAACGGGCAGATCGAGTCCCAGTTTGTCTGTGAGCCCGAGTCCGACCGGGCCGGCTATCGCCCCCATGTGACCCTGGCCCTGAGCCTGACGGACCGCGAGCTGGACGAGTTCCTGCGGGTCGGCTCGGACGAGCTGACCGGTGTCTCGTTTCAGATCGACGACCTCTGGCTGGTACAGGAGATGGGCGGCGGGTCGTGGCGTTATTTGCAGTGCTACCCTCTGGGCGCCGAGGCACAGGACGCCCCCCCGGGTATCGATCGAACCTATTGAGCTCTTGCCTGACGTGATGAGGTCACATCGGGCTATTTCCCCATTGGCCCGGTTCAGGCTATTATATCCGCATCCCGCAGCCCCTCACGGGGTTGTCTCTTACAACACATGCGAGCAACCGGGAGGAGCCATGGCCGCCGCAGACTTTTGCATCGAGCCGGTTCAGAACACGCCACGGGAACGAAAGCAGTTCATCCTGTTCCCCTTTCGCCATTATCGTGATGATCCCAACTGGGTGCCGCCGCTGATCGGCGAGCGGATGGTTCATCTCGATCCGGCGCGCAATCCGTTCTTTCAGCACGCCGAAATGCAGATGTTCCGAGCCGTGCGCGACGGACGCATCATCGGCACCATCGCGGCCATCGCCGATGAGACCCATCCCCGAATATGGAACGAATCGGTGGGCTTTTTCGGGTTGTTCGAGTGCATCGACGACGAACGCGTCGCCGCAGGGTTGTTCGATGCCGCCCGAAGCTGGCTGGCCGAGCGGGGGCGCGAGATCATGCGCGGCCCGATGAACCTCAACATCAATGACGAGATCGGGCTGCTTATTCAGGGGTTCGACGGCCCCCCCATGATCATGATGACCTACAACCCGCCCTATTATCAGCGGCTCATGGAAGGCTATGGCCTGCAAAAGGTCAAAGACCTGTTCGCCTACTATATCGACGTGGCCGGCTATGGGCGAAACCTGGAGAACATGCCCGAGCAGGTCACGCGGGTGGCGCGCATCGCTCAAGAGCGGTACCATGTCACGATGTGCACCGTAGACCTCAAGAACCTGCAGAGCGAGATCGAGCTGATCAAGCCGATCTACCGTGAGGCCTGGGCGCGCAACTGGAGCGCCATCCCCATGACCGATGCCGAGTTCGATTATCTGGCCGACAACCTCAAGGCCGTCATTGATCCGGATCTGACCTACATCGCCTTTATCGACGATAAGCCCATCGGCGTATTCCTGGCCGTGCCCGACTATTGCGAGGTCGCCATTCATATGGGTGGCCGATTGTTCCCCATCGGCTGGGCCAAGTACCTCTGGTACCGGCGCAAGATCAAAGGCTTGCGCGTCATGATCATGGGGGTGCAAGAGGAGCATCGCCTCAAGGGCGTCGAGTCGTTGTTCTATCAGGAGGGCGTGCGCACGGCGGTGAACAAGGGCTATACCCACGCCGAGATGTCGTGGATCCTGGAGGACAATTACAAGGTAAGGCGCGGCATCGAGATGATGGGCGGGCGGCACTATCGCACCTATCGCATGTACGATATACCCACCTCTGCCGGGTGACATCGTCTATGGCGCGGCATCGGGGATATGCACCGGATGACGCGCCTCTTTGCGAGCTGTGCGACCGTTACCGGCTCGATGACGTGACCGAAAAGTGGAATCGCTGCTGGAAACGGCGCAGCAGGCGCAGCAATGACGCGCCGAACAGCCAGGTCAGCAGAGCGTTGCCCCCGGCGCGCCCCACATCCCACCAGAAGGAAGTGAGCAGGTAGAATGCGCCATAGTGGCGCAACGCCTGCCCCAGGGACATGCCCGGTTGCCAGTAAAGATCGGCCTGCGCCGGCTGAAAGAGATAGGGCCAGAACCAGATATTCATCAATGCGCCAAAGAGGAATCCCCAAAGCAGTCCCCAGGCCCCCAGCATCGCCACCTCGACCCGGCGATGACGCTCTATGCGCGGCAACCAGCCCGACGTCAACCCGACCCAGCCTGCGCCCAGCATCTGATAGGGCAGCCATGGCCCCACCCCCGCGCCGATGAGGGCCGATACGAGGATCGATAGCGCCCCCAGCAAAAAGCCGAATGTGGAGCCATAGACATAGCCACACAGCACCGGCAGCACGAATACGGCGGCGAATCCGGCCGGCCCGGGCACGGCCCGCAATACGGCGTTGGCCGCCGTGAGCGCCCCCAGGATGGCCACCGTTTTCGAGTTCATCGCCCCGCTGCCCAGTGTCGCCAGCAGAGCCCCCAGACACAGCACGATCAGGGCCATGGTGATGAGGGGCGCCTCACGGACGCCCGCATCGAATGCGGTCACCGACTGCACCAGGGTGGCGCTAAAGAAAGGATAGACAAAGGCCACCCCGCCCAGCAGGCTGGCCAGAAGCAGAATCATGGCGTTCAAAATGCGGGCGATACGGGTCACAGGCGCCTCAAAACATCGTCAACGGTGAGAAAGCGATCGTCACGAAACAGCTTGTTGATCTGCGAGGCGAACACCATCGATTGGGTCATCACCTCACGGGTGGCGCCGTCCACCACGATCTCGCCGTCGCCCAGGATGATGACCCGATCGGCGGCCGCAGCGGCCAGCTCTACATCATGGGTCGAAAGGATGACGGTGCGCCCACGGGCGCGCTCGGCCTCCAGATAACGGAGCAGCGCCTGCTTCTGAACGTAATCGACGCCGCGGGTGGGCTCGTCCAGCAGGATGATGCCCGGCTCGGCGGCCAGAATCGAGGCCAGCGCCACGCGTTGCCGCTCCCCCACGCTCAGATCGCGAGGATAGCGCCCGGCGCAACCGCCCAGCCCCAGGCTGTCCAGCAGATCGGCCCCATCATCGGCCGGTAGACCGTGGCTACGCCGGGTAAAGGCAAGCTCATCGGCCACGGTGTCGGAAAAGAGCAGGGCATCGGGGTTCTGTGGCACATAGCCCACCACGCCGATGATCTCTTCCAGGGGAACGCGCCGTGTATCCATATCGCGCACGCGCACCTCTCCCCGATCAGGCTGCAGCAGGCCCACCATGTGTTTGAGCAGCGTGGTCTTGCCCGATCCGTTGCGCCCCATGACGGCTACCATCTCACCCCGGCGCACCGCCAGAGATACCCCCTTGAGGGCAGGCCGCCCGTTGTAGGCATGCCACAGGTCGCGAACGACGATCTCTGGTGATGCGCCCGTATCCCCTCGATCGGAGGCGCCGGGATCGGAGCGGTTCTTGCGCGGCTGCGCATCGACGGACTGCAACAGATCGCGGGCATGACGGCGGGCCTCTTTTAACGTCAGCGGCAACGGTCGCCAGCCCAGCGCTTTGCCCAGTTGCACCAGAGGCGGCGCCAGATCGATGTCGGCCAGCACATCAGCGGGCGCGCCGACGAGGGGGGGCTGCCCCTCCCCCGGCATATAGATGACGCGATCGGCATATTGCACCACCCGCTCCAGGCGATGCTCCGAAAGCACCACCGTCAACCCCAGGTCGTCATTGAGCTTTTGCAGGGCGGTCAACACCTCTTCGGCGGCCTGCGGATCGAGCTGCGATGTGGGCTCGTCCAGCACCAGCACCTGGGGCTGCAGGGTGAGCACCGAGGCGATGGCCACACGTTGCTTTTCGCCGCCGGATAGGGTGCTGATACGCCGATTGCGCAGATGGGCGATGTCGAGCTGATCCAGCACCTCCTCGACGCGCTTACGCATGAGAGACTGGGGCAGATTATGATTCTCCATGGCAAAAGCCAGCTCGGCCTCGACGGTATCCACCACGAACTGAGACTCGGGGTCCTGAAAGACAAAGCCCACCAGAGCGCTCATATCGCGGGGCGAGGCCTGCACCGGATCGCGGCCCTGCACGCGCAGCGAGCCGCCCACCGTGCCGCCGTAAAAGTGGGGCACCAGCCCGTTCAGGCAGCGCAACAGCGTCGACTTGCCCGATCCCGAGGCGCCCACCACCAGCACGAACTCGCCATCCTCGATGGTGAGGCTCAGACCCCGCAGAACAGGCTCGTCGGCGTTGGGATAACTGTAGGTGACACCGTCAAAGACGATCATGAACGCCTCCCCATGTCCGCCCGGGCCACATGCCGCGTCCTCTTCCATGCCAGCAGAGCGGGCGCCGCCAGCAACAACAGAGACAGCCCCACCGAGGGGCGAAAGGCGGGCATCATCGAATAGGGCGGATACGGATAATAGGCCAGAGCCATGGCATCGAGGACGCGGGTGACCAGCACGCCGGCCAGAGCGACGGCGCCGCAGAGAACGATGACGGTATCATCCCCCTCCCAGCGCTCCCGGCGATAGCGGGTGCGACGCACACCCCGCCCCTGAGCGTAGAACGTACCCGCCACGAGCACGCCCCCCGCCGCCAGCATTACGATGCCCCACAGAGGGCGCTGCGCCCAGTACATGCGCAGCGCCAATCCGGTCAGCAGCAGACCGGATAGCAACACCCCTCGATGTCTGTGGCCCTCCGCCGTCCCATCGCCAAATCCCCGTGATTCCATCGACTCGGCCAGCCCGATGGCGCGCTCCAGCGCCATGGTCAGCAGCGGCACGATCAGGGGCAACATATCGCGCCGGCCTCGAAACCGATGCCCGCGAATGCGCTGCGCCTCGCGAATATCCCGGGCACTGACGATGAGCTGAGGCACAAAGGTCAGCGCAATGGAACTGACCACGCCCGCCTGGTGCAAAAAGGGCGGCACCAGACGCACCAATTGCGAGGCATCGACCGCGAGGTTGAACGCGGCAAAGA
The DNA here is from genome assembly GCA_050942995.1 of Anaerolineae bacterium. Taxonomy (GTDB): domain Bacteria; phylum Chloroflexota; class Anaerolineae; order UBA1429; family UBA1429; genus JBMNOI01. The sequence continues at coordinate 5,111 of JBMNOI010000119.1, forward strand.
TCAACAACACCGTCCACAGGCTGAACGCCGAGGCCAACCCGGCGACTATGGCCTCCAGAGTGATGTCGCCGCCCACCAGCGGCCAGCTCAGCGGCAGGCGAAACAGCACATGGCGTCCCTGATGAACCATCAGCGCATTAAAGGGCACGGCGATGAGGCCGATGACGGCCCCCAGACGCAACAGACCCCGCCAGCCCATAGCGGCCCCGGCATCCTCACGCTCTATGACGACGAGCGCCAGCCCGGCGGCCAGGGCGATGATGGCGGTATAGATCGGATTGCGGATCATCAGCGCCGGTATCGCGGCGCATCCCGCCCATATCACCCAGGATAGTGTGTTCCTCATGGCTGCCACATCCGATCAGAACTCGATGCCACGGCGCGCGGCGATGCCTTGCCGATAAGGATGTTTCACCTCGACCATCTCGGTGACCAGGTCGGCCCGATCCAGTAGCGCCTGAGGCGCCCGCCGTCCGGTGAGCACCATCTCGACCTGAGGCGGGCGTCTGTCGATGAGGGCCAGCACCTGCTCTACGGTGGCCAAGCGAAAATGCAGGGCCACACAGATCTCGTCCAGTACGACCAGATGATACTCCCCCCTATCGAGAATTTCGGCCACGCGCCGCAGGCCGTTCTGCACCATCTCGACATTCTGAGGCGAGACCTCATTCATGCGGAGCAGGCGCGGCTGCCCGAACTGTTCGACGGTGATCAGCGGCGCAAGCAAAGAAGCGGCTCGCCGTTCGCCCGTCTCCTGTCCCTTCATGAACTGGCCGATAAACGAACGACGTCCCCACCCCGCGGCACGCCATGCCAGCCCCAGAGCGGCGGTCGTCTTGCCCTTGCCGTCGCCGGTATATATCTGCACCAACCCGCGCTCGTTCGCCTCGGCCATGGTCCGCTCCTGCAAATAAAAAAGTCTCTCGCCCGGAAGGGCAAGAGACAGTCGGCCAGTTCTCCTCCCCTTTCTCTCGAAGGCGATGGAGACGCAGAGGCGGGCGATCTGGCTCTCCCGGCAGGGCCGGGATCACAGTTGCGGGACAGCGCCGGATTTACACCGGCTTCCCCCTGTTCGTCCGGGCATCGGCCACAGACGACCTCTGCGTGTCGCATATGAGCATACTATAGCGATGCGACAACGGCCTGTCAAAAGCATATGGATCCGGTCGTCGCCGGCGGCCGACCCTACTCTCGGGCGCGGATATTGACCCGGCGCAACAGGTTGGCGTTGGTCACCACCGTAACCGAACTGGACGCCATGGCCAGCTCGGCCAGCGCCGGATGGAGCAGCCCCAGCATCGCCAGCGGAATCATGATCAGGTTATAGAAAAAGGCCCAGAACAGATTCTGCCGAATTTTGTTGAACGTGGCCCGCGAAAGCTTGACGGCGCTGACCACCCCCCACAGATCGCCGCGTACCAGAGTGATATCGGCGGCCTCGATGGCGATATCGGTGCCGGTGCCGATGGCGACACCGACGTTGGCCTGGGTCAGGGCCGGCGCGTCGTTGATGCCGTCGCCCACCATGGCCACCATGCCCAGAGACGCCTGCAAACGCTCGATCTCGGCCACCTTGCCCTCGGGCAGCACCCCGGCCACCACATGGTCGATACCGGCACGTCGGGCGATGGCCTCGGCAGTACGTCGATTATCGCCGGTGAGCATGGCCGTCTGAATGCCCAGTCCATGCAGAGCGTCGATAACCTGCGTGGCCTCCTCTTTGATCGGATCGGCCACCGCCACCAGGCCCAGCAGACGCCCATCGGCGGCCACCGGCATGGCCGTCTTGGCCTCGGATTCCAGCCGCACCAGTTCGGCCTCGGCCGGCGTCGGATCGATTCCCGCCTCTTCCAGCAGACGACGGCTGCCCACCAGAACGGCCCGCCCGTCGACCCGGGCGCTGACCCCCTTGCCGCGCACGGCCGAAAACTCGTCCGGCGACTGCAACGCGATGCCGCGGGCGCAGGCGCTCTCGACGATGGCCCGCCCCAGAGGATGCTCGCTGCCCATCTCGGCCGAAGCCGCCACGCGTAGCAACTCTTTCTCGTCCACCGCCATGGTCACCAGGTCGGTTACCTTGGGCTGGCCGATGGTGAGGGTTCCCGTTTTATCGAATACGATAGCGCGCACATCGCGCATGGTCTGAATGGCGGCGCCGTTGCGGATCAGAATGCCGTTCTCGGCGCCCATACCGCTACCCACCATCAACGCCGTGGGCGTGGCAAGCCCCAGAGCGCAGGGACAGGCGATAACCAGCACCGAGATGGTCGCCACCAGCGCCAGGCTGATCGAGCTGAGCGTCGGATCGACCCAGGGCACGACATTCTGCACGGCCACCAGCACGCCGCTCAACGGGTCGCTGAACAGCAACCACAGGGCGAGCGTCAAAACGGCGATTCCGATGATGATGGGCACAAACACCGCCGTCACGCGGTCGGCAAACTCCTGAATGGGCACCTTGGTGCCCTGCGCCTCCTCGACCATGCGGATCACCTGTGAAAGGAACGTATCGGCGCCCACACGGGTGGCGCGGACGTGCAGCAAACCGGCCTGATTCACCGTCGCGCCGATCACTTCGTCACCCACCCCCTTGGCCACCGGCATCGACTCGCCCGTCGCCATGGATTCGTCCACCGTGCTCTCGCCGCTCACGACCTCACCATCGGTGGGGATCTTTTCTCCGGGGCGCACCACCATCACATCGCCCACCTTGACCTGAGCCAGCGGCACCTCGAATTCCTGCCCATCCACCAGCAGGTGAGCGGTTTTGGCGCCAAGCTGCAACAGCTTGCGAATCGCCTGAGAGGCGCGGCCCTTGGCCCGAGCCTCGATATAGCGCCCGATGAGGTGGATGCCCATGATCATGGCGGCCACACCGGCATAGTTAGCCACCGGCATAACCAGCGAGAGCGGCCCGCTGATCCATGATGCGGTGGTGCCCATCGCGATGAGGACGTCCATATTGGCGCTGCCATGGAGAGAATTCCAGGCCGAGCGGAATGTCGATCGCCCGGGCCAGATAAGCACCGGCAAGGCGGCAAAGATCGTGAACAGGTCCACGGCCATCATACTGGGCCAGGCCACGCCGGCCACCATGTGCAGCAGCATGACGACGATGATGGGCGTGGTAAAGATCCAGGCCACCACCATGCGCCGGCGGGCGGCGCGCATCTTGATCTCGTCCAGATCTTCTTCTGCGTCGGGGGACGATGTCTCCTGCCCGTCCAGCACCTCATAGCCCGCATCCGCCACCGCCTGTTTGAGCTGCTCCAGCGAGACCAATCCGGGCAGATACTCGACGTGGGCGCGTTCAGTGGCCAGGTTGACGTTGGCCATGGTAACGCCTTCGACCTTGTTCAGGGCGCGTTCTACATGGCGCACACAGGCGGCGCAGGTCATGCCGCCTATGGGCAACATCACCCGCTGTATACGGGCGTCATAGCCGCTCTCACGCACTTTTTCCACAAGCTGCGACATCGAGATGACCGTAGGATCGAAACTGACCGTGGCACGCTCGGTCGCGACATTGACGTGGGCACTCTCGACTCCCTCGGCACGCTGCAAAGTACGCTCGACGGTGCGTGCACACGCGGCACAGGTCATGCCCAGGATCTCGAGATCGACGTTTTGACTGGCCACTGTTGGGTTCCTCCGGTGAGGGCATAAAAGAGGCCGGAGCGGTGCGCCGGCCTCAGGATCATCTGCCCTATTATACCATAGTATAGTATCTTGGTCAAGAAATGAAGGCTCGGGGCGGTATCCCTACACCCCCTTCCGAAGGGCTCTGCCGGAAGCGAGCGGCTCACAAGGAAAGCCAAGTTTTGCGTTCGTCACCTTCGGAAGGTGATTTGCGCCACACGCGTCTACATCAGCCCGTTGAATGCGCCTCCATCCACCTGGATGGTCGTGCCGGTAATATAGGCCGCTCGCTCCGAGGCCAGGAAAGCGATAAGGGCGGCCAGCTCCTCGGGCAGGCCGATGCGCCCCATAGGGATGGCCGCCGCGCGCCGCGCCAGAGCCTCGTCGAAGGAGATTCCCTCACGTTGCGCATCGGCCTGAGTAAGCTGGGTGATCCGATCGGTCAGGATCGAACCGGGGCACACGTTGTTCACCGTAATCCCCTCCCCCGCCACCTGACCGGCCAGCGTCTTGGCCATAGCGACGACGCCCACCCGCACCGCGTTGGAGAGGATCAATGTGGGCATGGGCTGCTTGACCGACACGGACGTGATATTGATGATGCGCCCCCAGCGGCGCTCGCGCATTCCGGGCAACACGAGACGCGTCAGCCGCACGGCGCTCATCAGGTTGAGTTGCACGGCGTGAAGCCAATCCTCATCGGACACATCGGTAAAGGTGCCCGGCGGAGGACCTCCGGCGTTGTTCACCAGCACATCGATACGACCATACTCGGCCAGCACGACCTGCACCAGCCGTTCCACAGCCGCCTCGTCTCCCACGTCGGCGGGCACGACCAGCACACGACGCCCCGTCGCCTCCCGAATCTCGGCGGCCGTCGCATCGAGCACGTCGGCGTTGCGCGAGACGATGGCCACGTCGCAGCCTTCGCGAGCCAGTTCCAGCGCCGTCGCCTTGCCCAAGCCCTTGCTGGCCGCCGCAACCAGCGCCACCCTGTCCTTCAAGCCCAGGTCCATGATCTCTTCTCCCTGTCGCCCGGTAATATATGACCATCCTCCTGAACATCCAGTGTACCACGGATCGGCGTCACCGTCACTCGAGGAAACGGCAAAGCCGAATCTGCATTAAGGGCAGATTCGTGTATAATGCGGGGGATTATGACGCCATCACGTCATACCTGAACCGACCCATCATCCTCATCGAGGAGCCCGATGAAGCTTTCTGTGCTGGTGCCGGTATACAACGAAGAAGAGGGCGTACGCGAGATCCTGAGACGCGTCGCAGCGGTGGACGTCGATAAAGAGATCATCGTCGTCGATGATTGCTCCGATGATGGGACGATGGGCATTCTGGAACAGATGGATATTCCCAACCTGCGCATTGTGCGACACAAGGTGAACCGTGGCAAGGGCGCAGCCATTCGCACGGCGCTGGCCGCGGCCACCGGCGACATTGTCCTCATCCAGGATGCCGACCTGGAGTACGATCCCCAGGATTATCCCGCCCTGCTGGAACCTATTCTGCGCGGCCGGGCCCGTGTCGTGTACGGCGTGCGCGACCTGAGCGGCCAGCGATTGATCTTTCGATTGGGTAATCAGCTACTGACCCTGTTGACGAACCTGCTCTACGGCCTGCGCCTGCGCGATATGGAGACCTGTTACAAAGTCATGACCATCGACATCGCCCGCAGCCTGCAGATCGAGTGCAACCGATTCGACCTCGAGCCCGAAATCACCGCCAAGATCGCCCGTCAGGATCATACCATCTATCAGGTGCCCATATCCTACGAGCCACGGGAAGAGAAAAAGCTCTCCCCCTGGAAAGACGGGCTGCCCGCGCTGGCCGCGCTGTTGCGTTATCGTCGCTGGACGCCCCCAGAGGCCGACCGCTAAGCGTCGTTCGAGCCTGTCCCCGTTATTCCCTTCCAAAGATCTCTGGATCTGCATTCGCCCCCTTCGGGAGGGGGTTATTTTGAATCTCCGCCTTTCGACCATTGACTCTACAAGCGACTGCCCTTATGATATAGGCGTAAATCCTCACATTCGGCAGAATATGCGAATGGGCAACCCGCGCCACCCCATCCGCCGATATTCGCATTCCTGCCGTCCGCGCGAAATAAGCCGATCGCATAGAACAGATTAATCTTCCGGTCTAACGAACTCAAAGTTGAGGCAAACAATGGAGCATATCAGGTCAAGGTTGACGCGAGAATTGGAATCTGTGCAGGCCGAATTGGACCGGTTGGATGAGCAATTGCAGGAGCGTGGCGAGTATGGATTCGGCAAGGGAGACCCCGCCGTATACCAGTGGGAGCTGAATCTGGCGATGAAGCAGCGATTTCTGGAGCACCGGGAGCAGATTCAGAACGCCCTGCAGCGCCTGGAAACCGGAGACTATGGGCTATGTACGTCATGCCGCTCGCCGATCGAGGCCGAACGGCTGGAAGCGCTGCCCTTTACCTCCCTCTGCATCACCTGCGCGAGACGTCGGAGATGATAGTCTGCCCATCACCGGTTGATGGCGAGGCGCACGGTAAAACAGCTTCCTGCGCCCGGAGTACTGGTCACATCGATACGCCCGCCGAGTTTGGTAACGATCATGTTCGAGATGACCAGGCCGAGACCGGTGCCCTCACCCTGTTTGCGTGGGTGGCGCACGGTATAGAACTTGGTGAATATTCTCCCGAGCTGCTCGGACGTCATGCCGATGCCGGTATCCTGCACGGCGATGAGCAGCTCGTCGCCGTCATGCCGGCACGATACATCGACGCGCCCGCCCGCATCGGTGAACTTGATGGCGTTGCTCAGCAGGTTGGTCAGAACCTGTTCCAGTCCGCCGGTGTTGGATTGGATCGACGCCAGATCGTCCGGGCAATCAACGACCACGTCCAACCCCTTTTCTTCGGCCAGCGGGCGACAATTGCGTACCACCGTCTGGATCAGGCGGCAGATATCCACCGGCTCCAGAGGCAGATCATAGCGGCCAGACTCGAGACG
>JBMNOI010000120.1:0-11740 GCA_050942995.1 Anaerolineae bacterium
ATGTGGCGGCGGCGCGCGAATTGGGTGCCCTGATCGCCGCACGCGGGCACTCGCTGGTGTTCGGCGGCTGCCACGTCGGGCTGATGGGCGACGTCGCCCAGGCGGTCAAAGAGGGAGGCGGGCAGGTGCTGGGCGTGGTGCCCCGGCGCATCGCCGACCGGGGATTGGTGTATGCCGATGCCGACGAGATCCTCATCACCGAGACGATGGCCGAGCGCAAAGCCCTTATGGAGGAACACTCGGATGCCTACGTGGCGCTGCCGGGTGGATTCGGCACGCTGGAGGAGACGCTGCAGGCGCTGACGCTAAAGCAGTTGGGCTATCTGCAGGGGCCGATCGTGTTGCTCAACACACGCGAGTTCTACAGCGATCTGCTGGCTCATTTCGGGCGTCTCTATTCCGAGCGATTTGCCCGGCCCGAATACGCCCGCCTGTATTATGTGGCCGCCACGCCTCACGAGGCCATGGAATATATCGAGGGTTATCGCGACGAAGCGTTGCCGGAGAAATGGATCTAGAGTGTGTTTAAAGACGGGGTTTTATATTGTTGTGGAGGCAGTCTCCACAACAATATAAAATACCAGGGCGACCGCATTTGGCTTTGGAGCGGCTTGATCGTGCCACCAGGTGGCCATGCCGCCCTCACCCCGCCATCGGTGACGAGTACATCGCTAATTCCGGCGACCCTCTCCCACAAGCGACGTATTCGTCGCCGGGAGACGGGTGGGAGTCGGGCGGTGGATCCGCCGCCCGACTCCCGGGTGAGGGCCGAAAAGTTAATCAGTCGGCCGAACGCCCGGACCCCAGCCGCCGCCGCACCACATTCCAGAGCATATCCAGTTCATGCAGGCGCAACGCCCGGGCCACCGCCAGATAACCGACCACGCTCAGCGTCGCGCTCACGGCCACCCGCAACGCCTCGCCCATCAACCCATCGGGCGTGATGCCGGCCAGCAGCGCATATCCACCATAGCCGAGCAGAGCCACCGGAGCCGAGGCCACCAGCGCCTTGAGGGTGGTGGTGAGCAGGCCATATCCCCCCAGCCCTTCGAACCGACGCCCAAAGAGCACCAGCATGATGACGGCATGCCCCACCCACTGGATCGAATTGGCCAGCACCAGACCGAAAAAGCTCCAGCCCAGCCAGAAGGTCAGCGCCGGCCCCACGATCAGATAGATGGCCACCGCCACCACGCCCACGAGCACCGGTGTAACGGTATCTTTTTGGGCGTAAAAGGCAAACACCAGCGGCAGGTCGATAGCGGCAAAGGGCAGCCCCAGCAGATAGAGCTGCAATGCCCGCCAGCTCATGGCCGTATCGTCGGGGGTAAAGGCGCCGTGCTCGAATATCAGGCGAATGAGCGGCCGCCCCAGCACCAGCAACCCCACCGCCGCCGGAATAATGACCACCAGCACCAGTCGCAGCCCCGTGCTAAACGTCCGCTTGAAGCGATCCAGCTCTTCGCGGGCGTCGATCTGAGAGAGGGCGGGCAACACCGCCAGCGAGATGGCCATGGATACCAGCCCCAGAGGAAGCTGGATAAGGAATGTTGCTTTGGTCATCCAGGTGATGGCTTCGGCCACAGTGCGCGAAGCCAGGTTCCGATCGATGATGATGCCCACATTCTGGACGATGATGCTGAGCACCACCGGCGCATAGAGGTGCAGGATACGCCGTACCACAGGATGGCGCCAGTCCAACCGGAAGGTCAATCGGGTGCCGCGCAAACCGGGAAGCTGTACCAATAGCTGCGTGGCGGCCGCCACCAGAATGGATACGCTCAGGCTATAGATATCCAGGCGCCGGGCCAGCAGCAGCACCGCCACGATAACGCCCAGATTGTGGGCCGGCGCGCCCATGGCCGGATAAACGAACCGTTGCCGCGAATAGTGGTAGGCCTGCAAAATGCCCGAGATGCCATAGATAAAGATGGCCGGCACAATGATGCGCACCAGCCGGGTGGCTACGGCCAGCAATTCGTCATCAAAGCCCACCAGCAGCATGGGGGCGATCCACGGCGCGGCCAGTTGCAACAGCACCACCACCGCCAGCAGCACCACACCCGAGAGACTGAGCAGAATCGAGACGATGCGTTCCAGCTCTTCTTTGCGTTCTTCAGTGGCATATTCGCTCAACACCGGCACCAGCGCAGCGCTGAGCATGCCCCCGATGAGCAGCTCGTACACCATCTTGGGTACGTTGCTCACTGCGTCAAAGGCACTGGTAGCGCCGCTCACACCAAAGGTGCCGGCCACCACCGTCTCACGCACCAGGCCCAGAACACGACTGGCCACATTGCCCAGCGAATTGATGCCCGCCGCACGGGCGATGCCGGCGGACGACACGGCGGTTCCGCCGACCGGCGGAGGCGGCGTGGCGCCACCCGCTTCACCGGCACCGGCAGGCGGCTCGGTCCCCGGCGTAGATCCCGTCATCACGGCCCTGGATGCGTCAAGCTCGGACAATTCGTACTCCCACTCGTTGGCTCCTTGCCCATGGGGCTAGCGTTCCTCACCCGCGTGCCAACCATCGGCTACGGCCAGCATATTGGTATCAACGTCGAAAGAATGGGTATCGGCCGTCACATTGGTGGCGAACCAAAACACATGGCGCACGTAGGGATCCTCCAGCGTCGCCAGGTCGTAGGCGCGCACATCGGCCATATAGTCTTCCTTGGAGGTTTCGAACTGGATATAGCCACGTTGCCACCAGGGGCCGCCGGGCCGGTCCAGCTCGGCCAGCACTTGACCGTCCACCGAGATATCCAGAATCACCTCGGGCACCCGCTCCAGCGCATCCTCCAGCTCGGCCACCAGATCTCGATAGAGCAGCGTGGAGCGGCCCACGCTGTCCATGATGGTGGGCGCGCCCGATTCGGAAAGGAACAGATAATCGGCCGCGGCAATGGCCGGCGCCAGCCAGAGAATCTCTCCCTCGCCAAAACGGTGCGTCTTGAACCCACCTACACCGGCACGATAGCCGTTGGCGTGCATCAGCCGCAACCATTCGCGCTGAAACTCGACCCAGCTACGGGCAAACTCGCGATCGCCGAACTCGAACGCCCACGTCGACATCCAGGCATGAATAGTCTCCCGGGTGGCGATATAGGTCTCTTCGAACCGCGCATAGTAGGCCCGCGCTCCCGCCGCACCATCGGCGATATAGGCCAGCTCCTCTTCGGCCGGGATCCAGTTACGCCCGTACCCCTCCATATGCGGCAAAAGATCGGCCGCCGTCCAGTGAGCCGGGTTGATCGCCATATACGCCCGCATGCGGCTATTTTTGAGCAGCTCATGAGTGGGCTGTCCGGCCTCGGGATGACTCAGCAGATACGGGCCAATGTTGCTGTTGCGATCCGCCGGCAACGCTTGAGGAGTGGGCCCTACCGGCGCGGGCCGGGTGGCAGACGCCGCCGAAGCGGTTGCCGTAGCCCGTGGCATGGCGGTCTCGGGAGAGGGCTCTGATGACGGTGGCGGCGTCGGCGCCTCTGTTGTCAGATCAAACGCCACATCGTCCGATTCCGGAGTGATGGACGGCATAACGGTGGCCGTAGGCGGCTCCTCCGTCGGCTCCGCGGCAGGGCCGTTCTGGCATCCCGCCAGCAGAAGGATCAACGCCAGCAATACCGGAACCCATACCCTGCGGTCGAACCTGTCCATGATCTCTCTTGAGGGACATCTGACATTTGCCGCGACGGGATGAGCGCTCGCGGAGGGGCGAAAACGCCCGACAGACGTCCCTCTTCTTCCTTTCTCATCCTGCTCCGACGGGCGGCGCGACAATAAACCGGCCCTCTTGCGCCGCCCGTTTCATCCGTCACCTGCCCGCTACGATCTCGCGCAGAGCGGCCAGCACATCATCCAGATCTTCCCGGGTCACATACCCCATATGGCCGACGCGTATCATCTCGACGCCCGGTGCTTTGGTCGAACCGGCGACAATGTCGTAACGGGTACGCAGCTCTTTGAGCACCTGAGAGGCGCTCATGCCCTCGGGAAGCGTGACCGCGGTGACCGAGTTGGAGTAGTAGCCGGGTCGGGCAAAGAGCCCCAGCCCCAGGTCCAGAACGCCCTGCCGGAAATATTCGCCCAGGCGTCGGTGCCGCTCGGCCACAGCCTCGACTCCCTCCCGCACCATACGGTTCAGGCTGACGTGCAACCCGTAGAGAACCGACAGCGCCGGTGTAGAGGGCGTCTGATTCTGTTGAGCATAACGCCGCGCCTGGCCCATGTCAAAGTAGAAACGGGGCATACGCGCCCGCTCATAAGCCTGCCAGGCGCGCGCGCCAAAGCTGATCATCGCCATGCCGGGAGGCGCCATCCATGCCTTTTGCGAGCCGGTAACCACCACATCGCAGCCCCATTCGTCGGTGTGCAGACGCACGGCGCCCAGGCCGCTGATGGCATCCACCAGAATCAGAGGCGCCGGATCGGCCGCCGCATAGATGGCGCGGCAGAGCGCCTCCATGTCGTTGGTCACACCGGTCGAGGTTTCGTTCTGGGTCAACAGCACGGCGGCAAACGGCCCCTGCTCGGCGATGACGGCAGCGATGCGCTCCGGGTCGTTCGCCTCGCCCATCACATAGTCCAGACGGGTCACATCGGCGCCATAGGACTCGGCGATATCGGCAAAACGATCGCCGAACACACCGATGGGCGCAGCCAGCACCCGGTCGCCGGGTGAGAGGGTATTGACGATGGCGGCCTCCATCCCCCCCGTCCCCGACACCGTAAGCAGATACGGGTCGTTCTCGGTCTCGAAGAATAGCTTGAGCCAGTCGGTGACCTCACGAAACAGCGTGGAGAACTCGGGGCCGCGATGGTTGATCATCTGTTGCCCCACTGCCTCGATCACATCGGGAGGCAGTGGGGTCGGTCCGGGAATGCGCAGGTTCATCAGACCTCCTTATCTCTATCCACTCGATCGTGCCGGGATCTGCTCCCCGGCAGGATAACAATTCTCGAATTCGGGTTGGGGCGTGTCCGGAAGGAATCGCCTCGCATGTTGTGGGCGCGAGCGCAGAATGGCTCCCAAACAGATCCTAGCCCTCGACATCCCGCAATACCAGGTATCGGCGGGCCATCTCGTCATCATCGACCAGAGCCAGGTACCACACCAGCTCGCACGTCTCATGACCGCTCAGGCGCACTGTCTGCATAGCGCTCAGCGTGTTCCCATCTTTGCCGGTATTGTTCAGCACAACATTCGATTGCTTGCCCACCATGATCAGCGTACGACCGGTCGGCTCATGGGTCAGCGCGCCCCAGCGCTGGTTGTCGATCCATGCGCTGAACGGCCCGGGTTCCTGGCGGACGTTCTCTCCCCACAGCACAAGCGCGTCCGGCGTAGCGCCCAATGCGGCGGTCACTATATTCCCGGCCAGCACCGTCTGCTCCGTCGCCCGCAGATTGGTCAGGCGGTAGATATACTTGAGCACGTTCGACCCCCCCACGGTGAGCAGGTCGATCTGCACCGCGATATCGCGCAGCTCGCGTTTCTGCGGGCGGGTCGACAGTCGCACCCCACGCCAGGTAATTCCCCGATCGTCGCGCGCCTCGACGGGCTCGCCGTCGATGGATTCGAGGTGGAGATAACCGGTGTTCCCCCAGAACTCGACGGGCTGCAGGATCGAGTGGATGCCGCCAAACCAGGGGTACGTCCACGAGAATCCCCGTGGCTCCGGAAAAAAGCTGTACAGGTTGTCGCCTTCCTCGCCATGGCGCGTCCAGGAGATCACACTGGGGCCAAATCCAGGAGCGACCACCATGCGCGTAGCGCCGTTATCCATTACCCACACCGACTGCCCCGATCGAGTCTCGGCCTCGACCTGCACCGGGCGCCCGTCTCCCAGGCGCACCACCGCAAAATCACGCCGCTCCTCGCACATCGGCAGTGAGAGGTGCGCCGTCCCCCGCCACACGCCGGGATCAGAGCCGGCCAGTGTGAGGCGCAACGCCTCATCTCGATCTTTTCCGTCCACCAACCCGGCCACATCCAGCGTGGCGGGATCGACCGACAGCCCCTCATCCGTCGTCAACGTCACCCGCCCGTCCATCGAACGGCGCGAGACGGTATCCACCCGCAGGCGGGCATCGACCTCATCGGCCGGCGTAAATATCACCGCCGGCTCGACACGCGCCAGCCCCGGACGACGCACTGCCGGAGGGTCGCCCAACCGCCCGCCCGGATGGCGCAGCACCATCTCGCGCGCTATGCACCAATCGCCCGGCCCGGCATACAGGGTCAACTGCATCGCGGACGAGCGACCACCGGCGGGAGCGCTCAATTCGACGCTCCGCAGGGCCATGCCCCGCCCGTTATCTACGAGATCGGTGGTATCCTCCCAGGCTACCGCCAGGACGCCGTCTCTTTTCTCCCAGGCCGTCCAGGGCTCGGCATAATCCGCAGGATCGCGAGTCACTTCCTGCCAGGTCACCGGGAACTCGTTCGCGGGAGCGCACACGGTTCCCCGTACCAACGGCAGAGCCACATATCCCTCGCGGTCGTTGTGAGAGATGTTCGTGCGCACGCGCCGTGTAACAGGTTGCGTGGTCCGGTTCTCCAGGTACGAGCGGAGCACACCCAGCCCGATGGGCGTCAGGGTAAACTCTTGATGGAAGAACAGCCCCGGTTCGTGCGCCGCTTCGGCGTATAGATGCACCGTCGCGCGCCCGCCCGCCTCTGTCAGATGCAGGCTAAAGCCGTTTCGCTCGAATTCCCCGGCATAATAGGGTGGCCCGATGCGGGCCGAAACCTCGGCCAGCTGGCGATCGTCGGCTTTGCTCTCGATCACGATGTCGCCGCTATGGCCGTTTACCCGCACGCGCAACATATCTGTCTCAAGCCGAACCGAGCTGCCCTCCCGATGCCCCAGCAACCCGCCGACATCCAGGCAGAATAGAGTCAGCGTCTCATTCAGCGGGCGCAATTCTTCGCCCTCTTTGCCCGCCACCCGCAACGGCAGAGAGTACACCCCCTCTTCGGCGGCAGCGATCTGCACCGGCAAGCTGACGTGGCCACGAGCGGGCACCGTGACCGTCTGCGGCAGAGTCTCCACCGCCACACCCGGCGGGGGCGCGCATTGAACCGTCACCTGCAGATCACGATCCATCTCGCTGTGAAGCTGAATGCGCACCTCATCGGCGCTTCCGGGACGCAGCGCAACGTTGCCGGGTATGATATCCAGGCTCAGCGGCTTGCGAGCGCGAACGCCAGAAAAGAGCTCCACCTCCCGGCCGTTCACGCTCACGATCGAGCGTACCGACGGAGCATTACCGTCATCGTCGAGACGGATCTCGGGAGTGACCTTTACCCGGGCCTTACGCACCACCGTCTCGCCCGGCGCGACCGTCCATTCTTCACGGTGGTCGATGGTCAACCCGGTATCACCCCGCGCATCGACCCGAACCGCCAGCGGCTCGTCGCTCTTGTTGATCACCCGCCAGCGCAGTGGCACCTCCTGGCCCACCAGCGGCTCGATCTCGCCGATCAAGGCGGCCACCTGTAGATCGTCGGTCTCGACGGCCACCGGCGCCCGCGCCTCGCGGTCGATCCAGATGGTGAGCGATTCGTCGCCCGCCCTCCAGCGCTGGGTGAAAACCCGGAGCCCTTCCCATTGCTGATCGTCCTCGCTCTGGGTCAGCTCGGGCACATAACAGGTATACCAGTCATGCCGGTCGAAAAAGGGTCGGGCCAGAGGCATTTGCAGAGCACCGGGAATAAAGTTCTGCATCCATACCGACGAATCGGGCGTCCAAAAGTGGCCCGTCTTTTTATAGGTGGGAACGGCCCTAAAGTTGGCCGACCAGGTCCCCAAGGTTTGTCGCTGCCACCCCTCCTGAACGGAGCGCTCGATGGTCGCCTGGATCAATCGGCGGCCGATGCTGCGTCCCTGGTATTTGCCACTCACATTCAGCAGAGCCAGATAACCCTCGTTATGCAGACCGTGATGGCCGTTCCAGAAGCTACAGTATCCGGCGATCTCGCCGTCTACCTCGGCCACATACACCACCATCGAGGGGCGGTTCTCTTCAAATTCGCGAACCTTTTCCGCCGTAAGGGGCACACCTCGCGTAAAGGTGCCCACCCACCCGTCGTCACTGGCGTTCCACATGGCGGCGATACCCTCGGCATCGCGATCGATATCCATCGGACGGATGATGACGTCTGACATACTCTGCTCCGCTTTCTTTCGATGTTGCATAAGACGCTCTCGGCTTTGCGAAACGATATTATACGCCTGCCCTATCGATTCTGCGAATGACGGGCTTTTTTTCTCGCAAACGCTGTCGCATCATCCTGCCCGGCGGGCGAATCTCCCTCACACAAAAGGGCGCCGGAGCAGCTGCTCCGGCGCCAGTTACGCACTGCTCTATCTCGACAGCTCGCTATCTTCCGTTTGGGCCGTCCAGCCCATAGCGATGGGCGGCCTGATGCAAGATCTCCAGAATCAGCCGGTTGTACGATACCCCTTCGCCCGGGCGGCCAGAACGATATCGCTGTATGTGGGATTGAGCCCCGGCAGGGTGTTGATCTCCAACAGACAAGGGCGGCCCTCGTCGTCCGGCCAAAAGTCCACCCGCGCTTGTATCGCGCGCGATTCACAGTAGCAAATGGCAGTGTGGTGCGATCTGTTCCGATGCGCTACCGATTGGTAATCCCTTCATCTCTGACTACAATAGAGCCGGCCCAACGCCGGGCCTCACTCCGCCACCTCGATCTTGCAAGGAGGCAATCCATGCCGCGGTCTCTACCCTGGCGATTTCCGGCGACCACCACACACGATGGCATTCCTTTGGGCAACGGTCTTTTCGGTGCCCTGCTCTGGGGCGACGGGGATGCACTACGCATGACCATCAACCGCGCCGACTACTGGGATCATCGTGGCGGCGTGGCGTTCGGCCCCGAGGCCACCTATACCAACCTGCGGCGTTGGCTGGAGGCCGGCGACGAAGACAACCTGCGCCGTGTATTCGAGGGGCAGGGGCTCGGTCGTCCGGACGAACCGCCTCGTCCAACCCGCCTGCCCATGGGCCGAATCGATCTATCCCTGCCCGAAAACACGCCCCACCCAACGGGAGAGCTGGATATGGCCGCGGGCGCAGCCCGGATCACCTGGCCCACGCCCGTCCCCACCACACTGGAAGCGGTGCCCTCCCGCGGGCGAGCGTTGCTGGCAGTCCGTATGCGTGGACCGGGGACCTCTATCATACAGCCTGCCTCTCACCCGCCCGACGCCGCCCCGGTGTGCGACTATTACAAATCCTATGGCATCCCCCCGGCGCGCATACTCGACGGCGAGAGTCGCAACGATCGCGGCGGCTGGATTCAGGAGCTCCCCGCCGATCCGACGCTGGCCGTCGTCTGGGTATTGCATCGACAGGATGACGAGGCCCAACTGTATGTGGCGGCCGAGTATGGCGCCACACCGGATGAAGCGCTGGCCCGTGCCGGAGAGACGCTGTCGTGGGCCGAGGAGCGCGGATACGCCGGACTGGCCGACGATGAAGCCGCATGGTGGCGGCGTTACTGGCAAAAAGCCGCCCGCATCACCGTGCCCGATGCCGCCCTGCAGGAACTGTACGATCTGGGCCTGTACAAGCTGGCGGGGCTCTCCTGGCCGGGCACTCCGGCTGCCTCGCTACAGGGTCCCTGGGTCGAGGAATACCGCATGCCCCCCTGGAGCGCCGATTATCACTTTAATATCAATGTGCAGGAATGCTACTGGCCGGCGTTCGGCGCCAACTGTCTGGAGGCTATCGAGCCGTTATGGGCGATGATCGGCGATTGGGAGCCCATATTGCGGCGCAACGCCCGATTGTTTCTAGACATCGACGACGGATTGATGCTCAATCATGCGGTGGACGATCGTTGCACCACAATGGGCGGCTTTTGGACGGGCGCCATCGACCACGGCTCCACCGCCTGGGTGGCCCAGCTCATGTGGCAATACTACCTGTACACACAGGATCGACGTTTCCTGGCCGATACCGCCTACCCGTTTATGGCGGGCGTCATGCGCGTGTACGAGGCCATGCTGGAACGCTCCTCCGACGGCGCCTATCACCTGCCGGTGAGCGTCTCGCCCGAGTATGGCGGTTCGGCCATGTGGGCCTGGGGACGCAACGCCAGCTTTCAACTGGCCATCATCCATTATCTCTGCCGCGCGCTCGTGCGCGCCGCGGCCGTGCTGAATATCGAGGACGGCGATGTCGCCCGCTGGCGCGACATCGCCATGAACACGCCGCGCGGCAGCATCGCCGACCTCGGTCAGGGCGACGAGCTGCAATTGTGGGACGGCCAGCCCCTGGCCGAAAGCCATCGGCATCACTCGCACCTGGCGGGACTGTATCCCTTTGATCTGTTCGATCCTCATCATTCGATAGACGACCTGGCGCTGTTGCGCCGCTCGATGCGAACCTGGACGCGAATGGGCATGGGGGCCTGGTCGGGCTGGTGCCTGCCCTGGGCGGCCATTCTGTGGGCGCGGATGCACCAGGGCGAGCGCGCCGCCTTGATTCTGCACGAATTCTGGCATACATTCATGACGTCAGGCCGCGCCACCACCCACGATGCCACAGTGCCCGGCCTGACGGTGATCGACGGAAACGCGGATGTCATGCAGATCGAGGCCGCCATGGGCGCCGCCGCGGCGGTCATCGAGATGGTGCTTCATACCGCAGCGGGAACCATGTATCTGTTCCCTGCAGTGCCTGCAAGCTGGGACCCTATCCGTTTCGACGGCGTGCGTGCCGAGGGGGCGTTCCTGGTATCGGCCGAACGCCGTGGTGGGCTCACCCGCTGGGCGCGGGTACAGGCCACCGCTCCGGGCGCGCTGTGTCTGGCGGCCCCCTTTGACGGGCGGGCGACCCGGATCACGAGCAGCCGCGGCGCCGTGCGCGAAACGTATGATATGGTGATTCATCAGGAGATGGCGGCGGGAGAGACGCTCTATCTCACGCCGGTTGATTCTCGATAAAGATCCACCCAAACATCAGGAGGCGTTGACATGGATGACACGTTGAAGAAACTACAGGCAGCAAACCCCGGGCTCAATATCCTGCCGATCACAGACCCCGAGCTGGAACGTTTCGGCCGGCTGCTGGACTATGACGCCGGTGAGATGATTGCCCGCACCAAAGCCATCCTGCCCGAGGCCGAGCGCGTGGTGTACGAAGCGTCAGTGCCGGCATTGGAAGAGCCCTCAGCGCTAAACACCATCATCTTTCAAGAAGTCTACGGCGGCATGCCCATGCAGGTGGGCTGGTGCTACGGCCACAACCTGGGGATGGGCGGCCTGGAGTATCACAAGGGCGCCGAGGTGAACGTCTGCGTGACCGACACGATCTTTTTGCTGGGCAGCGTGCTGGACGTCAAGTTTGGCGACGAGATCGTGTTCGATACCGCCAACGTGAGGGCTTTTTATGCCCCCGAAGGCAGTGTGGTCGAGTTTGCCCCGTGGAACCTGCACCTGGCGCCGATCCACGTGCGCGAAGGCGGCAGCTTCTGCACGCTGGTCTATCTGCCCAAAGGCACCAACGAACGGCTGCCTTTTACGGTGGAAAAGACCGGTGAGGCGCGCCTGCTGACGGCGGTGAACAAGTGGCTCATCGCCCATCCCAGCTCTCAGCGCATGGTCGAGCGCGGCGTCTATGCCGGCATGGTGGGCGACGACATCGTCATCAAGCCGATTTAAGAACACTTTGGTTTGAGAACTAAAAGAGGGGCGAGCGTATGCTC
>JBMNOI010000121.1:0-11696 GCA_050942995.1 Anaerolineae bacterium
GAAGGTATTCCACCCCCTCATCTCCTGCGTGGTGGGTGATGAGCAATCGCAGACGGGGGTTGCCCAGTCGTCGCACCAGCTCGATGCTCAGCTCGATCCCTTTGCGTGGAATGACGCGGGTCGGCTGCAAGATCACCCGATCGCCCGGCAGAAAGCCCATGGCGCGGGACAGGTCGGCCGCGAATTCGTCCGGTTCGGGTGGCGGCGTGGCGAAATCGAAAATGTTGGGCAGCCACTGTGCGGCGATATTTTTGCGGCGCTGCAACTCGTCACGGGCCGGCGTGTTGATCACGAGGTGCCGTATGTTGGGCAGGTCGGGCGGGAAAACGCGCTCCAGCACGTCGTGCACGGCGCAGAGATTGAATCGCTCTCTCTCCCAGTAAAAGTCGTGGTGGTGGGCGATGGCGGGCACCCCCATCTCGGCGATATAGTCGCTGAGTGCCCCCCCCAGAGGGATATGCATGGGGATGGCCAGCGCATTCTGTAGCACGAGCACATCGATTTGGTACTGTTCGACAAAGCGATGGATGGCGGTGTACAGACGGGCGGCCATGCTTTCGATGCGCGGCCGCAAATCGGCCGGCGCCGAGCCGGAAAAGGCCTCGTCGTGGATCTGTTTGGCTTCGCGATGCGCAAAGTGCATCTCGGGAATCAGCAGCCCGGGCGGCGCATCCGCATCCAGTTCGCCGGCACAGTAGAATACCCGGTGACCCAGGCGCCGAATGATGGTGGCAAGTTTGGCCGTCTCCAGCGAGACGCCGTCGGTGCCGGCCAGTCGCGTGGAGATAAAGCCGACGTTCATGCCGTATCCTCTCTGGACTCGTGTATCACGGTCACACATCCGGCGTTTGGCCGGAATGGCTGTTGAAATCATCGTCAATGAGCGAGCGCGGGGCAAATCCTATGGCCCGGCTCTACATAGGAGCATGGGGAATTATCCCCATGCCCTTTCAGATTAGCCTTACCGATAGCCTGCCGTCAAGTGGGCGCCCATTCCCTGTTTCCCTTGCGTTGCTTACCTCATCCCATGCATAATCCATGCATGATGAATGTTGTGGGGCGTCATTGATTGGGGGGAGGTATGAACGAATGGTATCGTCTCTCATCGGATCAGGCGCTGGAGACCATCGGCTCACGAAGCGGAGGCCTTACCGGGGCTGAAGCGGACGAGCGCAGGCAACGTTATGGAGCCAATCAACTGGAGGAGCGCGGACGACGCAGTCCGGCGGCCGTCTTTCTGGGCCAGTTTACCGAGGTGACGGTGCTGGTTCTGGTGATCGCCGCCGCCATCTCGTTCTTTGTCGGCGAAACTCTGGATGCAATCATTATCCTCATCATCGTTATGCTGAACGCATTGTTGGGCTTTACCCAGGAGTATCGCGCCGAGCGTGCCATGGCCGCTCTCAAGCAACTGGCCATTCCGACGGTGCGGGTGTTGCGCGACGGGGCCACCATTGAGATTCCTTCGGTCGATCTGGTGCCGGGCGATGTGATCCTTCTTGAGGCCGGCATGCGGGTGCCCGCCGACGGACGCTTGCTGGAGGCGGTGAACCTGCGGGTAGAAGAGGCGGCGCTTACCGGCGAATCGGTGCCCATCGAAAAGATCGACGACGCCATCGCCGAAGAGAACGCCTCTCTGGGCGACCGGCGCAACATGGTCTTTATGGGTACCACCATCACATATGGCCGCGGCACGGCGTTGGTAGTCGATACCGGTATGGAGACCGAACTGGGAAATATCGCCGGCATGTTGCAGACCGTGACCACGGAAAAGACCCCGCTGCAGGGCCGTTTGGCCGAGCTGGGCAAATGGCTGGCGCTGGGCGCCCTGGTTATCGTCGCCATCGTGTTTGGGGTGGGCCTGCTGCGCGGGATCGAGGCCTCAGAGATGCTGCTCATCGCCATCAGTCTGGCGGTGGCGGCGGTGCCGGAGGGGTTGCCTGCCGTAGTCACGATCGCGCTGGCTCTGGGGGCGCAGCGCATGGTGCGCCGTCGGGCGCTCGTCCGCCGGTTGCCGGCGGTAGAGACGCTGGGCTCGGTAACCACCATCTGCTCGGACAAGACCGGCACCCTTACCGAGAACCGTATGACGGTGACCATCCTGGATGTGGCCGGCGAATCGATGACCACCGACGAGTTTTTGCACAGCCGACATCCCGTGCTATTGCGTGAGGAGCAGCCGCTGGAATCGCCGGGGCGCGATTTCGCCCTGATGCTCACTGCCGCGGCTCTGGCCAATGATGCCACACTCAGAGCCAGCGACCGGACGGAGGGCGAGTATGCCGCCGTGGGCGATCCCACCGAGGGGGCTCTGGTGATCGCTGCGGCGCGAACCGGCCTGTGGAAAGACGACATGGAGCGACTTTTGCCGCGGGTCGCCGAGGCTCCCTTTACCTCGGAGCGCAAGCGCATGACGACGGTCCATCGGATGCCCTCTGAGGATGAATGCGATCATGAGCCGGTGTGCTTTATCCGTGAGGCGATCGAGAGCCCGCTGGTGGCCTTTGCCAAGGGCTCGGTGGATGCCCTGCTCGGTGCCTGTGACCGGGTGTGGAATCGCGGTCAGATCGAGCCTCTCGACGAAAGATGGCGGAGCCGCATTCTGACCGCCAACGATCGACTGGCCGCGGACGGGATGCGCGTACTGGGCATGGCCATGCGCCCCATGGAGGCGGTGTCGGAAGATGCCGATGAGGATGAGTTAGAGCGGGAGATGATCTTTGTCGGACTCACCGGCATGATCGACCCGCCTCGTGAGGAAGCACGCCAGGCCGTGGACAAGTGCCGCGCTGCCGGCATACGGCCGGTCATGATCACGGGGGATCATCCTCTCACGGCATTGAGCATTGCCGAGCAACTGGGCATCGCCAGCGGAGATGGCCTTGAAGAGCGTGTGGTGACCGGCGCCGAACTGGCCGAGATGGAGGTGGAGGCGCTGGAGGAGATTGTCGAAAATGTGGCCGTATACGCCCGCGTCAGTCCTGAGCACAAGGTCAAGATCGTCGAGGCGCTCAAGGCCCGCGGGCATATCGTCTCCATGACGGGCGATGGGGTGAACGATGCACCGGCTCTCAAACGCGCCGATATCGGAGTGGCCATGGGCATCACCGGCACCGATGTAAGCAAAGAGGCTGCCGACATGGTGCTGCTGGACGATAATTTCGCCACTATCGTTCATGCCGTCGAGGAAGGCCGCACGATCTATGAGAATATCCGTAAATTCGTGCGCTATATCATGTCCTCCAATATCGGCGAGATCGTCGTCATATTCGGGGCGCTGATGATCGGTTTTCCGGTGCCGTTGACGGCGGTGCAGATTCTGTGGATCAACCTCATCACCGACGGCCTGCCCGGCGTGGCTCTGGGCGTCGAGCCTCCCACCCCCGATGTGATGGAGCGCCCGCCTCATCCGCCTAACGAGAGCGTGCTGGCCCGCGGCATGGGGCCGTATATGCTTTGGGTGGGCGTCCTCATCGGCGGCCTGTCGCTGCTGGTCCAGTATGTGGGCCTGAACATATTACGGACGCCCGGCTGGCAGACGATGGTCTTTACCGTGCTCTGCTTCCTGCAGATGGGGAACGCCCTGGCGGTTCGTTCCGATCGGCACTCGCTGCTGCGGTTGGGTCTCTTTACCAATCCGGCGCTGGTGGGCGCCGTGGCGCTCACACTGGCGTTGCAGCTTGTGGTCATCTATGTGCCGTTTCTACAGTCCATCTTTGGGACGCAGTCCCTCGGTGCGACCGAGTTGGGCATTACGCTGGCGGTGAGCCCTCTGGTGCTCATCATCGTCGAAATATCCAAATGGGTGCGGCGACGACGCCGCGGCGAGATGGACTGAGCGCGACTTGCCCTGCCAGAGAAAAAGGGGCGACCTCTCAGAGTCCGCCCCTTTCGGGCTTTTCGCTCCACAAAATCGCCCTACAGCGCCTGAGGGGCGTTGATGTAGGTGGGTACGCCCTCTTCCTCGAATATGCGGTCGATCTCGGCGCGATCCTCGGCGGTCAATTTCCAGTCCACCGCGGCCACATTCTCGTCCAGCTCCTTGGGATTGCGCATGCCTACCAGCGCCACGGTGACGGCGGGATGACCGAGCACCCAGGCGACGGCGAGCTGGGCGACCGTCTTGTCATAGCGCGCGGCCAGCTCTTGCAGGCGCGCCACCACGCGCAGCTCTTTGAGGAAATGCTCCTTTTCGAACAGCGGCAGGCCGAACGCCTTGCCTGAGGAACGCCAATCCCAGCTCACGAACTCGGTTTCGGGGGTAAAGGCACCGGTGAGCAGGCCAAAGCCCAGCGAGCCATAGGCCATGAACCCGATGCCGTGTTCCTGGCAGTAGGGCAGCACGGCGCGCTCCACACGGCGGTCGAACATGTGATAGCCCACCTGATTGGCCGTGAGGTGTCCCACCTTCTCGCAGACATCCATCATGGCCGGTGAAAAGTTGGACACGCCGTAATGGCGAATCTTGCCCGCCGCTTTGAGGTCTTCGAGAGCGCGAATGGGCTCGTCATAGGGCGTGTCGTGATCGGGCCAGTGGATGAGCAGCAGGTCGATCCAGTCGGTCTGCAAACGCCTGAGGCAGCCCTCGGCGTGGGCGATGATGTGATTGTAGGTCGACTTGCGCCCGACCGTGGTGACCTTGTCCCCGTCCTCGACATAGTCGAACCCTACTTTGGTTACCAGGACGATCTCTTTGCGCCGTTGGCCCAGCGCCTTGCATAGCAGGCTCTCTGAATGATAGGGACCGTACACTTCGGCGGTATCGAACAGGGTGATGCCCCGATCGATGGCGGCGGCCACGGCATTGCAGGCTTCGTCCACATCGATGTGGCCGTACTGGGTGGTGCTCATCTCCCAGGTGCCAAAGCCCAGAGCCGAACAGGACAGGTCGGTGTTGCCAAAGAAGCGATGTTCCATGATGGTCTCCTCATCGTGTGACTGTGATCGGCGATAGGATTCATGCGAATCGGTTAGAGAAGTTGCATCTCGCGCAGCATGGCCTCGATATCCTGCAGTTGCTCGCCCGAAAGCGCCTGCATGGGCGCTGTGACCACAGGCCGGCAGATGCCCAACAGGCTCAACACCGCTTTGAGCCCGGGGTGGAATCCGTAGCGGTAAAGGGCGCTCAACCCGGCGATGCGGCGTTGCCAATCACGGGCCTCGTCCCATCGACCGGCTCGCGCGGCGTCCCACAGAGCGACGTACCAGTGGGGAGCGATGTTGATGCCCGAGCCGATAGAGCCATTCCCTCCCACGGCCAGGGAGGCGTAGACCAGGCCGTCACTGCCCATCACCAGGCCGAATTGCTCCGAACCGAGTTCATCGGCCAGCGTCTGGAAATAGGCGAACTGGCCGCTGCTGTCCTTCAGCCCGACGATTCCCGGCTCGTGAGCCAGAGCCCGAACGGTGTCGACCTCCAGGGTGATCTTGGTACAACTGGGGATGTTGTACAGGGCGATGGGCAGATCGGTAGCGGCGACCAGGGCGCAATAGTGCGCCAGTACGGCGCTTTGCGGGATGGGCTGGTAATAGGGGGGCACCACCATGGCCGCGTCGATGCCCAGGGCGGCCATGCGGCGGGTTGTCTCGACGGCGCGGCGTGTGGCCGGTTCACCGGTCCCGGCGATGACGGGCACCTGTCCCGCCACTTCAGAGACGACGACCTCGACGGCGCGCTCTTTTTCGGCATCGGTCAGTGCGGCAAACTCGCCCGCCGTGCCCAACACCACCACGCCGTGCACACCGGCATCTAGCACGTGGCGCACCAGTTTGCGCAGAGCGGCCTCGTCGATGGTTTCGTCGTCGTTCAGGGGTGTGGCGAGCGCCGGTATGATGCCCTGTAGTCGCTCGAATGTTGCCATGAGCGATCCTCCTGGGATTGATGTGCGGGCAGGGGAGTATGCCCGTCGCGCCCATTATGGCCGCTGCTGTGGCGGCGTCAAGCGCCCACAGCGGATCGAGAGGTCACTTTTTCAGAGGAGGCGTACCTGCCGCGCCTGCGCCCGCCAGATAGCCGCTGGTCCAGGCGAATTGCAAGTTGTAGCCGCCGCAAGGGCCCACCACATCCAGCACTTCGCCGGCCAGATAGAGGCCCGGCACGATGCGGGAGGCCATAGTGTGGGGATCCACTTCGCCGACCGGCACGCCGCCGGTGGATACCTGAGCGAACTCGAATCCGTGCGTCCCCTTGACGGCCACCCGCAGCCGCGTCAGGCGCTCCAGCATGGTGGACAGCTCGTCGCGGGGCAGGTCGGCCAGCGACGTGTCATCGGACAGCCCGGCCAGGGTCATTATGACCGGGGGCACCTTTTCCGGCAGCGCCGCGCCCAGAGCTACGCGGAGGGGCAACCGTCGGGCATCCCGACGTCCGGCCATACGCTCCAGCAGCCCCTGCATCTCGCGGCGATAATGGGGGAGCAGGTCGATCTCCAGGGTCAGATCTGCGCCGGGGCGCGTGCTGATCAGGTGGCTCAGATCCATGGCGGCCGGTCCGGAGAAACCAAACTGGGTGAATATGGCGTTGCCCACCGTATGGCCGAGGACGCGCTCCCGATCGCCTTTGCCCTCGTACAGCGTCAGGCCCAGATCCATGCGCACGCCCTGTAGCTTGTGCAATCGACGGACGTCGGCCACGATCGGGGCCAGCGCCGGCCGGGGCGCGACGATGGTATGGCCCATCCGCTCCAGGACGGGGTAGAGGTCACCGCGGGAGCCCAATGCGGGGTAGGCCATGCCCCCCGAGGCCAGCACCAGCCGATCCACCCGGTGGGGGCGGCGTCCGTCGCCCACATCCAGGGCAAACCCACCGCGTTCGCGGCGCAGATCGGCGATGCGCGTATTCAGATGGATCTCCACACCGGCCAGATCCAGCGCCGTAGTCAGTGTAGCCGCCACCGTGGCTGCCGAGTTGGACAGGGGATAGCACCATCCGTCGTCGGTGGCGTAGGTGAGGATGCCCATCTCGGCCAGCCGGTCCAGAGTCCGGCGATGGCCGAACCGCTCCAGCGCCGTCTCGATGAACGAAGGATCGGCGCAGGTGTAGCACGATGCGGTTGCGTGGGCGTTGGATATGTTGCAGCGCCCGTTGCCGGTGACCAGCAACTTGCGCCCGACCAGAGCGTTGGCCTCGAACAGGATGGCGCGGGTGCCCCGGCGGGCGGCCTCCAGCGCGGCCATGATGCCCGACGGTCCGGCTCCCACAATACCGACGGTGATCTTGTCCGTCATCATCAGTCCCCCGGTGTCACCCGCCGGGCGCGATCTCGCCATGGGCCGGCAGGTGACGCGGGCGCGGCGTCGAATAAGGAACGGCGCACCCTTTTGTCGAGATATTCCATGAGGGGCATATTACCCGAATCGGCGGGACGGGGCCAATTTACGCATAGGGGGCGATCCGGCGCGTCGCGACGACCCGTGTATATTACGGGGGATATATTCCCGTGGGGGCATGGGCACCCCACGGGAATACCTGAATTACAGCTCGAGCGCCTTGCCGTGCGAATCGGCGGAGAATACCTCGTTCCAGGGCTTGCGCTCGCGGGCGGGCGGTGAGACGTCGGGCACGCCCAGCGGAGTACAGGCCACGACCTCGGCATTGGCCGGGATGCCGCATACGGCCTTGACCCGTTCCGGGTCAAAGGCGCCGATCCAGCAGGTGCCATAGCCCAGGCTGCGCGCGGCGATGACCATCGTTTGCAGCGCAATGGCCACATCCACTTTGTACCACTTTTCGGTCACCTCGGGCAGCCCCACGGCCACCAGGATGCAATCGGCGTCGGCCATCCACATCTGGTTGTTGCAAGCGGCGGCCACGCGCTGTTTCTGCTCGGTGCTGCGCACGACGACAAAGTGCCACGGCTGGCGGTTGGCCGCTGAGGGCGCCTGTCGGCCCGCCTCCAGAATCTGCTTCAGATCCTCATCGGGGATAGAGTCGGTCTTGTACCGGCGGATGCTGCGTCGTTCCAAGATGGTTTGCATTGTCTCCATGGCTCGCTCCTTTTCGTGATATACCGCTCGACATTCATATTAACGCGGAACCGGCCGCTGCACAAGGCACAGCCGACGCGGTAACGGTTGCCACGTCGGCAGTAACGGCCTAGAATGCAACCGTCGCATCGAGAAATCATGAGGGGAGGCCGCCGACAATGACGGGCAACGAACAGAGGCTCTATCCACTGCGTTTCAAAGAGGTGCTGCGCAACTATGGCTTTGGCAACCGCTGGATTGTAGAGGAATTCGCCAAGACCGATCTGCCGGAGGATCATCGCATCGCCGAGACGTGGGAGGTGGTGGACAGGCCTGGCGAATCCAGTGTGGTAATGAACGGGCCCCTGGCGGGGCGTTCGTTACACGAGATCATCGACGAATATGGCGAGGCGTTTCTGGGGCGCGATGTCGTGGCCCGTAATGGAATGCGCTTTCCGCTCCTGATCAAGTTCCTAGATGCCTCCAATCCGCTGGGCGAGCAGATTCATCCCAACGATGAGGCCGCCGCCGCGATGGGGTCGGACGATCCGGGCAAGACCGAGGCCTGGTATATGCTGCGTGTCCGTCCCGGGGCCACCATCCATTGTGGCAATGTGCCGGGGCTGGATCGCGAGACGCTGGTTCAGGCATTGATGCGCGGCGAATCGCGGAGTTGTATGAACGAGCGCAAGGTCGCGCCCGGCGATGCGTTTTTGCTCTATGCCGGCACCATGCACTACTCGGCCGGCGGCGTACTGTTCTACGAGATCATGCAGAACTCGGACATCACCATCGGCCTGAATCGGGTCGCGAACGAGGGGCTGGAGGGCGATGCGCTGGCCGAGCGCGCCGGCCAGGTGGCCGACATGATCCATCTGGAGGAAGGGTTCGAGCCGCGTACCCGCCAGGTGACGGTGACGCACGGCCGCAACCGCCAGACCTATACCATGGCCTGCCGTTATTTCAGCCTGGAGCGATGGGATCTGGCCGAGCCATGGGTGGTGAACATGGACGGCGAGCAGTTCTGGGTACTGTCGGCCATCGAGGGGCGGGTCGATGTCGTCTGTGGCGACATGCGCGAGACGTTGCTGGCCGGCCATAGCTGCCTGCTGCCCGCCAATCTGGGTGAGGTGCGCATCGAGCCGGTGGGCCAGGCCGCGCTGCTCAAGGCCTACCTGCCCAACCTGAAGAAAGACGTGATCGAGCCGCTGCGTCGCGCCGGTGTGAGCGACGAGTCCATTCTCGGGATAGGTGGAACCACGCGGCTCAACGATCTGGCGCCGCTGCTGTAATCCAAAACGCGCCGGGCCCGTTGCCGGATGCGAACGGGGGAGAGTGGATCGCTCGATAGGCAATCTACTCTCCCTCGTTTTCTAATGCGTTGCCGGAGCCGCCCTCAGATCACGCCCAGCCGCCAGAGCAGATAGCCGTCCGTCAGCATCAAAAAGCCGACCAGAGCGATGAGGATGCCGCTTACATGCCGCGTGGCGCTCTCTCGCTCCGATGGCCGGCGCAGGCCGCTCCACAGGCTGATTCCGGCGGGCAACAGGCCGAACAGTCCTACGGGACGCAGCCGACTATCGGACAGCGCCAGAAACCAGACCGTCGTCAGGCTCAATACGACGGTGATCAGGATAAAGGCGGGGCCGCGCCCGATGCGAGAGACCAGCGTGTGCTTGAGCGCCCGCCGATCGGCCTCCAGATCGGGGATCTGCACGGCGATGATAAAGGCCATACCGCAAAGTAGCGAACCGGGGATGACCGCCCACAGCAGGTGGCCCGGGTGGCCCGTCGTCATTATATAGCCCAACGCCGGAACGAGCAGCCCGACGGTCAGGGTGGTGGCGATCTCGCCCAGACCCCGGTAGGACAGGCGTAGCGGCGGCGCCGCGTAGAACCACCCGAGCGCATTGCCCAGCGCCAGGTAGGCCAGCAGCCAGGCGGGATAGGCGTAGACGGCCATGAACACGATCCCGACGACGAACGATGCAACGATGAGGCCTATGGCGATGCGTCCGGCGGTGGGGCGCAGGTGGGGATGACTCACCAGCACTCCGCTGCCGCCGCTAAAGGGGGTGGGGCGACCGTATCTGTCGGTGTCGGCATCAAAGAGATCGTTGCTGTACGATACGGACAGGTGGGCGGGCATAAACACCATGTAGCCCAACAAGAGGCGCGGAAGATAGAGGGATGCCCCCGCGAGGACGGCCAGTAGCGCACCCAGCAGGTAGAGGAAGGCGCCGGGCACCAGAAAATGAACCCGCCCCAGGCGCAGCAACAGCCAGGCGTTGTAGAGGTCGATACGAATGCGATGCATGGCGCCTCCTTAACAACGAAACCTGTTAGATGCTCATCTCCTTTTCGGGCTCTCCCCGAGCCCGGGCCGCCTCGCCGGGCATTCGCTCCGGCCGGGGGCCGAGTATATCCTGTAACTGCTCTTGCGTGACGGTCTCATTCTCGAGCAGGGCGTTGACGAGGGCGTCCAATCGATCGCGCGCCGATTCGACCAGGTCGCGCACCGCAAGATAGCGTTCGTCCAGGACGCTCTGCACGTTACGGTCGATGCGGGCGGCCGTCTCCTCTGAAAAGGCTCGATTTTGGGCGAGTTCATAGCCCAGGAAGGGCTGCTCGTCGTTGGCCTCGAACGCCGCCAGCCCCAGATCGCCCATCCCCCACTGGGTGATCATGCGGCGCACCAGCCGCGAGGCCTGCACCAGATCTTGCTCGGCGCCGGTTGTGACATCGTTCAATGCGACCTCTTCGGCGGCACGTCCCCCTAGCATGATCGACAGGCGGGCCAGCAGATATGTCCGGGAATAGTTGTACTTGTCGTCCCCCTGGGCCTGTTGCGTGACGCCCAATGCGCGGCCATGGGGAATGATGGTCACCTTGCGCACCGGATCGGCGCCGGGCATGAGCCACGCCACCAGGGCATGTCCGGCCTCGTGATAGGCCACAATCTCTCGATCTTCAGGGGTAAGGATGAGCGGGCGCTCTCCACCCAGCAGGATCTTGTCCAGCGCTTCGTCCATATCCTGTTGAGTCACCCGCTGGTGATTCTTGCGGGCGGCGATGAGGGCCCCTTCGTTCGCCAGATTGGCCAGATCGGCGCCGCTAAAGCCGGTGGTGTTGCGCGCCAGCGCCTCGAGATCCACATCCGGCGCCAGACTCAGGTGCTGGGTATGAATCTTGAGAATCTGTTGCCGACCTCGGCGGTCGGGCAGGTCCACCGTCACCTGCCGGTCAAAGCGCCCCGGCCGGAGCAGGGCCGGATCCAGCACATCGGGCCGGTTGGTGGCCGCGATGACGATGACCTCGGCGCGCTCGTCAAAGCCGTCCATCTCGACCAGGAGCTGGTTCAGCGTTTGTTCGCGTTCGTCGTTGACATTGCCCACGCCGGCGCCGCGGCGGCGGCCTACGGCATCCAGCTCGTCGATAAAGAGGATCGCAGGGGCCACCTTTTTCGCTTGATCGAACAGATCGCGCACACGGCTGGCGCCCACGCCGACAAACATCTCGACAAACTCGGTGGCGTTGATGTTGAAAAAGGGCACGTTGGCCTCACCGGCCACGGCGCGGGCCATGAGCGTCTTGCCGGTTCCGGGCGGACCCACCAACAGAACGCCACGCGGGATGTGAGCGCCGATCTGATGATATTTCGAGGGCTCACGCAAAAAGCCCACCACCTCTTGCAGGTCCATCTTGGCTTCGTCGGCACCGGCGACGTCGTC
>JBMNOI010000122.1:0-11678 GCA_050942995.1 Anaerolineae bacterium
CATGACGTCACTGGTTACGGCGACGGCGCTGGCCGCCTACTCATTCTATACCTTTTCGGCGCCCAATGTGCCGGCCGATCATTCGATGATGCTCACCATCCCCTTTGTCATGTACGGGCTCTTTCGCTACATGTATCTGATTCACACCCGCAACATGGGGGGCGCCCCGGAAGAGATCATCCTCACCGATCGTCCCCTCCTGCTCACCATCATCCTTTGGGCGCTAACGGCCGGCATCGTCATCTATGCGCCGATCATACGCGGCTAGTCCCCACCGACCATAGGGCGACGGGGACGCCCGCCCCTCATCGTGGCAACCGCCATCATCGCAAAAGTGACAGTCATCAAGAACAACAACAGAGGGCGTGTCCACAGCATATCGCCCTCTGTTTGTGCTCGTTTCAATCGCACACTCTGGCGCGCCAGCCCTCTCCGAACAGGGCTCCGGTCGTATACAAGGGATACCCGCTCCGAGCAGGCTCTAGCGCTTGGTGTACTGAGGAGCCTTGCGTGCCCGCTTGAGACCGGCCTTTTTCCGTTCCTTGGCGCGCGGATCGCGCGTCAACAGGCCTGCCTCGCGCAGCCGTCCGCGCAACTCGGGATCGACTTCCAGCAGAGCGCGGGCAATACCGTGGCGAATTGCACCGGCCTGGCCGCTCACGCCACCGCCCTTGACGACGACCGAGATCATGAAATTGTTCTCTTTCTCGGTAACGCGCAGGGGCTCTAACGCGTCGACCATATCCTGCTCGCGGCTAAAGAACTCGGTGGCGGGCTTGCCGTTTACCACAAAGGCATCGCCGCCCGGATAAAGCCGCACGCGAGCGACCGAGGTCTTGCGCCGGCCGGTACCGGCGTAATACTGAGATTCCACGTAGCCATTCCTCCTTACGTCAATTCCCTCAGGGAATATGAACGCCGTTCATCTGTGCTGCGGCCGGTATGATACTACAGTTCCAGCGCCCGCGGCTTTTGTGCCTGATGCGGATGATTCCCGCCGGCATACACCTTGAGCTTTTTCATCATGGCCCGCCCCAGGCGGTTCTTGGGGAGCATACCCCGCACAGCATGCTCGACCACCCGCTCGGGATGCTTGGCCAGCATACTCTCCAGGCTGGTCTCGCGCAACCCGCCGGGGTAAAGCGAGTGCCGGTAGTACATCTTTTCCTGCATCTTGTTTCCGGTCACCGTGATTTTATCCGCATTCACCACGATGACAAAATCGCCCACATCCATACCGGGCGTAAAAGTCGGCTTGTGCTTGCCACGCAATATGGTGGCGATGCGGGTGGCCAGCCGCCCCAGGTTTTGCCCCTGGGCATCGACGACAAACCACTCTCGCTCGATCTCGGATGCTTTGATGCTATACGTTTTCACCCTGGCTAACTCCTTCCATCCATGCCGGTGGAGCATTTCATAGGATCCTGAATTGAGGCTGTCCCCTCGAAGGGTTTCACCACCCGGCTCACAAGACACGGCGAGACAGCCGCACTCTATTCCTGTTTTGCATAGCGCACGTGCCAGAGACAGAGGCCACAAGCCGGCGCCGGCACACCTGCCCGCGCAATCTCTTGCGACGCCAGGATATCGACAAAATCATCCACCGTCAGCGTACCACTCCCTACCTGGAGCAGAGTGCCCACCAGACGGCGAACCATCCCTCGCAAGAAAGCGTTTGCCTCGATCTCGAATTGCAGCAGCGGGGGGAGTTCGACCATCGCCCCAACCCCTCGGGCCGCATTCTGCCATCGCCACTCGGCACGGTACACCGTGCGCACCGTATTCTCGCCAAACGGAGGCTGCCCAAAGGCGGCATAATCATGCTCCCCTATCAGCTTATCGCCCGCCTGCGCCATGCGGTCCACATAGAGTGGCGTCGTCACATGATGGGCAAAGCGATCAAGTAGCGGCGAACGCACCTCGCTCTGGTAGATACTGTAAACGTACGTGCGGCCTCTGGCGCTAAAGCGCGCATGAAAGCGCTCATCGGCTTCGGCCACATCTCTTACCGCAATATCACGAGGGAGCACGGCGTTCATGGCCCGCTGTAGCGTCTCGACGCCGTGACTCCACCTTGCTTTGAAACTGATCACCTGGCCGTGCGCATGCACTCCGGTGTCCGTCCGCCCTGCGCCGTCTATCCGCACAAACTGTTGCGTCAGGCGCTGCAGAGCCCGCTCCAACTCTCCCTGGATGGTCGGTCGCTCTGGCTGGATCTGAAACCCGCTATAGACCGTGCCATCATAAGCCACCGTCGCCCGATAGGTGCGGGTTCCCCCCTCCTGCGCGCCTCTCGCCATCCTCTCAGGTCCGTTGCTACTCGACCAGTTCCAGCACCACCATCTCGGCGCCGTCGCCCTGCCGAGGCCCCATCTTGATGATGCGCGTATAGCCGCCCGGCCGCTCCATATAGCGCGGGGCGATCTCGTCGAACAGCTTTTTCACCACTTTGGGGTCGTACAACACGGCGCTGACCAGGCGGCGTTCGTGCTGATCGTACTGCTCGGCATCGCGCTTGGTCTTGCCCCGCTTGGCCACGGTGACAAGGTGCTCGGCCTCAGAGCGAATCGCCTGGGCTTTGGCCTTGGTCGTCCGGATGCGCTCGTGGCGAAACAGCTCCGTCATCAGGTTCCGAAAAAGCGCCGAACGGTGGGCCGAATCACGCCCCAGCCGACGCCCTGATACCCTATGTCTCATCGTAGCTACCTCTCTACCGTCGTTCGTCATACAACAACCGCAGGCGGGACGTTACGATTTGCGAATCGTAACGTCACCTGCCGGTCACCATTATTTCGGCTCGAACTCTTGCGGCAAAAAGCTCTTTTCCTGCATGCGGTCGATCAGCTCTTCCAGCGACTTTTGCCCAAAGTTCCGGATGGCCAGCATCTCGGCTACGCCGTGCTCCATGCGCTCCAGGATGTCGCCCACGCTGGTGATGCCCGCCCGCTTGAGGCAGTTATAAGCGCGCATGCTAAGATCCAGATCCTCAATGGGCACCTCGTAATAGCGCCCGGCGATTCCACTTTCCTCCGGAGCCTCGACCTCGGGAACACCCGCTTCGCTCTCGGAGAACTCGGCCAGCGGCTCAAAGTGCCGGATCAGGATCCGGGCCGCCCGGGTGAGCGCTTCGCCCGGGCGCATGGCGCCGTCTGTCCAGATCTCGAGCTTGAGCAGGTCATAGTTGGTGATCTGCTCGATGCGCGCCTGCTCTACCGTATTACGCACCCGGACAACCGGGCTAAACACCGCGTCCACCGGAATCTGCCCGATGGGCAGGTTCTTGCGATCCTCAGCCGGCGAGTAAGCGACGCCCCGCTCGGCCACCAGCTCGATCTCGAGGTCCGAATCCAGCGTATCCAGCGTCAAAAGCTGGAGCTCGGGGTTCACGATCTCGATATCGGAAGGTGCTTCGATGTCACCGGCGGTGATCACACTCTTGCCCCGAGCCGAGATACGCATGCGCACCGGCTCCTCAGAGTAGGAGACCAGGCGGACCTTTTTCAGGTTCAGCAAAAATAACGTCATATCCTCTTTAGCGCCCGGGATCACCGTGAACTCGTGGGGCACGCCGGTCACGCGCACCGACGTAATCGCGGCTCCGGGCAGTGAAGAGAGCAGTACCCGACGTAACGCAAGGCCTACCGTCACACCATATCCACGCGACATCGGGCCTATTGCGTAACGCCCATAGTTGAGCGTGCTCGCCTCACATTCGATTTTGGGCAATACTTGATAAAGCAAGGGGTACCCTCCTCACTACTTGCGTGCGATGCTGCACAGGCCAGCGCCATGCGACTCGGCACCAAACACCATCTCGGTCAAATGCTACCAACCTTTACCGCGAGTAGTATTCGACGATGAGCTGCTCGTTGACCGGCGCATCGATCTGCTCACGCGTTGGCAAGGCGACTACCTGGCCCTTGAGATCGGCCGCGTTCAGAGAGAGCCAATCGGGCACATTCCGGTGCTCCAGCACCTCGCCAATGCCCTGAAAGTAACCGTTGCGACTGCTGCCCTGGCGCACGCTTATTTCATCGCCAACGTTCACAAGCGCCGAAGGGATGTTCGTCTTGCGACCGTTCAGCGCGATATGACCATGCAATACGATTTGCCGCGCCTGGGCTCGCGAATCGGCGAACCCAAGTCGGTAAACGACGTTATCCAGACGCCGCTCCAGAATGATCAACAGATTAGGTCCCGTCTGACCACGGGTACGCAGCGCCAGATCGTAATACCGGCGGAACTGTTTCTCCAGCACGCCGTAATAGCGCCGTAGCCGTTGCTTCTCCCGAAGCTGAAGTCCATACTCTGATTCTTGTCGGCGGAACTGCGCCGTCCGACCATGCACCCCCGGCGCATAGGCGCGACGCTCGACCGCGCATTTGGGCGAAAGGCAGCGCTCCCCCTTGAGGAACAGCTTCATGCCTTCACGCCGACACAATTTGCAGACTGCATCCGTATACCTTGCCATCAGGCCTCCTTAGTTGCCCGGTGGGTTAACTCACCGGCAGCGGGTTTACATCCAGTCCTGGGAGGGAACTTGCTCCCATGTCTTCCCCGCAGTTCCTTATCGTATCGACAACGCGTTCTAACATGATTCCAAGCCCGGCCACGGCCACATCTGCAACTAGATGCGACGCTTCTTCGGCGGGCGGCACCCGTTATGCGGAATAGGGGTCACGTCGGTAATCGAGCGCACCTGCAGCCCGGCGGCCTGAAGCTGCCGCAAAGCGGCCTCGCGCCCGGGGCCCGGTCCCTTGACGAATACCTCAACCTCATGCATGCCCATATCCATGGCCATCCGGCTGGCGGCCTCGGTTGCCGTCTGTGCGGCAAAGGGCGTGCTCTTGCGCGACCCACGGAAGCTCTGTCCGGCACTGCGCCAGCAAACCACGTTGCCCGTCGGATCGGTAAATGTAATAATTGTATTGTTGAACGTCGCCTGAATATACACGCGCCCGTAAGGAACATTCCTTCTTTCACGGCGTGTCGTACGTGCCCGGCCTCTTCTTCGACCCATCCTTACCTCCAGCTATTACTTCTTCGCAGTAGCGCGCTTCTTGCCGGCCACCGCCCGACGCCGACCCCGCTTGGTTCGCGCATTGGTCTTGGTTCGCTGACCATGCACAGGCAGGTTGCGGCGATGGCGCAGCCCTCTGTACGAGCCAATGTCCTGCATCCTTTTAATATTCATTGCCAGTTCGCGGCGCAGATCACCCTCGACCACGAACTCGTTCTCGATGACCTCACGTAGGCGCGCTACCTCGGCCTCGGTCAGATCTTTGCTGCGCGTATCGGGGTTCACGCCCGTCTTGCTCAAGATCTGCTGGCTCCGAGACAGGCCGATGCCATAGATATATGTCAGGGCGATCTCGACGCGCTTTTCGTTCGGAATATCGATTCCGGCGATACGAGCCATTCTAATGCCTCCTCAAATCTCGGCCCGCTTTACGGGCCCCTCCTACCCGGCCGTTACTATCCCTGCCGCTGCTTGTGACGGGGATTGACGCAGATGACGCGAACGATACCACGCCGCCGCACGATCTTGCACCTGTCACAACGCTTCTTGACCGAAGGACGAACTTTCATGATCTAGAACCCTCCATCAGTGCCTATAGCAAATCGTTATCCACGCGGGTGAGGATCACCGGCCCATCATCTGTCACGGCGATGGTATGTTCGAAATGCGCCGAAAGGCTGCCGTCCGCCGTTACCACCGTCCATCGATCAGGAAGCACCCGTGTCTTCTCGCCCCCCAACGTCAGCATGGGCTCCAGCGCCATCGCCATACCCGGCCTGAGCAGGATCCCCTGCCCCGCCCGACCCCAATTAGGAATGCGCGGCGACTCGTGCATGGCCCGGCCGATGCCGTGGCCGCCATACTCGCGAATCACTCCCAGCCGGGCCGCATCGGCCACCGCCTCGATGGCGTGCGATACATCCCCCAACCGCTCTCCCGCTCGCGCGGCCTCGATGCCGGCCATCAACGCATCCTCTGTTGTGCGCAGCAGGCGACGAACCTCTTCACTACTAACGTGTCCTACCGCCACCGTGATAGCCGCGTCCGCATGATAATCTTCCCAGATGGCGCCGACATCCACACTGATGATCTCGCCATCGTGCAACTTGCGATCCCCCGGGATGCCGTGGACGATCTGCTCGTTCACCGAGGTACAGATCGTCGCCGGGAATCCATGGTATCCTTTGAACGAAGGAACGCCCCCTTGCTTGCGAATCAGATCCTCCGCCAGGCGGTCCAGCTCGATCGTAGAGATGCCCGGCTCAATGGCTTCACGCATCGCATCAAGTGCCATAGCCACAATCTGCCCGGCCCTGGCCATTCGTCGCAGTTCATCCTTCGTCCTGGGTTGCGCCATATCCCTCTCGATTACCGGCCCGTTTTCGGGCCATCCTTATTCCAAAACGTCCTGGATAGCCTGCTTCAGGTCCTCAAATACTCCGGCGATGTCCTGCTCGCCATCTATCTCGGCCAGGAGCCCCTTGCTCGCATAATAGTCCTGCAGCGGAGCCGTCTGCTCGAGATAGACCTGAATGCGACGCTTCTGCGTCTCGGGCGTGTCATCGTCGCGCTGGTAAAGCTCTCCCCCGCACACGTCACACACGCCACGCACCTTCTCAGGACTGAACTCTCGATGATACACCCGACCACAATTCCGGCAGGTCCAGCGCCCTCCCAGGCGACGGAGCAATTCATCCTCCGCAACCCGGATATCGGCCACAATATCCACCTGTCGGCCCATATCGGCCAGCAAATCATCCAGCACCTCGGCCTGGGCGACCGTCCGCGGGAACCCGTCAAAGATCACCCCGTCGGCACAATCGGGCTGTGCCAGTCGCTCGGCAACCATGCCGATGGTCACCTCATCCGGCACCAGTTCGCCCCGATCGATAAAGCCCTTGGCCCGAAGCCCCAGCTCAGTGCCGGCGCTAATGGCCGCTCGAAACAGATCCCCGCTGGATATGCGGGGGATAGAGAGCCACTCAACCAGCCGCTCGGCCTGAGTTCCCTTGCCCGCTCCCGGGGCCCCCAGCAACACGATGTCAGCCATGCTACCTCATCCTTCGAATGAAACCTTCGTAGTGGCGCATCAAAAGCTGCGCTTCGAGCTGCTTCATCGTATCCAGCACCACACCCACCACAATCAGGAGGCCGGTGCTCGTCACCAGCATCTCCCCGCGGCCGACGATCAACTGCACCAGGAAGGGCAGGATGGCTATGATGCCGAGGAACAACGCCCCCACCAGGGTAATGCGCCGCAATACTCCATAAAGGTATTCGGCCGTACGGGCGCCCGGGCGAATGCCCGGAATAAAGCCCCCCTGACGCCTCAGCGTCTCGGGCAGATCCTGCTGTTGGAAAATGACGTCGGTGTAAAAGTAGGTGAACCCGACCACCAACAAGAAATACATCACCCAGTAGAACGCGCTGGCGGTGTCGAACAGGCCCGATACCCCCTGAGCGATGCTCCGGATAAAGGGCACCTGCGAGCCCACAAAGTAGCTGGCTACCACGCCCGGCAGCATCATAATCGACACGGCAAAGATCAACGGGATCATGCCGGCCGAGTTAACCTGTAGCGGGATATGCGTGCTCTGCCCGCCATAGATCTTGTTACCGCGCACACGTTTGGCGTAATGCACCGGGATGCGCCGCTGTCCCTCGTGCACCATAACGATCCCCACCACCGTGATGACGGTGACGAGCAGGAACACGATGAGGGCGCCCCACTGACCCGCAGTCACAAGCTGCCCCAGCCGCTGAGGGATACCCGACACAATACCGCCAAAGATAATGATCGAGATACCGTTGCCGATACCTTGCTCGTCGATCAGTTCACCAAGCCAGATGGCAAACATGGTGCCCGCCGTCAGAGTCAACAGCGTCGAGATGGTGGGCAGCCAGTTGCCTCCCGAAAAGCCAAACCGCTCGATCACCGGCCCTCCCAGCCCCATAGGCTGTGTGAGCACCGTGATCTGCCCAAAACCCTGCAGCGCAGCCAGCGGAATGGTCAACAGGTGGGTATACATGTTGATCCGCTGGCGCCCCGCCTCACCCTCTTTACTCAACTGATCGAGGGTCGGGATGATGGGCGTCAAAAGCTGCAAGATGATCTGCGCGGTGATAAAGGGGTACACCCCCATCGCCATCACCGAAAAATTCGACATGGCCCCACCGGAGAACATGTCCAGCAGCCCCAATAGCTGGTTCTGTTGGAACACCTGCCGGAGGGCTTCCACGTTCACACCGGGCACCGGAACGTGCGCCGCCAGCCGATAGACCACGAGGATCATCAGCGTAAAGAGGATCTTGCGTCGCAAGTCCGGTAGTTTGAACGCGTTAGCAACTGCTTGCAGCATGAATCGCTCCCATCCACGTTACACAGCGACCCGGTCGAGATTCGACTAGAGCTCCTGAGCCGTTCCGCCGGCCGCCTCGATCTTGGCCTTGGCCGACTCGGAGAAGCGATCGGCGATCACCGTCAGCGGACGATCGACGTTGCCCTCACCCAGGATCTTGACCAGACGATCTTCCCGGCGCACCAGCCCCGAGTTGATCAGAGCACTCAGATCCACCACACTTCCCGCCTCGAAGCGATTCAGGGCCTCGACGTTCACTACAGCATACTCGATGCGGTTCACGTTACGAAAGCCGCGCTTGATCGGCAGGCGGTTCACCAGAGGAAGCTGGCCACCTTCAAAGTAACGCCGGCCGCCCCGACCGGAGCGCGCGCCACTTCCCTTGGTGCCAAAGCCACCCGTTTTGCCCTGGCCGGCCGCGATACCACGGCCGCGCCGCTTACGATTTCGCCTTGCTCCTTCGGGCTCGCGTAGATCATGCAGTTTCATGATTTACCTCTTCGACCTCAACCAGATGGCGCACCTTGTTCACCATCCCGCGGATCACAGGGGTATCATCCTGCTCGACCACGTCACCCAGTCGGCGCAAACCGAGGGTTTCGATGGTGCGCTTCTGGCGCACATTGTAGCCGATTGCGCTCTTGACGTATTTGATCAGCAACTTGTTAGACATCAGCCACTGCCCTCCACGGCGGCAGAAGGTCGGCCACGGGCTTGCCGCGCCGCTCCGCCTGACGCTCGATATCGGTCAGACCTTTGAGTCCTTCATAGGTCGCCATAACCACATTAAAGATGTTATCGCTACCCAAGGACTTGGTCAGAATATCCTGCACACCGGCCGCCTCTACCACGGCGCGCACACCGCCGCCGGCGATTACACCGGTACCGGGCGAGGCCGGCTTTAGCATCACTTTGGCTGCGCTATAATTCACAACGACATCGTGGGGAATCGTACGCCCAAATAGAGGAACGTCCACCATCTCGCGCCTGGCGCGCTCGATGCCCTTGCGAATCGCCGCGGGCACCTCACGGGCTTTGCCCACGCCGACGCCCACACGCCCGTTGCCGTCCCCCACTACCACCAGCGCCCGGAAGCTGAACCGGCGGCCGCCCTTGGACACTTTGGACACGCGGCTAATGTGCACGACGCGCTCTTGGAGCTCTTCGCCCTCGTTGAATTCCTCAAACTCGATATCTCTCGCCATTCAGGTTCTCCTCACTCATCGCTGCCCGCCGGCACAGCACCTGAGGCACCGGCCACACCGGGGGTCGGCTAAAAGTCCAGCCCGGCCTCGCGAGCGGCATCGGCCAACGCTTTCACCCGGCCGTGGTACTTGTATCCACCTCGGTCAAAGACCACTTTTGTGACGCCATGGGCCAGGGCGCGCTCTGCAACCAGCCGCCCCACCACCTTGGCCGCATCGCTCTTTTTCAGGCCTTCGCACTCGTCGCGGATATCCTTGTCCAGAGTCGAAGCCGAGACGAGCGTGTGCCCCGCGGTGTCGTCGATTACCTGCGCATACATGTGCTGCAGGCTGCGAAACACACTCAGACGCGGACGCTCGCTTGTGCCCGAAATGTTCTTGCGCACTCGGCGATGGCGCCGTATACGCGCTTCACGAGTTTTTGCTGTATTAGCCATCATCAGCCTCCAGCCCTGCCGGCCTTTCCGGCCTTGCGTCGGATGACCTCATTCTCGTAAGCAATACCCTTGCCGCCGTACGGTTCGGGCTTGCGCACTGCACGGATCTTGGCCGCCACTTCACCGACCATTTCCTTGTCGTTACCTTCGACGACGACAACGCGGCCACCCTGCTCCACAGTCAGCGTGATGCCCTTGGGCGGAACGATCCTCACCGAGTGGCTAAAGCCCACTTGGAGGACAATCGCCTCGCCCTGCTGATCCGCACGATAGCCCACGCCGTTGATCACCAGCCGCCGCCGAAAGCCCTCGGTGACTCCGGTAACCATGTTGGCCAGCAGTGCTCGCGTCAAGCCGTGCAATGCTCGATTCTGACGGCTGTCATCCGGTCGCGTAACCGTCAGCAGGCTATCTTCCAGGTTGATCGTCATATTCGGGTGAAAATCCCGCGACAGCTCTCCCCGGGGTCCCTTTATCGTAATTCTGTTGCCCTCCGGCGTCACTGTGACACCGTTCGGCACAGTAATGGGCAAGCGTCCAATTCTAGACACGGTCATACCTCCCTATCGCCAGGCCGTCGTATGGGTCTACCACACTTCGCACAGAATCTCGCCGCCCACGCCAAGCTTGCGCGCCTCTTTACCCGAGACAACGCCACGCGGGGTAGAGAGAATCACCGTGCCGAGGCCGACCTTTACCCAGGGAATATCATCCTTCTTGGTATAGATCCGGCAACCTGGCTTGCTCACCCGCTTCAGTCCTCTGAGCACGGGCTCCTTATCATCAGTGTACTTGAGATATAGCTTTAGCACCGGAAAGCGACCATCGCGAACCACTTCATAGCGGCTGATATATCCCTCATCGCGCAGAACCTGCGCAACCGCCTGCTTAAGCCGCGACGACGGGATCAGCACAAAGCCACGGCGCACATTGATTGCATTCCGAATCCGCGTCAGC
Organism: Anaerolineae bacterium; assembly: GCA_050942995.1. Taxonomy (GTDB): domain Bacteria; phylum Chloroflexota; class Anaerolineae; order UBA1429; family UBA1429; genus JBMNOI01. Next base: position 10,979 of record JBMNOI010000122.1, read on the forward strand.
ATATCCGCAATGGGATCAGTTGTATTCATCTGTTACACAATCTCCTGTCATTATCCCCGGGCCTCTGAGTAACTCGCCCTCAGGCCAAGAACGGGGTCCTGCGCCACCACGCTCTCCATCGCCTACGGCGAGCCCCGGCCTACCAGCTCGACTTGACCACTCCCGGAATCTTGCCGGCCATGGCCAGCTCACGGAAGCAGATGCGGCACAGATCGAACCTGCGCATATACGCACGAGGCCTGCCACATCGGGAGCACCGGTTGCGTACGCGTACCGGATATTTGCGGCGCGTTTCTCGCACGATGATTGACTTCTTGGCCACTCTTTTCCCTCCGAATCGTCGCCTTGACGGCTACATCACGTCGGCCAGATACTTTCTCGCCGTGTTCTCCTGGCTATACCCGCTCAAAGGGCATGCCAAAGAGCTCCAGCAGATACCTCGACTCTTCATCCGTCTTGGCCGTGGTCACGATCGTGATCTCGAGGCCGCGGATCTTGTCGATGGTATCGTAATCGATCTCGGTAAACGCCAACTGCTCGCGCAAGCCCAGCGTATAGTTGCCCCGTCCGTCAAAGGAATTTCGCGGCACCCCTCGAAAGTCACGCTGGCGGGGCAGAGCGATGTTCATCAACCGGTCCAGGAAAGAGAACATACGCTCACCGCGCAGCGTCACCTTGGCGCCGATCGGGTTACCCGCCC